>JABXJX010000026.1 GCA_013375375.1 Desulfobacterales bacterium | reverse complement strand
GGTCTCATTCTCAAAGTCCACCTTCATTTGGTAGAGTTGATCTTTTGCGTGAAGCCTGGCTTCCTTCTGAATAGTCTCGGATTGTTTTTTAGCCTCTTCTGTGATCTTTCGGGCTTCGTCGCCTGCGGCCCTGATTTTACCCGCTGTCAATATAGTGCGGATCCAGAAGGCAAGTACAAAGCCTGCGGCAAAAACACCGATAGAAAGAAATATGACTGAGGTGATGTCCATACCTGGTACCTCCCCTTAATACCTGAAATGTATTGGTCTTACAGAGAAAATTCCAAAATGTTAACGGGCAAGATACCAACGGAAGCGAAACACAACGGAAAGACCCTAAACAGGTTGAGTGTAGGATGAAGGTGTATTGCAGATTGAAAACTTGTCGCTCGTTTTACGCGCCTTCTTGGCCTGTCCCCTAACTATAGCTAACCCATTGAGAACTCGGACAATTATTTCGCTGTCATATATTAGAAGGCATCCCTTTAATCGCGAGGGATATATTATTCTTGCATCCTGATTATATCTCAACACAAACGGTCCTGCTGTCATAACGCTTTATATATTATGAAGGGTGTCCCCCGCCATAATGCCGTGTCAGCAGATTTTCTTGAACCTATTTGTACAGGTGGGCACCTTGTTGCTTCTTTAGGCTTTTCTGTAAACCACAGAACATGCACACCAAAGCAAGGAAAGGTTCCCGTTTGAGTACGTGTTGGCTCAAAAAACTTCTACCGATCACGAACACGGCAGGGATCTCGCCCGTATTGCCCTAAGCATTGGAATCAATATGTTCAATCAAAATCTTACTACGTTGATCTATATTTTTTACAAGATTTTGGCAATTACGCCTCATTTCAAAATAGTCATTGGCAATATTCAAAGCAGCAAGAATGAGCATATCGACTTTGCTCGGTGCCTCGGCAGCCGCCCGGGCCTTTTCTACCTGTACGGCCACATAATTTGCAACATCTTCGGGCCGCGAAACTTGACCGCTTGCTTTGAATTTATAAGACTGCCCAAATAATTCTATGTTGATTAATCTATCCACTGATTGCCCGAGTCTCGTTTCCTATCTCCTGAGACGCCGTCCCGCATACCATCAAAAGTGCTTTGAACGATGTTCTCTCAAACAGTCACTTCGAACCAAGAACCTGATCCAATCTACTTAACAAATCCTCTATCTTCTCCCGAACAACCGACTTTTCTTCAGAGTACTGTTCTTCAGCAACCACCTTTTCTTTTAGGACCCCTTCAAGGTCGGACACCCTGGCTTCCAATCCAGACTTTGTTTGATGGAGATCGCGATATGTCTGAACCAGCCCTTCTATCTTATCTTCCAGGTTCTTAAATTGCCCGGGAAAATTCTCCTCTCCCACAAGCCCCTCTTAATCCGGTCAGCATGATTCCTCAATAAAGTTAATTCACTATAGTCACTATAGGCAAGTCCTAATAGAAAAGTCAAGAGGATTTTAGTCCCCTCTCTTAATGGCCTGCCGTACAAACTCGCCGACCTTAGCCAGCTCTTCATTGGTATTTATACCAATCACCTGAATCGGATCATTGATCTCAAAAAGCACGGCAGGTTTGCCGTCTCTGTATGCCTGTTTTACTACATCAGTAAAGTAGAACTCACCCTGGGCATTATCGTTGTCCAAACCTGCCAAGGCCTTTTTCAAAAAAGTCATGTTGATACAATAGATCCCGGTGTTGACAATTTGGATTTTCTTTTCTGATTCGCTTGCGTCCGATTCTTCCACAATACGAATCGGGTTGCCATGTGCGTCTGAAAAAATTCTCCCGTACCCAAAAGGCTCTGCAAGAGTCGTTGTAATGAGGGTCAGGAGGCTTTCGCGGTCTCTGTGTTGATCAATCAAGGCGCGTATTGTGTCCGATTTTATAAGCGGGGTATCTCCGCACAATACAACGACATCCTGAACGTCGGCCGGAATCTCCGGTATGGCACACACCACCGCATGTCCTGTGCCAAGCTGCTCTTCCTGAACTGCAAACCGAAGCATCGAGTATGACGCTAATACTCCCCGCACCGCCTCGGCCTGATGACCTATAACTACCACAACCTCGTCAACGACAGCGAGCGCAGTCTCTACAATATACCGGATCATCGGCACCCCGGCTATCTCATGGAGCACCTTGGCCCGGTCCGATTTCATTCGGGTGCCCTGTCCTGCGGCTAATATAATGGCGGCTATGTCTCGCATAGATGTATTCAGGGACTGTGCCCCGATATCATATTAAATTTATACCAAAAAAGAAGGGGCAAGTCAATCGACTTACCCCTTTGTAATCGTCGTTATACTATTCTTGTTTATTTGGTCTCTGCAATTCTAACCCTGGCCAACGCCCTTTGCAAGGCGACTTGGGCGCGCCTAAAATCAACGTCTTCCCTTCTGGCGCCTTCAGGTAATCGTTCTTGCGCCCGCTTCAAAGCAGCCTTGGCCCGCTCGACGTCAATATCTCTGCGTCGGTCGGCAGACTCGGCCAGGACTGTCACCTTGTTAAGCATAACTTCGGCAAAGCCGCCGTTCACAAATACAAGCCGTTCATTGCCGCCCTGGTCGTTATACCTGAGCATCCCTATTTTCAGGGTTGTCAGGAACGTGGTGTGGCCGGGCAAGACGCCAAATTCGCCGTATGCCCCTGGCGCGACCACAATCTGGGCCTCATCGCTAACGACCGAACCGTCAGGGGTTACAACTTCTAACATCAGTTTGCCTGCCATAATGCCACCTATCCCTTAAATGCTATTTAATGGCCGCCATTTTTTCGGCCTTGGCAAGGACTTCTTCAATACCGCCTACCATATAGAAGGCCTGTTCAGGGAGCTCATCGTGTTTCCCCTCACAGATCTCTTTAAACCCCTTGACCGTATCTGCGATCTTCACATACTTGCCCGGTGTGCCGGTAAACTCCTCCGCTACATGGAAGGGTTGTGAGAGGAATCGTTGTATCCTGCGGGCACGCCCAACCGTGAGTTTGTCTTCGTCAGAAAGCTCGTCCATGCCAAGGATTGCGATGATATCCTGGAGATCCGTGTACTTCTGCAAGATCATCTGAACCGTCCGAGCAACCGAGTAATGCTCTTCGCCCACGTACTGAGGATCCAGGATTCGTGAAGTGGAATCGAGCGGGTCCACAGCCGGATAGATCCCGAGCTCTACGATCTGTCTGTTCAGAACCACGGTGCCGTCAAGGTGAGCAAAAGTGGTGGCCGGGGCAGGGTCTGTCAGGTCGTCTGCCGGAACATAAATGCACTGTACTGCGGTGATAGAACCCTTGTCGGTGGAAGTAATCCGCTCCTGGAGTTCTCCTATGTCAACCGCCAGCGTGGGTTGATATCCCACAGCAGAGGGCATGCGACCTAGAAGGGCAGAAACCTCCGAGCCTGCCTGGGTAAAGCGAAAGATATTATCCATAAAAAAGAGGACATCCATGCCTTCCTCGTCCCTGTAATACTCTGCAGCGGTAAGTGCAGACAGTGCCACCCGGGCCCGGGCTCCTGGGGGTTCGGTCATCTGTCCGTAAATCAAAGCACACCTTGGAAGCACGCCAGATTCTTTCATTTCAAGATAAAGGTCGTTGCCTTCGCGGGTCCGTTCTCCCACACCTGCAAAGACAGAAATACCGCCGTGCTCCTTGGCGATGTTGTGGATCATCTCTATCATGATGACGGTCTTTCCGACACCAGCACCGCCAAACATGCCCATCTTACCGCCACGGGGGAAGGGAACCAGCAAATCCATGACCTTCACGCCGCTTTCCAGCACCTTAACCGTGGTATCCTGTTCTATAAATGATGGTGATGGCCGGTGAATAGGAGCATACTTATCTGACACGACCGGACCAAGTCCGTCCACAGGCCGCCCCACCACATTGAGAACCCGTCCCAGACCTGCTTCGCCTATAGGCATCATGATGGGTTTGCCCGTGTTCTTTACAGGCATCCCCCTGACGAGCCCGTCAGTCATATCCATGGCAATAGTGCGCACCACCCGGTCACCCAGGTGTTGGGCCACTTCTATAACCAGGTTGTCTTCTTCGTCACTGATCCCCGGATTGCTGACGAACAGGGCCGTGTAGATCAGCGGAAGGTCCCCCTCTGGAAACTCCACATCGACCACATTGCCGATGACCTGGGTGATTGTCCCAATATTTACTACTTCTTGTGCCATCTTCTCAACCTCCCGTATGTCTATTAAACTTCTTTAAGCTGAATAAACCCTCACTAACCCTTGAGGGCCTCGGCGCCGCCCACGATATCCATAAGCTCCGCGGTAATGGCTGCCTGACGGGCCTTGTTATAGATCAGGGTGAGCGAGGTGATCATGTCAGCACAGTTGCTCGTGGCATTGTCCATGGCTGCCATGCGGGCTGCATGCTCACTTGTGGACGTTTCAAGCAAAGCGCTGAATATCTGAACGTACACATGCTTGGGAAGCATTTCCCCCATAAGCTCCTCTGCCGAAGGTTCGCAGATATGTTCCGGGACATATCCCACCTGCTCGGCCTCTTGAGTTTGCTCAACCTTCTCGACCCCAGCTATGGGTAACAGCCGCTTTAAGGTCGGCACCTGTCTTGCCATGGACACGAATTCGGAAAAAAGCATATGGACTTCATCGGTTTCGCCGCCCAGAAAGCTATCGATCAGCCCCTGTCCGGTAGTGACTGCCACATTAAAGCCAAATCTTGCGCCCACTATGCCTATGTGGTCGCTGAGAATGTTGTACTTTCTACGACGAAAGTAGTCGCGTCCCTTGCGCCCCATACAAATGAGCCGTGTTTCAATATCCTCGTCGGCCTTTTCTTTCAGAAATTTTTCGGCCGTGGCAATCAAGTTCGTATTGAAACTCCCGCACAGCCCGCGGTCAGACGTCATCAAAACCAGATCAACGGTCTTGACTTCTTCCCGTGGCACAAGGAGTGGGGGGGCATGCTCCTCGTCTGCTTCTATACGTTCGGCCAGGCTCCCCAGGACCTGGGCAAATTTATCTGCATAAGGCCTGAAGGCCTCCATATTTTCCTGGGCCCGACTCAGTTTGGAGGCTGCCACCATGTTCATGGCCTTGGTGATCTTTTGCGTCTTCTTGACCGCTCCGATCTTTCTCTCTATGTCCTTAAGTGTTGCCATGCCTTACCCCTATGCTATATTCAGGAGTTGCCCGTCATGGACTACTTGATCGTGTCCTTGAACTCCTCATCGTATTCAGCAAGTGCCTTTGCCATGGTCTTGTCAAGGTCGTCGCCAATGACCTTCTTTTCTGCAATCTCCGTGAAAATCTGAGGATACTTGCTTTCAATAAACGGGTACAGCCCGGCCTCGTATTTGCCCAGGACATCCAGAGGATATTTGTCCAGATAGCCCTTTGTTCCGGCATATAGAATGGTCACCTGTTTTTCCAGGGTAAGTGGCTGATACTGGGGCTGCTTCAGGATCTCCACCATGCGCGTTCCCCGGGTCAACTGTTGCTGGGTGGCCTTGTCCAGGTCGCTGCCAAACGCTGCAAAGGCCTCGAGTTCACGGAACTGGGCTAGGTCAAGACGCAAAGAGCCGGCCACCTGCTTCATCGCTTTAACCTGGGCCGCACCCCCCACGCGAGAGACAGATAGCCCCACATTAATGGCCGGACGGACACCGGAAAAGAAAAGCGCCGGCTCCAGATAGATCTGCCCGTCCGTAATGGAGATCACATTGGTGGGGATATAGGCAGAAACGTCGCCAGCCTGCGTTTCGATAATAGGTAAAGCCGTAAGGGAACCGGCACCTAATTCATCATTGAGTTTAGCCGCCCGCTCCAGGAGGCGGGAGTGGTTAAAAAAGATGTCTCCGGGATAGGCCTCGCGTCCAGGGGGACGTCTCAAGAGGAGGGAAATCTGGCGATAGGCCGCGGCTTGTTTTGAAAGGTCATCATAAATAATCAGGGCGTGCTGCTTGGTATCCCGAAAGTACTCTCCCATGGAACAACCCGCATAAGGAGCGATATACTGAAGGGTCGCAGGATCACTGGCGCAGGCAGATATCACCGTGGTATATTCCATGGCACCGTGTCGATCTAACACCTCGACCACCTGAGCAACCGTCGATTTCTTTTGACCGCATGCCACGTAAATACAGACCACATCCTGGCCCTTCTGGTTGATGATGGCGTCCACCCCAACGGCCGTCTTTCCTATCTGGCGGTCGCCAATGATGAGTTCTCGCTGTCCACGGCCCACGGGTGTCATGGAATCGATCGCCTTAAGGCCCGTATACATGGGCTCCTTGACCGGCTGCCTGGCAACAACCCCTGGCGCAATCATCTCGACCCGGCGGGACTCTGTTGCTTCGATCGGCCCCTTCCCGTCCAAGGGCTCGCCTAATGCAGAAATGACCCTGCCCACGACCGCATCGCCCACAGGAACTTCCGCGATCTTGCCGGT
This sequence comes from Desulfobacterales bacterium, assembly GCA_013375375.1. GTDB lineage: Bacteria > Desulfobacterota > Desulfobacteria > Desulfobacterales. Next base: position 16,580 of record JABXJX010000026.1, on the reverse strand, counting down.
CCGCTTACAGGTGTCTCCTTCCTGGAGTTCGATGTCTTCACCCATGATCGCCACGCCCACGTTGTCCTCTTCCAAGTTCAGGACGAGGCCCATGATCCCATGGGGAAACTCGAGAAGCTCCATGGACATGGCCTTCTCTACGCCATACACCCTGGCAATACCGTCTCCCACTGACAAGATGGTTCCTGTTTCGCTAACGTCCACCTTCTTGTCATAGTCCTGAATCTGGCCCTTGATAATGTCGCTGATCTCTTCAGCTCTAATTTCCATCAGATATTCTCACTCCTTTGCAAAGATTCTTTTAAACTCATAAGCTGAGTTCTCACACTTCCATCCAAGACCAAATCCCCGATCTTGGTTACCGCACCACCGATCAAGTTCGGGTCCACCCTGGTCTCCATCGCTACCTTCTTGCCCATTTGTTCGGACAGGGCAGCCTGGATTTTCGCTATGCTTTTTTTCGGCAATTCCACGGCCGATACAAGGTCGGCGCGGACAATGTTGGCGAGTTCGTCGGTGAGTTTCTCATAAAAGGCATATATATCTTTCAAGTACTGGATCCTGCCCTTGTCAAACAACAGGAACAAGAAACACGCCATGACCTTAGAGACACCTGAACGCTCTACAACGGCTTCCAAGACCTTCTTCCGGCTCTCAGGATCATACAAAGGATTGCAGAGAGTTTGGTCCAACTCCTTTTGTTCCTCCAAGAGCTTCACAAGACTTCCCAGCTCTTCTTTGTATGTCTCTGCCTGGCCGTCTTCCCTGCCGATGGACAGTAGTGCCTTGGCATACCGTCTCGCAATCCTGATGCTTATCACTGAGCCACCACCACCTTTGTCAAATATTCATCTATGATGCGCTTTTGATCTTCATCATTTATATGCTTTTTGATCAATTCTTCTGCCATGGTCACGGCCTGCTCGGCCATCTCCGCCGTCAGTTGCTGCCTGGCTTTCTGAAATTCGTGCTCAATGTTTTTCTTGGCTTGTTCTTGAAGTTTTTCAGCGGCAGACTTTGCCTCTTCTATGATCTTCACCTTTACCGCCTCACCCTGCTGGACATAATCGGCAACGATCTTTTCAACTTCCTCGTCCAGACGGGTCAGTTTTTCTTTGTATTCAGCAAGTTGCTTTTCAGCCTCCCGCTTCTGTCTTTCCAGGTCATCCAACTGATCCTTGATCCCCTGGCGCCGGGCTGCAAGGCCTTTGGCAATCGGTTTTCTCAAAAGAAAAATCAATGCCACGGCAAGCACTCCAAAGTTCATGGTGCGCCATATCAAATCCTTGACTTTACCACTGTTATCCCCGTGCCCGCCTTCAGACGAGGCCCAAACTGATCCAAATGCAAAGAGGGCTGAAACAACGATAAAAAGGATGATAAAATAACGTGCCTTTCTCATCCTGACAAACGCCTTCATGATACAGACCTCCCTAATATCTTTTCAGCAATAGCACCAGAGAAAGCCTTTGTCTCTGCCTTTAATTTACCCCTGGCACCCTCGGCATCTTTAGCAATCTGGGCACGCACGGCCTCCAAATCCGCTTGTGCCTTCTGGTTGATTTCACTGATGAGCTGCTTTTCCTCTTCCTGGCCCACTTGCTTCAGGGCCTCTTTCTCCTGAAAGCCCTTGGTCTTGGCCTCACCAATCTTTGTTTGAAAGGTCTGCTCACTTTCGGCAGCATCCCCTTGAAGGGCCTCAATACCCTGCTCGTAACCTTGGACCTTTTTCTTTCTCTCGATGAGTATGTTGCGGATAGGTTTATAGAAGATGGCGTTCAGGATTAAGATCAGCACAACGAAGTTTGCCATCTGTAAGAACAGAGACCAATCAACACTGATCATAATGCACTCCTATTCTCTGATTTTGGGGGTTTTGGCAAATAAATCGGGCAATTCCTTTTCCATCTACCCGAATAAAGCTGTTCGTCTATATCTCAATACAGCCGACTTGTCAAAGGTTTTTTTCTTTGTTTGTGCATTTATGTCTGCCACTCGGACAAATCAATGGTCTTGCCGGAAGCACTATCCTGTGGTTTCATGCTACAATTACCATGGAAAACCACCCCTGCATCAATGACCACCGTGGGAGCACACAGATCACCAAACACCCGTGCCGGTGAATGCAGCTCAATTCGGTTTGTGGCATTGATATTACCGCTCACCTCTCCGCATACCACGGCCGTGTGCACCAAAATGTCCGCATGGATAACCGCCTTGTCCCCTACAACCATCGTCCCCTCTTTGCTCTCTACGGTCCCCGTAAAATGGCCGTCGAGTCGCACGGTCCCCTCAAATACGAGTTTCCCTTCCAGGGTCGTCTCCGGCCCTAAAAATGTCTGTATCCCCTTTCTTGTTTTTTTCATATCAACCTCCATTTGAAGTGAGCTAAAGTGCCTGAAGTGAGCTAAAGTTGTGGAACTTGCCTTCGGCAACAACAATTGTGAGACAGATAGAATACCTTAACTTTAGGCACTTTCAACTTTAGCTCACTTCAGATTAAATACGACAAAAAATATTATGCCAGAAAAAACACGAATATTAGAACTAAGGAACTAAAGCAAAATCATTCCTTGAACAAAAACCTGCGCATACTGATGTTCAATAAGATTCCTGTAGCAATCATGGTAGTCAGCACCGAGGACCCCCCGTAGCTGATAAGTGGCAAGGGAACACCAACTACAGGCAGCAACGCCAGCACCATTGCCACGTTAATAAAAGCCTGCCAAAATATCATGCTGATCAGGCCAACGGATAATATGGTGCCAAAAGGTTCCTTTGAGCGTATCGCTATGCTCAACCCCCATATTACTACCAAGAGATACAGCAACACAACCACGGATGATCCAAAAAATCCCCACTCCTCGGCCAATACTGAAAAAATAAAGTCCGTATGTTGTTCGGGAAGAAAAGACAGGGCATTCTGGGTCCCCTTTAAAAACCCTTTACCAAAAAACAATCCTGAACCGACCGCAATTTTTGATTGAATGATATGATAGCCTGCGCCCAACGGATCTCCCTCCGGGTCAAGAAATGCCAGGATCCGCTGCTTCTGGTATCCTTTCAGGAAAAACCAGGCTACCACAGACCCTGCAATACCGGACGCGGTCAAGAACATGAGTGATCTGCGCTCAATCTTCACAAATATGGTCACTGTTGCCGCTATCAGCAAGACAATAAGGCCTGTGCCGAGGTCGGGCTGCACTACAATCAATACAAAGGGGATCAAGGTCCAAATTAACGGCTTCCAAAGTTCCTTAAGGGAAAACCCTCTTTCAGTGGCATGACGAGAAAAATATCGCGCTAGTATAATTACGAGAGAAATTTTCACCAGTTCCGAGGGTTGAAACGAAATAGGGCCCAGGACAAGCCATCGCTGGGAACCCGACACCTCTTTCCCCGCAAATAGTACGATAACCAATAGCCCTATTGACAAGATGTAAATAGGTGATGCCAGACGGTTTAGCCACCTGTAGTTGAACAAAACCGATAGAATCATCACGCCGGTGCCGACTGCAAGCCAATAGGACTGTTTTATGTAGACAAGCCTTCTCAGCTCGGCTACTTCCGCATTGGCAGAGACCGCGCTGTAAAGCGTGAGTATACCAATCCCTCCAATAACCATGGCCAGGGCTAATAAGATCCAATCAAAATGTTGCAATAATCTTCGATCAATCATTGGATTGTCAATCCCTCAGGTATGTCCTGATCATCTCTCTTGCAACAGGGCCTGCCGCTTTTGAGCCGTGACCGCCGTGTTCTATCAGCACAGCCACGGCTATCTTAGGCTCTTCAGCAGGCGCAAAAGCAATAAACCATGCATGGTCTCTAAGATGACGAGGTTGACTCTCAAGAGGTTTTCCCTTGTCATCTTCTTCAAGTGCGACGACCTGAGCCGTTCCGGTCTTTCCGGCTACATTGACACCAGGAATTCGTACGATCCATCCCGTTCCTGTAGTCTTGTTGACCGCATCAACTAAGCCTCTCATTATGAGCTGAAGCGTCTTTGTCGAGGCAGAGAATCTGCCTAAGGCCACCGGCAACTGCTTTTCGACGAGCGAGCCATCCGGGGATTCAACCCGCCCAACAACTGATGGCTTGTATCGTATCCCCCCATTGGCAACCGCAGATATCAGGCTAAGCATCTGGACAGGTGTAACCAGATTGAACCCCTGACCGATGGCAACGGAAAGGGTCTCTCCTCCTTGCCAGGGTATCCCCATCCGGTTCAACTTCCATACTGAGGTAGGCACTAAGCCATTTGCTTCTTTGTCAAGATCGATTCCCGTGGGCGAACCCAGACCGCAGGCATTGGCATATCTTGCCAATCGATCTACCCCCAATTTTTCTCCTACCTGATAAAAAAAGACATCACAGGATTGGGCCAACGCATCTATAATGTTCATGGATCCGTGCCCGCCGCGCCTCCAGCATCGAAAGGTACGATTGCCGTACCTGTAGTGCCCAGGACAGAAGAGCCTTGTGTGTTCAGTGATTACCCCCTCTTCCAGCCCGGCTATGGCAGTTACAATCTTGTAGGTCGACCCCGGAGGATACTGTCCCTGAATGGCCTTGTTCTCCATCGGGTGAAACTGATCGGAAGCGAGGTTATTCCATAACTCGTATGTCATACCCTCGGCAAATGCATTAGGGTCATAGGCAGGGCTGCTCGCCATAGCCAATATATGGCCATTGGAGGGGTCCATGGCAATGGCAGTTCCAACCTTTCCTGAAAGTAATGCCTCAACCTTGCGCTGAAGCTTGATGTCCAATGTCAGATAGATATTCTTACCGGGTATTGCCTCTTCGGTTTTAAGAATTCTTGTAACCAGGCCAAAGGCATTGACCTCGACATGCTGTTTCCCTCGCCTTCCATGAAAATAAGGCTCAAGGGCCTTTTCCACCCCGAATTTTCCAATAAAATCTCCCATCTTATTGTCGGGGAAGCTCCCACTTTTCAATTCCCCGCGACTGATCTCACTTAGATAGCCAAGCAGATGCGATGCTCGATTATCCTCAATATAATGACGCGTCGGCTCCACGGTTATCACAATTCCGGGCAGGTCGAGCCTGTGTGCCTCTATGATCGCTACGGCATCACGGCTAACGTCGCGCATCAAAAGAATGGGTTTAAAGGAAGGCACCCCCTTGGCTTCAACAAGCCTTGCAAAGAGGGTCTCAGGAACAATATTTAACAGCTCAGTCAGTTTGTGGAGAACCTTTTTGGGATCCTTGGCATCCCCTGAAATAATAGAAACATTAAAACTGGGACGGTTTTCCACCAGCAGCACCCCATTGCGATCAAAGATGAAACCGCGCGCCGGAGTTATGCTCTGAAGTCTGAAGCAGTTTTCTTGGGACTGTCGTCTAAATTCGTCTCCTTCTATGATCTGCAGATAATAAAGGCGCACTAAAAGAATTGAAAAAGCAACAAGAACAAATATCACTGCTCCGGAGACCCTGTGCCTGTACCAATCGCTATCGACTGTGTGGAGATACCTATCCATTACCTGATTGCAATCCCCCTGTTTCTCTCTAAGCGCCTGATAGCCGCCTGAAGTCGGATATGAAGCGCTTCCAAAAGCATAAGAATACCGGGGCCGGTAAGCATGGCAAAAACAGTCTGTAACAAAACAGGGACCACCCGAACAGTCAGCAATTGGGCGCCTTTACATGGGGCGCAAAACATGAAATGCTGGCCAAGCACGCACACACCGATCAAAACGGACTGAAATATAGTATCACCCACATCAAAGCACTTTGACAGGCCTTTTACAGATAGGAATATCCAGAAATAGATACTAAGGTAAAGGCCAAATATCGCGCCGGAAAGAATATCCATAATAAGGCCGAGAATTACCACCACCAGGATACCCTTCCTCTTTGGAAAATTAAGGCTTAAAAAAACAACAAGGGGAATTAATAGGTCGTAGAGAATACCGTCAAGTCTCAATATCGTAGTCTGTGCCAGAATCGTGGACAACCCAAGCACAAAATATAGCAAAAGGGCCATTATGTTTTCCTCATTCCAGTATCACCAGCAATTCTTCCAATCTTGTGAAATCAACGAACGGTCGAACCCTTACCTCCTGAAAGAGCCCTGACGGCGGCACGGAAATTTCTGAGATTGCGCCCACCCGCAGACCTTTGGGAAAAAGTCCATCCAGTCCTGATGATATAACAATATCTCCAATCTTTATATCAGCTTTTCTCGCAATGTATTTGAAGCGGCAATTCTCACTGGTGTCCCCCTCAACGATACCCCGTGAGCGTGTTCGCTGAACAAGCGCATCAATGGCGCTATTGCGGTCAATGATCAACAGGACCTTGGCGTACCGGTAATACGCTCCAACAACATGACCCACGATTCCCCCAGGGGCTATTACGGCCATTCCTTTGGAAACTCCCTCTTTGGTTCCCTTGTTGATAATAACAGTCTTGAACCAACCAGAGGGGTCGAGACCTACCACTTGTGCGGGGAGTATACGGTGGGAAACCTCGGATTTCACCTCAAGCAGCTCCCGAAGACGTTCGCAGGCCAACTCAGATTCCAGATACCGGCTTTTTTCTATCTCAGCCTTGGCAATCATCCCCTTAATCCGATCGCACTCCTCACGGGCTTCCACCAAATAAAAGTAATGACGCCATATATTACGACAAAAGCGCATGGTATTAATCACACACTCTTGCAGGGGTGCTACTCCCGCTATTACCAATCTGTCAATTATTGTATGCCGATGAGTATGCTTGGCGCTAATAGAAAGGAGTACAATATTGATCAAGACAAAAAGGACAACACCCAGAATCCTTACTAATCTTTTTGAAAACATGTCTCATGAGTGTGGAGGGAAGGTTTTTTTGGTTGGGAACTCATAATGATATAGTTAGGAAGGAATTTTTCGTTACTGGATCATAACCTCTCTCAAGATAGAAAGATCCTCCAGGGCCCTCCCTGACCCCAGGACAACGGTTGAAAGCGGATCCTCGGTCACTGTAATCGGTAACCGGGTTTCCTCTCGGAGCAATGTGTCCATGTTGTGGAGCAATGCCCCGCCTCCGGTCATAACTATCCCCCTGTCGACGATATCGGCTGCCAGTTCAGGAGGGGTCTGTTCAAGGCCTATTTTGACAGTCTCTACAATGGAATCGATCTGTTCGGAAATCGCAATGCGGACTTCTTCGGAATCTATGGCAAGGATTTTCGGAATACCCGATACCAGATCCCTCCCCTTGACTTCAAGGGTCTCTATGTTTTCGGGATCAGGGAAGGCATTTCCGATAGTTGTTTTGATAATTTCCGCCGTTCTTTCTCCAATAAGAAGATTGTACTTCCGTTTTATGTACTGAACGATGGCATCGTCCATCTTATCTCCGCCCACCCGAATCGAACGGCTATAAACAATACCGGCAAGTGATATAACGGCCACCTCGGTAGTGCCGCCCCCGATATCAACGACCATATTACAGGTAGGCTCCGTGATCGGAAGCCCCGCACCTATGGCCGCAGCCATGGGTTCTTCAATTAGAAATATCTCGCGACCACCCGCTGATTCGGCCGATTCCGTCACGGCACGCTTCTCAACTTGCGTAATCCCCGAGGGGACCGCAATAATTATCCTGGGCCTTATGAGCCTTGCGCGGTTATGCACCTTTCGAATAAAGTGTCGCAACATCGCCTCGGCCACCTCGAAATCCGCAATAACGCCATCTTTCATAGGACGAATGGCAACAATATTGCCCGGTGTCCTTCCCAGCATCCGCTTGGCCTCTGCCCCAACCGCCAACACCCTGTTTCTATGCTTGTTGTCGGTACGAACCGCGACAACAGAAGGTTCACTAAGCACTATTCCCTTACCCTTAACAAATACAAGCGTATTGGCAGTGCCTAAATCAATCGCCAAATCGTTAGAGACAGCCCCCAGGAGTGCGTTTAACGCTTTAATCAGGATCCTCCCTGTTGATTAAAATTTTATCAATCATCTGATGTGCCGGAATTTATACAACTTACTAATCATGGCCCTTTAACTGTACGAGTAATAACGAATACCATATATAATTTATTATTTCAAGGAAATAATAGGTCGTATAGCCTAAAAAAGCAATAAAATATTAGAGATTTTCAATGTGTTTTATGTTAAAATAATATACATTTATGCAAAATGTAAGCGTCATCATCCCTACTTACAACCGTGCATGGGTTCTCAAGGAGGCCATTGACTCGGTCTTAGCTCAGGATTTTCGCGATTTCGAAATAATTGTGGTAGACGATGGATCTACCGACAATACCTTACGGATCCTCGAATCCTATCAAGAGGTCTGCATAGTAAGACAAAATCATCGAGGGGTAAGCGCGGCCCGAAACGCTGGTATTGCCCGGGCTACGGGTCGTTTTATCGCATTTCTCGACTCGGATGATTTATGGCGCCCCGGAAAACTCTCCGCCCAGGTGGCGTTTTTCAACACCCACCCAGACACACTAATTTGTCAAACCGAAGAAATATGGATAAGAAACGGCATTCGGATCAACCCCAAAAGACGACACAAGAAATACTCTGGTATGATCTTTGAGCATTGCCTGGAACTGTGCATTGTGAGTCCTTCGGCCGTGATGATGAAACGTTGCTTGTTTGATAAGATAGGCGGTTTTGATGAGACGTTGCCGGTATGCGAAGATTATGACCTTTGGCTGAGGATCGCCAGCCGGTTCCCCATATCTTTAATTGAAGATCCGCTTGTGATTAAGCGCGGCGGACACCCGGACCAACTTTCAAGGAAACGCAGCATGGACCGGTTTCGCATACATGCTCTAAAAAAGATCCTCGAAAGCGATTTGTTAAGTTTAAGGCAATACCGTGCAGCAAAGGCGGCCCTGAAAAAGAAGTGCGCGATCTATGCAACAGGATGTCTAAAGCGGGGACGCATGAAGGAGGCAAATCACTATATGCGGCTGTCGCACCGGCTCACCTGTTGAGACCTTTGCATAACCCCTTTTCACTCCTTTGTATGAACTTTTTGATCCGCCTGAGGCGGGCTTGCTCACTAAATAGTGCATTAGCAGCCAAGGGGGATTTTTTGAGATCCCCCTTGACTGCCAACAGATAAAACGGTCCGTTCGCTTCGCCCGGATGGGTGCCCCAAAAGTCCATAATAGCCGCAGATGGACTTTTTACGAAGCCGTCAATGTTTTTTCCTCCCATGTCTCTTATAGTGCTGATACGCCTGGTACATAAAAGTCCTGATAGCAGCCTCCCTGCCGGGCTGACAGGTTCCATCATAAGGGGCGTCCAGAAATGGAATCCTTTCATGATTCATGATGGGTCTCATAATGGATGAGGTAATGGTGCTCGGCATGCAGGTAAAAGGATATACGTTTACAGCGCCGTTATACCCCTCGTGCATAAATTCCATAATCCCGGCAATGCTCAAACATGCCTCGGTTCCCAACTCGAAAGAATAGAGATCATGTTTAATAAGGGTTTTTTCCAGGTGCGCTACCCGATGATCCCCGGCCAGGTCAAGTAAAGGCTTTACCCGTTTGTAGGCCTGATCAAGTCTGATATGCTGGTATAATAGATCCCCCCCATAGCTGAGGACCTGTTTAAGGTAAGATTTCACCTTGTTGAAACGAAATTGTTTGAGATTCAACCGCAGCCCTGCCTTTGCCGCCCTAACCTTGTCATAGGTCGTGTAATCCACCCATTCAGCAATAGAGGCGTTCACGACCTCAGCCCCGTATCGTTCCAGCACCCTGATAACGTCCTGATTGGAATGAACATGGGTTCTCAGGTAGATTTCCCCGACAATGCCTATGAGTGGCTTTGGAGGGATGTCAGGATCAATAAGGGCTTTTCCCTCCTCAACGATCTCTTCCAGTTTGCCAAGAATCCTGTCAAAGTCTTTCTTGGCACCATAGGATTCAAAGGAATCGGCCATTGTCATCATAGATCGCTCAATGAAACCATCCGTCGCACCCTGTTTTCTTTCATAGGGTCTTATCCTCCAGAGAAGCCTGTCTAAGATGTCAGCTATCACCACAGAGAAATAGGCTGCCTTACGGAAATCCCTGGCCCGTTCCTTCTCAATCATGCCTTCAAGGGCATAGGAGTCCTCTGAAGTGAGCGAACCGATTTTCACTTTTCTAAATTCAGGGAAGGAATCCAGGACGATCCTCTGATATTTATTATACATTCCGAAACGGCATGGACCTTCCGACTCCGGCATAAAGAATATGTAATTTTCAGGGTTAAAGTCATCACCCAGGCTTTCCTTTTCCTTTTTCAGGAAAAGAAGGATGTCACCGGTAGTCACCTGGCATGGAAAACACTCCTTGCCTGAAGTAAACTCTTTGCCAAGATCAAGGCCTTCATAGGTTCCCATGACCAGGGCATTAACGCCAAAACTCCTGAAGGCCCCGGCAAGGAGATGAGCCCCTATTCTGTTCATCTCTGGTATTAGAAAGGTCTTGTCCAGCAGGCTGAATTGTCCGACATTTTCAGAAAGGGATAGAAAGGTCGCAGTCTTTTGTGCTTCCATGTTTTGCCTCAACCGGCTGCTCTTAATCCGGCATACAGTTCGCTATCGAGTTTCTGCATGGTGTTTTCAATGACATTTTTATAAGCCTCCAGTCTTGTCATCGCACCGGCTACGGCACTGTGCTCATCCAGTTCCAAAATGAGGTAGGGCTTATCTCCCATAATGTACTTATAAAAATGCTCAATAAAAGAGTCCGCACCACAGCTGAAGTTGGTGATATGGAGACCAAAGTAGTCGGGATGGCCCTGTATGAATTTAGCGGTCCTCAGGATCCTGGCTCCCAATCCCCAGTACATGGAAGGAAAATCAGAAAGGTCTACAGAGGTGACGTCAATAAAGTCCATGGGCAGAGCGCTAACGCCGATCTTGGCTAAGTTCTGTCCGAGTCTTAAATTCAGTCTTTCATCATACAGGTTGTAAGGACGCCCTGTGACCACGACTAAAGGGCTTTCAGGGCTATGGGCGTCCATGATTTCCCTGCCCTTTTCATGCATTGCCCTGATGAATCCATCCTGCCTCTCCAGTGCATATTCCAGGGCCTTTCTTATTTCCAGCCTACTTTTTCCCAGCCTTTTCGAAAGCTGTTCCCCTAGTTCCAGGGCGAGGCTGGGTGTATCATATTTTAGATGGATAATGGGGCTCAGAATGGAGCCCTTATCAAGGTCAAGGGCATTGCGAACCATATACTGGTTTGCCTGTACAAGGGGGCAATAAAACCCCGCTTCAGAGTCCTCCGGGGTGCGCATATTGATCATGGAGGGCAAAAACAGGTATCTTGTTTTTCCAATAAGTTCCTTGAGATGACCATGTGATACCTTGACAGGATAACAGGTCTCCGCGGTCATGGCTTCGATCCCTGAACTGGAGATATGGGTGTTGGTGGGCGGGGTCAGGATAAGTCTGAAACCGAGCCGTTCAAAAAAATGTGCCCATAGAACCCCGGATTGGAGGGAGTAAAGCGCCCTTTGCATCCCAACGGTCGGCCGGCCGTCCAACTCCATGACGGGCTCTTTGCTCAGCTCATTGTAGACACCCGACATATGGGCCTGCCATATCTTCTCTCTCAATTGAAAGTAGTTCTCTTTTTTTCGGCCTTTTCTCCCGACCAATTCATACCGGCCGCACTCCCCTCCCCAGATACTCTTCCGGCCGTCAAAATCGTATATTTTTAGCTTGCATTGGTTGTGGCAGTTGTGGTCTGCACGGCAGATTTTTTCGTTGTAAGCCATTTGATCGTTTATGGCGCTATTCAATCCACGGAAGCTACTTTTCCTCTTGTCTTCACGAACTATCTTTTCCTTCAGGCTAACAGCAGCCCCAAAGGCGCCGAGCACTTCCCTGTGCTTAGGGACGACAAGACCACGACCGAGGACATTCTCGAAGGCCGCCACCACAGCTTTGTTTAGAGAAGGACCCCCGAGAAACATAACCTTTCTGCCTATCTTTCTCTTTTCCACAACACGGTTAAGATAATTGTAAACAACGGCATAGCAAAGACCTGCTATGAGATCATTCTTTGAAACCCCTTTTTGATGATAGGAAACCAGGTCTGATTCCATGAAAACAGTGCATCGCTCTGCCAATTTTATGGGATGATCCGAAGAGAGGGCGATCTCCTGGAATTCACCCACGATGTTGATGCCGTACTTGTTGGCAAGTTCATGGAGGAAACTCCCCGTGCCGGCGGCACACACTTTATTCATATCAAAATCAAGTGGATAGGTGTTGGCTATATAAATGTACTTTGAATCCTGACCACCAATCTCGAAAATCGTGTCAATTGTGGCATCTATCTCAACGGCCCCCCTGGCGTGGGCCGTGATCTCGTCGATGATAAGGTCCGCATTCAGAAAATCCCCAACAACATTTCTACCTGAGCCGGTCGTGGCCGTTCCAATAATATCAACCTTATCTCCAATTTCATCACGAATGGCTTTCAACAGCTTCTGTGTCACCTCAACCGGTTTTCCCTGGGTATGTACATATCTTTTATGGATGATTTCATGATCTTCATTAATCAGGGCATGCTTGGTGGTTGTGGAGCCAATATCGATACCCAGATAAACCGGGATCTTCTTATTGATCAGCCTGTTTCTAACCTCGTTGTCCTCTGGAAAATCCGTCTGCTTCAGCTCCAGTTTGGATGCCAGGGGCAGGCCAAAGGGATCTGTCTTCCCAATGACTATCGATCCATCCGGATTCAGACGATTTTCTATCCCCAATTCAAGTGCCTGTAATGCCACCCCCAGGGCACCGATCGATGTGTTATGCCCGGGAACGATCAAGCCGGGGAGATAGCTTCCAAAGGCGCGCACCTGGAGTTCATTCATTGAGAGCCCGCCGACGAGAAGAATGGGCTGTTCAAGTACGCGATTCGACACAATGGTGCTCATATAATTCCTGGCATTCCCCACATGCAGTCCGTAAATGATATCTTCAAGCCTCTCCCCCTTATTCTGCAAGTGGATCATATCCGACTTGGTAAAGACCGTACACCTGCAGGCTACATTGGCAGGAATCCGGCTCTCAAGGCCGAGCTTGATAAAGTCAACCAGTATATTATCAATCTGATCCTGGGATATATCTACCTTCTTGTCATAGATGGATGTGGCCAATCGTTGTGCCTGTTGATCAATAAAGGACCCCGTGCCGGATGCACATGGACCGTTGGCATTAAAGTAATCAAGTTCCCAGCCGTCATCGTCATGGTTGATCTGGAAAATGGCTGTGTCCTGGCCTCCCATGCTGATGATCGTTCTTACATTCGGTTCTACGTGTAGAGCCCCAAGCACTTGGCTAATGGTTTCAAATTCATAGAAGCCACCAACCTGTCGGCTGATCTTCTGCCCGTGATTCCCTGTGAAAGCAAAGGCCTTTAGCTTTTCGCTGCCCAGTTTCTCATACAATTCATGGATAAGCTTCAGAACCTCTTCTTCCACTTTTCCCAGATGACGCTTGTAAGGAGACTCGTAGATGATTTCTTTGGCCTGGTTGATGACGACACTGTTAAGGCTCACCGATCCCGCATCAATACCCACAAAATACTTGTCTGAGTTTTCTCTGTTTTTTTCCTCGATCATGACTGCCAAATCTGTTATATATGTATGATGTCACATATGATCAGGGGAATTCACCGGTTGCTATTGCAAGTGCAGTGTAGCCCTTCAATCATTCTCCCCGTCTTTGCCCTATGGGGATCTTCAGCGATAAGCCCAGCCTTTGTTTCAATAGATCTTTTTATCTCTTCCAGCCCTTGTCTGTCAAGCGATATAGCCCATAGAACGAGGGAAACGGCAAACCACCCTATTCAACTCGTGTCGGTGTCCGTTTCCCGTGTCCGATTCAGCCGTCGTAGCCAGGGCCACTCTGGCGAAGTCGGCAAGAACAAGATCTACTGACACGAAACACGGGCAGGGATCCATTGTGGCATGGAATTATTACTTGAATATGAATCAATTTCGGTCTAAATGTATATTTTTAGGTTGCCTGTTGAGTATGAATAACTTACAAAATGACCAAGGTGTGGTCTAAGCAATGACACAGAAAAAAGAACGACTCAAGATCCTCATCAACGCCGTCGATCCGGAAGAATGCCGTATTGCCCTGGTAAAGGGAGGCCATCTGGAGAATTTCAGTATTGAGGCCGCTGCCGGCGAAATAACCCGGGGGAACATCTATAAAGGGGTGGTGACCCGGGTGGAGCCGAGCTTGCAAGCCGCCTTTGTTGACTACGGGGCAGAGAAAAACGGCTTCTTGCAGCAGCATGAGATCCACAGTGACTACTATGCTGCCAAGTCTTCATCCAACAAGCGAGCGGCCTCAGGTATCCAATACCTCATAGAGCGCGGCCAAGAACTCCTGGTCCAGGTCACTAAGGAGCCTCTTGCGCACAAAGGGGCCATGCTTACCACTTACATCTCTTTGCCAGGCCGCTATACGGTCTTGATGCCCGGCGGAAAAACCTCCGGGGTTTCGAGGAAAATCGAAGATGAAAAAGAACGCCGGCGCCTCAAGGATATCATGGATTCCCTGGAAATTCCTGAAAGTTTCGGCACTATTGTTCGCACAGCAGGGGAGCTACAGAAAAAACGCGAGATTTCAAAAGACATCCGCTACCTGCTTCGCCTGTGGAAGAATATTAAGAAACAGGGTATTTCCGGCCCGGCCCCTTGCCTCCTTTACAAGGAACGCCATCTTGCCATTCGCGCCATCCGGGACCATTTTACATCCGATGTCAGTACAATCCTTATAGATGACAAGAACGTTTATCGGGATGTGAAGGATTTCATGCGCATCATATCTCCCAGACACGCAAAGATCGTTAAGCCATATAAAGACCCCGAGCCGATCTTCACCAAAAACCGGATCGAGGACCAGATCGGTTCCATCTTTGCGGGCAGGGTCCACTTGAAATCGGGCGGTCACATTGTGATTAATCCCACAGAGGCATTAGTGGCTATTGATGTCAATTCCGGGAAGGCGAGACGCAAGACCTCCATGGAAGCAACCGCATACGCAATCAACATGGAGGCAGCGGCTGAAACTGCACGTCAACTCCGTTTGAGGGACCTGGGAGGCCTCGTCGTCATTGACTTTATTGATATGCGCGAGCGCAAACACAATACAGCTGTAGAAAAGGCTATGAGGGACCATACCAAGATAGACAAAGCGAGGATTGACATAGGCAAAATTTCCAAGTTCGGCCTCATGGAGCTCACCCGTCAAAGGATCGCCGCGTCCGTAGAATATGGGAGCTTTATACCCTGCCCTCACTGTCAGGGAAAAGGATTGGTTCCATCGGCCGAGAGGCTTGCGCTCGAATTTCTAAGAAGACTTCGCTCTGAGACCCTCAAAGAGAACATCACGCAGGTAAAAGGAATCATACCCAGCAACGTAGCTTATTACTTGCTAAACAAGAAACGAAAAGAGATCGTAGACGTGGAGATGTCACGAAACCTGACTGTAACGATAGAGGGAGACCCTGCCATGCAACCTGGTGAGAGCCGTATTATTTGTGAATGATGAGTTGAGGAACTAAGTCATGACCTGGGACACGTTTATTAATATTTTATTAAATATTTTGCATACACAAACCGGGCTTTTCAATCTTCATTACAAGCTCGTTATCATGTGGGGAATCGGCCTTTTGTTTATTTATTTGGCCGTTGCCAAGAAATACGAACCCTTACTATTGCTCCCCATCGGTTTCGGAATCTTTATTGTCAATTTTCCCCTCACCCCGCTTATGGGATTCGACGCCCACGGCAAACGGGAACTTTTCAACATATTCTATCATTACGGCATTGAATGGGAGGTCATCCCGTGCATCATATTTTTAGGACTCGGGGCCATGACCGACTTCGGGCCCCTCATAGCCAATCCCAAGACTTTGATCATCGGCGCCGGCGCCCAACTCGGTGTCTTCGTGACATTCCTGGGGGTCCTCCTCTTTGGGTTTACCATGAAGGAAGCCGCGTCAGTGGCGATTATCGGGGGGGCCGACGGGCCGACAACGATCTATCTTACTGCCAAGCTCGCCCCCAATCTTCTTGGGGCCAATGCCCTTGCCGCTTATTCCTATATGGCCATGGTCCCTTTGATTCAGCCTCCGATTATGAGACTGTTGACCAAGAAAAAAGAACGAAAGATCGTCATGAAACAGCTCAGGCCTGTGTCAAAGCGTGAAAAGATATTGTTTCCCCTCATCGTAGCAGGGGTTATTGCCCTTTTGATTCCTGCGGTAACCCCGTTGATGGGAATGTTCATGCTGGGGAACTTTATGCGGGAAAGCGGCGTCGTAGAACGACTAGCCGGCTCGGCACAGGGCTCTCTTATGAATATCGTCACAATATTTCTCGGCATCTCCGTAGGCGCCACTATGCAGGCCGAAAAGTTTCTCACGGCCAAGCCGTTGCTCATCTTTACCTTCGGCCTGGTCGACTTTGCCATTTGTACCGTGGGGGGGATCCTGACCGTAAAGATCATGAATCTTTTTTTGAAGGAAAAGATGAACCCCCTCATCGGCTCGGCAGGGGTCTCTGCGGTCC
>JABXJX010000157.1 GCA_013375375.1 Desulfobacterales bacterium | reverse complement strand
GTGGTAGAACCGAATACGGTGATTTTGGAGCTAACTAACCCGGATCTCGATTTGGAGGCGCTGGATGCCCAATCGCAATTAGACTCTGCCAAGGCAAGACGGGATGCTCAGAAGGTAAGTCTGCAAGATCAGCTTTTGGGAATGGAGGCCAACTTAGCTCAAATGCAGGCGAATCACAAAGAAGCAGAGCTGAAAGCAGACGTGGACCAGAAACAGTTCGATGACGACCTGATTTCTGAGCTTAACTTGAGCGTATAGGAATTTGTTTTTTTAGTGATTTTGGATGCTGAGTATACATTTGAAAACAATCGTGATTAACAATTATCGGGAAGGGTGGTCAGGATGTCCGAAAGATAGTTTTGACGATTCAGATGGCACATATCTAAAGCTGGCCCCGCATTTTGGGCATACGAAGTTTGGGAATCCCTTGGCGACGATATCTTCAACCCAATCTGAATGCTCACAAGCCAGGCAGCGATAGCTGAACCATCGGCTGGGAACATTGTTGAACTCCAGATATTCCTCCATCGGATCCATAGAATTGTCTTTGCTGTTCATCGGTTATTTCCTCGAATAGTTTATACTGTTTGACAATACCGTATTTGGGATGATAAATCAACTCCACCACCATATCGTCACCACATTTTGCACAGATCAGTGGCTCCGTACCAAAGCTTTCGAAGAAGCGTTGGGCGAAGGGCTTGGGTGGCAGCACGCGGTAGCCCTTTGAATCATCGGGCATCTGAGCAGGGAGGATTTCCGACAGGGATTCTCTGACCCTTTTATAGCAGGCATTACCATGTAGTCCGTAATAGCGGATTCGTTGAAAGCCCTTGGGCAGGATGTGCTGGACCATGCATCTAACGAATTGGAGGGCCGGAAGGGTTTTATGTTCGATCTGCCCGGTTTTGTGATCACGATACCAGTAGCTGACGGATTGTCCATCGTAGCTTTCGATACGACGGACCGAGATGGGTGGCGAGACGACATACTTTGCCAGGTATTGACCCAGCCCCTTTCCTCGCGGAGGTACGTCTCCTTCCTGTAGAAAAGCGACAAACCCATTGGGATATTCTCTCCATGCCCGGTCGATGTCCTTCTCGACGACGGGATCGGTGATACTTTCCCGCAACATATTGAGCAAGTGATATTGCCATTTTTTGTGCATCAGTTCGTAGGGGATATAAGAGATGGTTTTCCATTGTTGCTGTGGGTTGAGTCCGCCCGCGGTCATGAGGATATGGAGGTGAGGATTGTAATGTCCGGATCGCCCTGCGGTTTGCAAGACGATAATGTTTCCGATGTCGAGTTTGACACCCGCACAAGTATCGAGAACATCTTTGAGACAGGCATGGCCGGCTCGCATGAATGGGCTGAGCAACGTAGGGTTGCGAAAAAACCAGAGGCGAAGGAATTCAGGCATCGTCAGTACTACATGGCGATAAGTGACGCCCGGCAAGAGTCGTCGACCGATGAAATCTGCCCAGCGGTCGATATAAACCTTGGCAC
Organism: Desulfobacterales bacterium; assembly: GCA_013375375.1. Lineage (GTDB taxonomy): Bacteria > Desulfobacterota > Desulfobacteria > Desulfobacterales. Next base: position 793 of record JABXJX010000157.1, on the reverse strand, counting down.
AAGACAGGCAGAAACAGGATTTGCAGGTAAAGGCGATACGGTGGGTCTCTCCGCAAGAGCAACATCTGTATTGAACAAAGCCCATCTTTTCAGAGTCACCGCAGTCGAGCATTTTCTGAATGGTTTCATTGTAGTCTGGTGTATCGAAACGTGGATAGACTTGTCTGAACGTATCCCAGTGATCATAGAAGATTTTCTTGAATGTATTTTTATCGATGCCGTCCATGGCTGTTCTCTACAAACAACCATAGTCGGACCGATGCAAAGGTTGAGAAAAAAATCAAGCTGTTTTATATGAACTGTTTAAAGTCCCCGGCGAAGCCGGGATAAGTTCATTATGAAGTACCAAAATTCTGGAGTACCTTTTGGACCAGTCCCACCAGCCAACCAGAAGCGCACTGAGCCGCGAACACATGCCCCCAAAATGGCCCCATTTTCGCGAGAAAATCTGTACAACCATTCTACAACTATACAACCGCTTATCTGCCAATTTCGCAAAAATGTCCGTCCCGTAAATCTTGGACTACCAGTAATTTATGAAAAAGTCAAAATTTGTCATCGGATTCAATGGCCGCTGCCCGTTGTCGGGCCCATTTTATATGACTTTTCATTGAAAAGATGCGGCTAATTTGGTATAAGTAGAATAGATTAAGTTCGTATGTTTTGCCTCTCTGACCCGTGGCATCTTTGTAGTTTTTCGATAGAGGAGGATTTATTATGCGAGGCACAGAGTTGTAAGACGGACTTTGTGCTGGAGAGTAAAGATTCTTGCATTTCAATAAATATACCATAC
>JABXJX010000156.1 GCA_013375375.1 Desulfobacterales bacterium | reverse complement strand
AATATTTCCCCACTGATCAGACCCTCCCATCTGCAGGACACAATTCTCAGTCCTGTACAAATAGAGAAAATCATAGGCTTGCAACAGGGAATAGTTGAATTCGATGAAACTGAGCCCTGTTTCCATCCTCAGCCGGCAAGACTCAGTGGCCAGCATTCGGTTGACACTAAAGTGACGCCCGATATCCCTCAGAAAAGGAATGTATCTTAGTTGCTTAAGCCACTTTGCATTATTCAATAGCGCTGCTTCACCCTGTTCGAAGTTCACAAACCTAACCAGTTGCTTTTTCAAGGCCTTGGCATTACGATTCACCAGTCGAGGGGTCAACATCTGCCGCATCTCAGTCTTTCCGCTCGGGTCACCCACCAAGGCAGTGCCGTCCCCAATCAGTGCGATGGGCCGATGCCCGCGTCGTTGCATATGGGCCAGCGCCATAATCGGAATTAAGTTTCCCACGTGAAAGCTGGAAGCCGTGGGATCAAAACCGATGTAGCAGGTTATAGGTTCCTTGAGCGCCTGACAAAGGGCCTCGTCGCCGGTAGTCTGCTCAATAAAACCACGCGCCTTTAATATGTCGAAAACATTCTTCAAGGGTTGTCCTTCTGAACCGCAGAATTTCGAACAAGGAATGATGAATATTGTAGTAATTGAAGATTTTATTAAACTTCTTAATTCGACATTCCTTGTTCAATATTCGATATTCAATACCAATTAAACCGCAGGGCTTCGAACAAAAACTTATTATTTTGCATATTCGACCGCACGGGTCTCTCGAATCACTGTAACCTTGATCTGCCCGGGATATGACATGGACTCCTCGATCTTCTTGGCTATATCTCGACTCAACATAATAGCCTCGGCATCTGAAACCGCCCCGCTTTCCGCAATAATTCGCAACTCTCGACCCGCTTGAATAGCATATGATTTGCTAATACCCGTGAAAGACTTCGCAACTTTTTCCAGGTCCTCAAGGCGCTTTACGTAAGTCTCCAGTATTTCTCTTCGCGCGCCCGGCCGGGCCCCTGAAAGGGTATCCCCTGCCTGCAACAAAACCGCCAAAACCGATGTGGGCGGAACATCTTCATGATGGGCGGAGATTGCATGGATTACACTCGGCGATTCTCCATATTTCTTGGCCAGATTCGCCCCGATCAAGGCATGAGGCCCTTCCACCTCATGGTCTATAGCTTTTCCGATATCATGCATGAGGCCTACCCTCTTCGCCTGCTTTATGTTCATGCCCAGTTCGGCAGCCATGATACCGCACAAAAACCCCACATCAATCGAGTGATGTAACACGTTCTGCCCATAGCTGGTTCTGAATTTCAGTTTCCCTATATGTTGAATCAGTTCAGGATGAATCCCATGGACTCCCAAGTCAAAGGCCGCTTGTTCACCGGCTTCCCGTATCTCAGAGTCCATCTCTTTGGAGACCTTTTTGACCGTTTCTTCGATTCTCGCAGGATGGATGCGCCCATCGTCGATTAGCCGCTCCAGGGAAAGGCGCGCCACTTCTCGTCTCACAGGATTAAATCCCGACAGGATAACGGCCTCCGGCGTATCATCTATGATAAGGTCAACCCCTGTGGCGGCTTCAAGGGCCCTTATGTTACGCCCTTCCCGGCCGATAATACGGCCCTTCATCTCATCACTGGGCAGATTAACAACCGATACCGTCCTTTCCGCAACATAATCACCTGCATAGCGCTGAACAGCTGTCGCAATAATCTTTCTCGCCTTACGGTCAGCTTGTTCCCGGCTCTCGTTTTCAATACGCTTGATAAGCTTTGCCGCCTCATAACGGGCCTCATTCTCCATGGCCTTGATCAAGAGATCTTTGGCCTCATCACCTGTCATGCCCGAAATCTTCTCCAACTGCACCTTTTGTTCTTCAATCAATGTCTTATATTTCTCTTCCTGGTCATGTAGCTGTCTTTCCTTTTCCATAATACGCTGTTCTTTTTTGGATATGTTAGCATCGCGTCGCTCGAATTGTTCTGTCTTCCGATCAATATTCTCTTCCTTTTGCACAAGGCGCTTTTGTGAGCCTTTGAGCTCAGACCGTATCTCCTTGGTCTCATTCTCAAAGTCCACCTTCATTTGGTAGAGTTGATCTTTTGCGTGAAGCTTGGCTTCCTTCTGGATAGTATCGGATTGTTTTTTAGCCTCTTCCGTGATCTTTCGGGCTTCGTCGCCTGCAGCCCTGATTTTACCCGCTGTCAATATAGTGCGGACCCAGAAGGCAAGTACAAAGCCTGCGGCAAAAACACCGATACAGAGAAATATGACTGAGGTGATGTCCATACCTGGTACCTC
>JABXJX010000155.1 GCA_013375375.1 Desulfobacterales bacterium | reverse complement strand
AGCTTATTAGCCCATTAGTAAGTGGGTCTGGACCGTATGTTGAATATGGTGCCGTTGGGAAGGCTATCAAGCAATATCAAGTGACCTGATCTCAAAAAAAGATCCCCCTTGACTGCCAACAGATAAAACGGGTCGTTCGCTTCGCCCGGATGGGTGCCCCAAAAAGTTCATAATTACCACTCAAAGAGGTTATGCAAAGGTCTCACATTATTTGCCTGTTGTTCTCGCCCGCACGACCCGATTGCAGCCACTGTAGTCTTTAATGACAGCCCAATCACTGTAGGCCCCGGAGCCCGCAAACAGCTTCTCGACCGCGGCCCATTGCTCGTAGCCGATCTCAAAAAGGAGCCACCCCCCCGGAACCATGTGATCCGGGGCATCTTTGATGATGATCCTGATTGCATCCAGCCTGTCCAAGCCCCCCTCAAGGGCCTCCCGAGGCTCATGTCCGGCAATTTCCAGTGGAAGCACCTCAAACACACGACTCGAAATGTAAGGGGGATTCGAGACGATCACATCAAAATAGCGCCTTCGGTCACGGACAGGATCGAACCAGTCCCCCTGTAAAAAGGTAACGGCTTTGTCGAGTTTGTGCGTTCGAGCGTTATTCCGGGCTACGTCCAGGGCCTGTTCCGAGCGATCAACCGCATAAAAGCTGTTACCCGGCCGCTCCGAGGCTATGGCAAGGACAATAGCCCCTGAACCGGTCCCAAGGTCCAGGATTCTCAAAGGCGCCGGTTTAAGTTCCAACGGCACGATAGCAAGAACGGTCTCCACAAGGGTTTCGGTCTCGGGCCTCGGTATGAGCACATCAGGTGTCACCTTCAGATCCATAGACCAAAACTCTTTTTTACCAACAATATAGGCGACCGGCTCCCTTTGAATACGTCTCCGGATGAATCCTTTGAAGATCTCAAGCTCCTTGAGCCCAATGTGACGGTCGTACTGGACGTAGAGGTCTACCCGCCCGACACCTAAGGTATGGGCCAAAAGGATTTCAGCAGCAGCGCGTGGTTGTTCAATATGGTGGGATTTAAAGTAGTCCGTGGTCCACTTTAGGAGTTTCAGAATGGTCCAGGTCTCAGGCAGCATCCCTCGATTCTGTCTCAGCATGCTGAATGGCAATGGTCTGATAATGGGTTATAAGGGCATCGATAATCTCTCCAATATTGCCTTGGAGGGTATCTTCCAGTTTATATAGTGTAAGTCCAATACGGTGGTCTGTGACACGACCTTGCGGGAAGTTGTATGTCCTTATCCGCTCGCTACGGTCGCCGCTTCCTACCTGGCTCCTGCGATCCGCAGAGATTCTTTCGTTCTGCTCGGAAACCATCTTATCATATAAGCGAGCACGAAGCACCTTCATCGCCTTGGCCCTGTTCTTGTGCTGCGACTTTTCATCCTGGCAACTCACCACCAATCCTGTCGGAAGATGAGTAATGCGTATAGCCGAGTCCGTAGTGTTAACGCTCTGCCCACCAGGACCGGTGGAGCGAAACACATCCACCCTGATCTCATCGGGCTCGATCTTCACATCGACCTCTTCCGCCTCGGGCAACACAGCCACGGTGACGGCCGACGTGTGGATCCTGCCTTGTGATTCCGTGACCGGCACACGCTGCACTCTATGGGTACCACTTTCATACTTCAGGCGACTATAGGCTCTTTTGCCCTGTACCAAGGCAATGACCTCCTTGAGGCCGCCCACGCCCGTCATATGCTTGCTCAAGATCTCCATCTTCCAACCAAGACTCTCTGTATATCTGCCGTACATTTGAAAAAGATCTGCAGCAAAGAGCCCGGCTTCTTCACCGCCCGTGCCGGCCCTGATCTCGAGAACGATATTCTTCTCGTCGTTGGGATCCCTGGGGATGAGGAGCCGCTTTAACTCTTGTTCCAGTTTTTCCGAGCGTTCGTACAATTGCTGGAGATCTTCCCTGGCCAGCCCCTTAATATCTTCATCGCCGTCCTTCAAAAGATCCTTGGACTCTTTGATATCTTTAGCCACCTGTTTGTAATCACGATACGCGGAAACAATCTTGCTCAACTCCGCACGTTCCATTGAGTACTTTCTATAGGCCTCTTGATCTTTTATCACATCAGGATCGCTCAAGAGCTTCTCGATATTAACAAACTGTTCTTCTACACCTTTTAGTTTATCGAACATTCAAATATACCCTGCTTACTAGGATCGGCCTCTTCAGCCTATCCAGAATATTTTATATGAAAAAAGGATTTTTACATTAAGACCTTGACGGGCTGTTGCCCAAATCCCACGAATGCAAATATGAGCGGTCTTGTCATGTTTGCAGGCCGTTAAGGGGCATCTTTTTTTGAGATCGGGTCACTGATGTGACCTGGTAGCCTCAAAGACGGCACCATATTCAACATGCGGTCCTGA
>JABXJX010000025.1 GCA_013375375.1 Desulfobacterales bacterium | reverse complement strand
TCGCTTCGCTTCACTAAGAACCTTTATATCAAAAATGATCAAAGTCGCTCATTTAAGAGTTTTTCGACAGTCTCAACAGAAGGCTTGACCCCTATCCAGCAAGTTCGGAAACCCTGACCAGCTTCACTTGTTTCTTGATATTCGGCAGCTCCTTGTTAAGCGCCTCCCATGTGGCAGGATAGGGGTGGCCGATTCCGATCGCTTTTCCGTGTTTCTTGGCTATGCTGATAAGCCGTTTTATCTGGAAGCGGATTGTGTTTGTATCCTGAACGTGGTCCAGGAAGACGTGCCTTTGTGCAAACCTCAGTTTCAACAGACGAGCCGCCTGCCGGCAATAAGACCCCGGGCCGGTAAGGCTGTCTATGAAAAACAGATCCCGCCTTTTCAGAACCGTGAATATCTGGCGCATTTTTGCCGGGTCTTGAGTGAGCCTCGATCCCATGTGGTTGTTTACGCCCACTACAAAAGGGACCGCATCCAGGTTTTTTCGAAGTTGATCCAGGAGGTCGTCGGGCGTCATTGAGGAAAGGAGGGCTCCGGCCCCCGGGTTGACCAAGGGATACTCCACGGGTTCCATGGGAAGGTGGAGAAGGACATCCCGGCCGCTGTTGTGAATTGCCGTGGCGATTCTTTTTTGAAAAGGGCTGTGCGGAAGCACGGAAAAAGACATTGTGCCGTCGAGAGCCAGAAATTTTGAGGCAAGCTTTTCATCGTATCCCAAGTCATCAATAATGAGCGCGACCCTGGGAAGACTTGAAGGCGGGGGCGCTACAGGCTTCTTTTCCCTTTCCCTGGGTTTAACAAAGACAAGGCGATGGGTGTGGCGGGAGTTGATAGAAAGGTCGAGTATCAGCTCTTGTTGGGATCCAAGGGCAAATCGAACAGATTTCTTTGGGATGCGCCCGGAAAGTCCGGACAGAAGAGCTTCTCTAATATTATCGTGCCGAAGAGTTGTTGGAAGACGTATTTCCAGTTCTGAAAAAGACCATGTTTTCCCCCGGTCCTTCTTCGGTTCGATTGTTTTGAATATCACGTCTCCTGGAGGGATATTCAGGGCCAACAGCGTATTATAGATACACCGATCTATCTCTTTGGTTTTGGTTTCTACCAGGGAAGGAGAAGTTTCAAAGAGGGGCAACGGGGGCGCGTCTGTGTGTCTTGGGGTGAATAACCGATACGCCGCATAGCCGAAAATCCCCGCAAAGACCAAGCCGAGAATGATAAACCTTGCTCGGCGGGCTCTTTTTTGAGAAGCTTTCTTATTTTTTCCGGGGCGCCGTCCCTTTTTAGTTGCGGCTCCTGTCCGACTGCTCACGGTATCGTCTTAACGTGGGGCATTTTTTTTGAAAAGATTTGCCAGCTTGCAAGAATGTCAAGCGCACTTCGAATCTGATTATCCTCAGCAACGAGCCGTTTTACTGGATCTGAAAGCTTTTCACCGGGCACCTTAACACCTCTTATTTGCAGGACTTTCTCTTTCATTTTCTTGGACATCCCCTCTTTTGGCTTGGCTGAAATATGGTTTTTCAGGTCCTTTTCCTTCATATGCGGGTGTTTTTTCTCTTCTTTTGACATATCCCTTTGCTCGACCACGACATCCGGGACAATTCCGCGGGCCTGTATTGCGTGGCCGCTTGGGGTGTAATATCGTGCTATGGTTAATTTTAGGCCGGAGCCGTCCCGCAACGACTCAACAGTTTGAACCGAGCCTTTTCCAAACGAGGCGGTGCCCAGCACAAGAGCGCGGCCATGGTCCTGCAATGCCCCGGCCACGATCTCTGATGCACTTGCACTCCCCCCATTTATTAAAAGCACGATCGGCTGCGGGTGTTTATCCTTGTCACGATGTGCCGCGTAGATCTTCGAGTGGGCCCTTTGTCTTCCTTTGATTGAAACGATTGGCCCTTTATCCAGAAAGATATCTGCGACCTTCACCGCCTGATCGAGGAGCCCTCCCGGGTTGTCACGCAGATCCAATATCAATCCCTTCAAAGGCGTCTTGCCTGATTCCAACTTTTTCAGGGCCGACTTTATATCATCAGAGGTGTTCTCCCTGAAATTCGTGATCCGAATATAGCCGTAGCCGGGTTGTAGCAGATGAGATCGCACGCTCTCCAGCGGAATGATGTCCCGCACAATGGTGAAATCAACTGGCGCTGGTAGCCCTTTTCGCCTAATGGTAATCAGCACAGAGGTGCCCTTCTTGCCGCGTATCTTGTCGACCGCCTCCCATAACATCATGGCCACGGTCTCCTCCCCGTCTACCTTGATGATTTGATCTCCAGCTTTTATTCCTGACTTGTAGGCCGGCGATCCCTCAATCGGAGAGATAACCGTTACCATGTTGTCTTGCACGGTAATAACAATACCAATGCCGCTGAACCGACCCCTGGTCTCTATCTGAAGGTCTTTGTATGATTCGGGCGATAGAAATGCAGAGTGAGGATCAAGAGAACCTATCATGCCACGAATCGCGCCATGGATGAGCTTCTTTGAGTCGACAGGATCAACGAAGTCCTTTTCTATGATATCAAGGACGTCACTAAAGACCTTGAGTTCTTCATAGGCTTTGTCCGTGCCGGCCAACAGGTGTTGACGAACCCCGCTGATTCCTATCCAAAGGACAAGGGAAACAAACAATAATGCCCCAAGTATTGTCTTGGATCGTTTTGTTAATTCTGTCATGAGCCCTCCGTTCAGGGTTTTCCCGCTTGGTCTGTTCGCTTCGCCCGGGTGGGTGTTTTTTATATATATCATAAATTACAAAGATTACAATCCCAGACCCCCTGGTCTTTCAAATGGCTTTCCAAAGCCCTCAAATTGAGGAGGCGAAGCCCCCAAGATCAGTTTGTTGTTGACCAATTAGGACGGCCTTGATACAGAATAATCCAGACAAGGGGTGCCGACAGCGGTTTTCCTTGTTCAAAGAGCCTCCGCTGGACACGGAGAATCGGGCTTCTTCCAGTTCAGAGGGGGCTTCTTTATTGGCTTCAAGGAGTCTCTTCGGCCGTCTTCCTTCAATCAACACGATCAAGCAGGTCTAATACCGAGTCGGCAAACCGATATCGATCTCGTCCCTTGGAAAAGGCATCATAGAGTTCTTGCCACGTCAACGCGGTATCTATTTGCGGGATGATTTTTGGTTCGCTCTTGTGGCTTATCGTGAAGAGGCGGCACCGGTTGTAGCCCGTGAGCTTATACAGCAATTGACCGGTGTTGTATTTCAGAAGGAGCCCTTTCTTTTGAGTTTTTCTTATCCTGCCGGTGACCAGGAAGAAAAAGGCGCGGGCCGGGACCTCTATTACTGCATCGATTGTTACTTTGGACATGCTTCTCAGCCAGGACAGGCCCTCCATATCCCTGGAAGTTTTTGCAACAGATTCTAGTGTTGGCCGGCGCCATGAGGCCGGGTGGATAAGCTCGCCCGAACGTTTTCTGGGCCACTTCAAGGTTTTGGGAAGCTTGATTAAGTGGTTGACCTCTTGCTCTAACGGGGTCCGGGTCCGGGATGGACCCAATTGTATGATCCTTTGCTTGAAATATGCTCCCAGGGGTTTTATGAAAAAGCTTACTTTTGCCTTTTTCACCACGTCATCAGGGCAGCCGCAGCCCAGAAAATCCTGAATGAAGATCTTGACACCCTCCTGGTCATGGTGGGCCGGATCCAGGAAGAGCATGGCAAGGGTCTTCACCAATGAGTCTTTTGAAGGAATCACGTTTGTCTTTTATATCACAACAACAGGGTGCATGAAAGACTTGTGCCCATTTGATGCGACAAGGGAAATCGATTTTCTTGTTGACATGATAACTTGGTTAAATATATATGTCAGTTGTGACATAGAAGGATATAGGGAAGTTTTTTGTTGCAAGTTGAAAGCTCTCTTAATGCAACGGACTACGGACAACTTACAACTGACTTAATCACAATGAGAAGATTATCAGTATTTGGCCTGATCTTGTCGGTAGCATTCATGCCGCTTGTTGTTTTCGGAGGAGATAAAGTCATTAAGATGTCCACAACGACCAGCACGCAGGCCTCAGGTCTTTTGGACGCGCTCCTCCCTGCATTTGCGAAAGATATTGGAATAAAGGTCAGGGTCTTTGCCAAGGGGACCGGGGCTGCCATCAGGGACGGCACGGACGGAAACGTGGACGTGATATTCGTCCACGCCAAGGCAAGGGAGGAAGCGTTTGTGGCCGAGGGATACGGCACGAAGCGCTATGCGGTCATGCACAATGATTTTGTGATCCTGGGCCCGCCGAATGACCCTGCCGGCATAAGGGGTATGAAAGATGCCCCCGGGGCCTTAAGAAAGATCGCCGTGGCCGAAGCCAGGTTCATATCCCGCGGTGACGACAGCGGGACACACACTAAAGAGATAGATCTCTGGGCGGCTGCGGGGGTTCCGTTGGTTTTTAAAACTACCACCCTGGTAAAGAAGGGCAAAAAAAGACAACTTACTTTCAAGCACCCAAAGGGCTCGGGCGGGTGGTACCTTTCTATTGGTCAAGGAATGGGCAAGGCGATAACCTATGCGGATGAAAAACGGGCTTATACGCTGGCGGATCGGGGCACATATATAAAGTACAAATTTGGCGGGAAGGGAGGGCTGGACTTAGAAGTGCTTTGCGAAGGCGATGAAAGGCTGTATAATCCTTATGGCGTGATTCCGGTAAATCCCGGAAAACATCCTCATGTAAAGTTTGACCGGGCGGATCGATTCGCCCAATGGCTTGTATCGCCAAGGGGGCAAGCTGTCATTGCTAACTATAAACTCCTTGACCGGCAGCTCTTTTATCCTGACGCGATTCCGGATGCAAGATAGTGATATCGTGAAGTGAGCTGGGGTCATGATATCTTTTCTTTCGTTCCGAGTCTTCCGGGCTGGTGTTTTTAGTAACTTATCTGCGAGGGATTCTTACCCCCTCCGCATTCTCCCGCAAGCGGGAGCTGCGGTCTCCCCCACAGATAAGTCACAAAAACACAGCACCCTCCCGCCAGTCACTCCAGAAAAGATATCATGACCCCAGTGTATGATGTCGGTTTTTTTAGTATTTTTAGGTACCCCGTTATTGACCAATGACCAGTGACTACTGACCGCCTATGGACCTTCTTATAGACAGTTTAATTTCGGCCATCCTGCTTCTTAAATCGTTGGACGCAGAGGTCTGTGCCATCGTTCTGGTCTCTTTGAAGGTCAGCTCATCATCCACCTTGATTGCGAGCCTTATCGGCATCCCTGCCGGTTTTGCAATAGCTTTCAAAGAATTTCGCGGCAAGAGAATGACAATCACCATCCTCAACACCCTTCTTGCCCTCCCCACGGTCGTCATCGGTCTGTTTGTCTATGCATTTGTTTCAAGAAGGGGGATCTTCGGACCCCTGGACCTCCTTTACACACAAAAGGCGATTGTCATCGGGCAGGTCATCCTCATCATTCCAATTGTCACCACCTTTACCATCGCAGCCATCAGCCGAATTGACGAGCGCTACAGAAAGAGCGCCATGACCCTGGGGGCCACCACACTGCAAACAGCGGGTGTGGTCTTTCGGGAGGCAAGGTTCAGCATTATGGCCGCAGTCATTGCATCGTTTGGGCGCGTTATTGCGGAAGTCGGGATCAGCATGATGTTGGGTGGTAATGCCAAGGGGTTTACCCGGACCATGACCACTGCCATGGCTTTAGAGTACGACAAGGGAGAATTTGTTTTGGCTGTTGCCCTGGGGTTGATCCTTCTTACTATAAGCTTTGCCGTGAATCTGTTTTTCAATTATCTGCAGGGAAGGGCGAGGGCCTGATGCTTTTCGAGATCAACAACCTTTCCAAGGTCTATGCGGGCCGCAAGGTGCTGGATATCCCTGAACTGCGCCTCGAAAAGGGCAAGGTATATGGATTGCTCGGCCCTAACGGCTCGGGCAAGACGACCCTACTGGAAATCCTGAGTTTTTTATTGCCGCCCACCACCGGAGAAATCGTTTATGGCTCAAGAAAAGTCGACTTTTCCGAAGGTTTTCTTCAAGGCTTGAGAAGAGAAGTGGTGATGGTCGAGCAGCAGCCCATTCTTTTTACTACAAGTGTGTACAAGAACGTAGAGTTCGGGCTCGGGGTAAGGGGGGTGCCGAAAGAGCGGAGAAAAAGGATCATTTATGAGGTGCTCGACCTGGTGGGAATGCGCGAATTTGCTGAGGCGAGCGCTCATAAGCTTTCAGGCGGAGAGACCCAGAGAGTAGCCATCGCCCGGGCCCTTGCCTGTTCTCCGAAGGTGATCCTGTTGGATGAACCGACTTCCAACGTTGACATTGAAAACCAGATTGCCATTGAGGGCATACTAAGGGATATCAACATTCAAAAAGGGATTTTTGTCATCTTTGCCACCCACAACACAATACAGGCGACCAAACTCTCTGATCATATCGTATTTCTTTTTAACGGAAGGCCCGCCTCGTCCGTTTACGAGAATATCTTTAGCGGGCTCATCAGTACAGACGACAATGGAAAAAAATATTGCTCGATTCATGACAAGTTAAAGATTGCGGTGCGGACCAACAAGACCGGATATGTGAAGATATCGGTGAACCCTATAATGATCAAGGTGCTTCCGGCCAGGGATGCCCGAGCAGGAGACCACAGGTTGCTTGGTCGGGTTATGCAGTTGATTGATGAAGGGGACCACGTGAGGGCTCTTATAGATGTCGGGATCCCTTTCAGCGCCCTCCTTAGCCAAAGAGAATACAAACATGCGCCGGTCATGGCCGGGGAGAGCGTGGCCCTGTTTTGCCCCCCTGAGAGCATAGAAGTTGTGTGAGCCGGTTATGCAAAGGTCTCGTTCCAATCCTACTCAAAAATGCTTACACGGCTGTTGCCTCTATCGACAACAAAAATTTTACCGGCCTTGTTTATGTAGATATAGGAGGGATAATGGAGGCGACCTTCTCTCCAGCCTAATTGTGAGAAATCAAGGACAAACTCACCTTTTTTGTTAAACGCCAGGACCTTGTGATTGTGTTGATCGACCACATAGACCATCCTGTTTGGATGTACGGCAAGACTAACAGGGAAATTGAATTCTCCTTTGTCTTTCCCCTTTTTCCCAAATCTTTTGAGAAGATTCCCCCGCCTGTCAAACACACGGATAGCTCCGTCTATTGTGTCTAAGGTATAGATATTGCCGTTTGGGCCTACTTTTACATCTATGAGACCGTTGCCGTCTTTTACAAGGATTTGCCTGTTAAAGCGCATGTCCGCATCAAAGATAAGAACTCTCTGGTTGGCTTTGTCAACTATATATAGATTATCTGCCGAATCCACGGCCATGTTTCCGGGATAAACGGCGTTGGCTTTTGGAACCGCGGAAAAATTGATTGGCCTGACGGACTTTTGTTTAATATCGATAAACAGGACTTTTCCTTTTGCCGGCTCCGCAACAAATAACCGGCCTTTGCTGCTTCTTGCCAGAGAAGTTGGGGCCCCCAAGGCTCCGCCGGCATTGAATTCAGACACAAACTTGAAGTCAACGTCAAAGGCGAGTATTCGCTTGTTTGTGGTATCGGTCACATATAACCTGTTTCTGCTTTCGTCAAAAAAGAGACCGCTTAGCAAAGACAAACGGCCTGTTTCGCTGTTTTTGGTAATCGATGTGAGGTGTTTAATTTTTCCTTTTCCAGCACAGAGCGCTGTTGCCGGTATGACCAGCAAGAAGATCAAAAATGGAATAACAAGATGGCCCCTTCTAAACATATTCATTCTTCTTTCATCCCAATGACCGGTGACCAATGACAAACTAATATCCCTTATGGCACTGAATACACAATTGCTTTTTCCGATTAAATCTTAATGAAAAATCGTGACGGCTTCCCATCAGGTTGTGACATGTGATACACGTAATCTCCCCCTTTGATCTCGGATCAATAGCACCTTTTCCTACAGGATGCGTGAACGAGGCATGCCTTTTGTGACAACCAGTGCAGGTGGCGATTTCGTCTGCACCGTAAAACAACCTGAAGTTCGACCCGTGCGGACGATGACAGTCGCTGCATTTTCCTTCCATAACAGAGGGATGTTTGTGCTTATTTTTACTGTCTCTTAAACGCCCCTTTGTATCCTGATGGCAGCCTGTGCATACTTTTGTCTCTTTTGCCTTTTTCATGTGGAGCTCATCCGAGGTATGCGGGCTATGGCAGTTTGTGCAAAAGACGCCTCGCCCTACATGGGCGTTGACTTTCCTGAAGTCCTCGCTAACCGATGGATGACAGGCGGTGCAGACCGACACCCCTTTGCCTTTCACGGCCAATGGGTTTTTTGATTGGGCTGAATTATGACATTGAGTACATTTCTTCCGGGCAAACGGCTTGTGCGAACGCTCCCTGATTAAACCTCCGTGATTTGAGGCATGGGGATTATGACAGGATGTGCATTTTGTATCCTGGACAGGGTAATAACTGTGCGATTTTTTCGCCTTGTTACTTGTAATTGAATGACACGAAACGCATGCTTGTTTAAGGCTTTTTTTCAGCATGGGTTCATGATCAGCCGTATGGGGACCATGACAGGTTAAGCATTTACCTTTTTTTGCGGGGTCGTGCTTGTGCTTTTTCGAAAGGATTTCTTTCCGGGCATGGCAGTTAAAACAGAGCTCCCCGCTTTTGGCGACTAACAGTTTCCGATTCTTCGATGAATGGGCCTTGTGGCACTTCAGGCATGCCCCCTCTTCAAATGGGGGGTGACTGTACTTTTTGCCGATTTTCTCCTTTTTGCCTTTATGACAGCTCGTGCACAGTTTTCCAATCTGCTCTTTGACCAGATGTTTGTGATTTGAGGCGTGAGGATTGTGGCAGCTTGAGCATTGAAGGTTTTTAAAAGGCGCGTGCGCATCCTTGGAGGCGATTTCCTTCCCTAAGGCGGGGTGGCATTTTAGACACTTCTTTAAGTTGATCTGCGTGCTTTGGGCATACGACCGGTCTGCCGCCGGCATGGAGCATATGAAGGCGCAAAAGAATATAAAAAAGGCCCAACAGATTTTTTTTCGAACCATCACCATTGCCGTTCCTAAATGCCTTGATTCGTAAATTCGATGACGTGAGACCTTTTCATATCAATGGGGTTATGCACAGGTCTATACGCATCTTAAAAAGTGCCTAAAGTGATCTAATCACTAATGACCGGTGACCACTGACAAATGACCAATTAATGACATGCCGTGCAGTTGCCGTCCTTGAATGGACCATGCAAGACCTCGTGCAACAAGCCTTTATTTTTCGAAGTGTGTGACTCATGACAGCCGATACAATCAGAGCCCGATATTGCGATCCTGCCGTGCGAGGTTGCCATGACTGAGGTTCCGAGATTATGACAGTTTTTACACAGCCCGGCCCCCTTAGCTACAAGCAAGCCTTCAGTATTAGTATAGTGCGGAGAATGGCATTTCAGGCAGCGCCCTTCCTTTGCGGGGCTGTGCTTATGCGTGTCTTTTTCAATATGATCTTCCAAATCCGTATGACACGACAGGCAGAGCCCTCCCACGGGCCGGTTCAATTGTCCCTTTATTTTGCTCCCATGGGGATTATGACAGGTTGTACATTCTCCTTGTTTGAGAGGGGTATGGTTGTATTTCTTCTTCTTAGAAGAGGCTTGAATCCCGGTATGACACCGGTAACAATTCTCTTTTCCTGTTTCTATCAGTTGAAAATCATTATCACTGGCATGTTCGTCATGGCATATAAGGCATTCTCCCTTTTTAAAAGAGGGATGGACGATTCCACCTTTCACTTCATCCAGCATTCCCTGGTGGCACTTAAAGCATAGCCTCTTTTTTGACTGGATCAACAACCTTTTCCTGTCGGTTGAATGCGGATTGTGGCAAACAACACACCTTCCGATCCTTATAGAGGTATGGATATTCACCCGGTCAAAGCGCATTCGTTCTTTCTGGTGGCAAGTATAACATTGTTCGAGCTCGGCCTGCTGAAGTTCAAATTTATTATCCGATGCATGCGGATTATGACAGGCGACACAGTTTCCTTTTTTAATAGGCTCGTGAATATTTGAACGGCTAAAGGCATCTTCTTTATGACACCGGAAGCACAGCGTTTTGCCAACACCCTTTAATTCATATTCGTTGTTTGATGCATGTGGATTATGGCAGGCCGTACAGTCGTTCTCTTTTATCGGTTTGTGCACGTAATTTTTCTTAAACGTTTCCTTTGTCTTTTTATGGCACGAATAGCAGAGTTTTCCATCAGACAGAAGGGTTATATGTTTGTTATCCGTGGCATGGGGGCTGTGGCACGACAGGCAATTCCCTTCTTTTACCGGGGCATGGATATGGGCTTTTGTGAAGGCCGCCTGGTTTTCCGTGTGGCACCCATAGCAGAGCCTGTCCCCTTTTTCTTTAAGCTTCGGGGGCCCCGTGGATTCCGGAGGGTGGTGACAGGCGCTGCACTCGCTTTTGTCAAGTGGCGCATGGATGAATTCACGCAGCAATTTGGGATTAGAGGATGAATGTGACGTGTGGCACGATACGCAACTACTCTCTCCTACCTTATAGCCCATGTGTCCCTTGATAAAATTGGATTTTTTGAAATCATGACATTTTACGCACACATTATTCTTTTTTCCAAACAGGTGCTGCTCATAATCAGAGGCATGGGCATCATGACAAACCAGACATCCCTTGGTAGATAGAGGAGCGTGTAACGTCTTTCTGGTATAAACATTCTCTTTATGGCAGATAAAACAAAGCTCGCTTCCCTTTCCCTTTAACAGGTTTTTGTTCATGGACGAATGTGGATTGTGACAGCTGACACATTTTTCCTCTTTTGCCGGGGCATGGACATGCTTTTTATTAACCATGTCTTTGCTGTCCTTATGACAGGCATAGCAGAGCTCCCTTTCGCTGCTTTTCAAATAAACACCGCCGATCACCCCGTGAGGCCTGTGACAGGCTTCACACTCGTTCTTGGAGACAGGTGAATGTGTCACCTTTGCTGCTTTAAATTGCTTGGCCTCTTCCTGGTGACAGTCGATACATTTCTTCTTGACAAGTCGTCCGCGGATCCTTTTCTCACAAGAAACAGTACCCATAAGGATTATTACGACAAGTAACAGAGAATATGATAGTGCCTTAGTTAGTTTCATGCTAATCTGTAGTTTCAGCTTGTTCGGCCGGTTCAGCCCTGTACGTTTCCTCTATTTTTTTCAAGGTTTTTTTATCGATATCAATCCTTGAACTCTTACGCAATTTTGCCAGATAACCGGAAAGCATGGTGTTGAATTTTTGCTGTTCGACAATTTTCTTCAATTTCCCTGCCACACGGGAAAATTCCTCGGGCTCCCCCCCTCTTTTTCCTTTCAATTTTATGATCTTGTATTGCCTGTTGTCGGGAATGACATTGCTTATCTGCCCGACTTTCAACCGGTTCAGTTCTTTTCTAATATCCGGAGCAAACCGATTGGAATTAACCCATACATGCGATCCCCGCGGTATCCACCTTTCTGAGACACGGGCAGCCAGGTATTCAAAATTGGCCCCCTCTTTTAATTCCTTCAGGGCCTTTTCGGCGTCCGGCCGGGCCTGAAAGATCATCTCATTAAACCATACCTCATATCCTTTTTTAAAGTCGTTTATATGTTTTTTGTAGTACTTTGTCAACTCTTTTTTTGTTGGAATGACAAGGGGATAGATTGTTTTTTCCTTAAATTCATTAATAAGTAGACGGTCTTTACGCCTTGTAATAATATCCATGAAGGCCGGGTCCTTGATGTAATTACGCCTTAATGCCTCCTGTTCGACCAGCTTATACGTAATCAGGGCATCCAGCGTCTGTTGCCTTAACTCTTCATACATCTTTTTTTGCTTAGTAGTAGTTTTTACCCTGCTGTACATCCTGGCCCTTTTTTGAAATGCCCGTTTCATATCGCTCATCATGTCGTCAAGCGAGATTGGCTGACCATTGACTCGTGCTATAATCGATTTTTTACCGGTATAATTCTTTTCAGGGTCAAGCAAGCCAAGGAGTTTCTTGTCAATCCAGATTTCTGATTGTTCTTTTAACAATTTAACAAAGTTATCGGACAACTCTTTCTCTCTTTCCTTTTTCAGTTTCTTCCTGATTCTCCTTTTCCTTTTTTCAAATTCTCCTTCCGGCGCAGGCCCATTTTTCTCATAATGCTTTTTGAAATAGTCAAGCAGATCTTTCTCCCCTATATTGATGTTGTCGAGCACCTCTTCTTTTCTTAATCTGATAATAGACTGATTTTTTATGACGGACTGAATCTTTTTTTCAAAGCCCGGACTTTCATCAAGCTTGACCCTGTAAGCTTCCTGGATCATAAGGCGCTCGTCGATCATCTGTTCAAGGAGGTCCAAAATCTTTATGCTTCCCGCCCCGCTTTCAGACTGAATCGGCGGCTTATACCTGTGAATGGCCTTGATTCTGTCCTGAAGAGCGGTTTCATCTATTGTTTCGCCATTTACTTCGGCAAGAACCGTTGTGTGCTCAGAAGCAGAATAGAGTACACTATTATCTACAGCCGTAAGCCAAAAAAGCGTCATCAAGGCAAGTATTGATAATCTTTTCATAATAATCATCGACCATTAACAAATATCAAATAACCATTAACCATTGCTCCTTCACGGCATTGTCTCGATCATCTCGCCGACAACCTTTTTGGTCAATGCAGCTACCGACCTTACCTTTCCAAAATCGAGAATTGATATATAATCATTACCTGTTCTATCGTGTTGGGCCATCCACAAGACCTTGCCGCTCCGCGCCCCTATCATCCTGCACCTGATGGAGACAATTGGAATGACAGCCCGTTTTCTGTCGTCGACACCTATAAATTCATCTACCTCCCCTAAGATAACGGCGTCAACTCCCAATCTTTTGGCCATCAGCTTTATAGTTTGAAGGCCGATGCCTGTTCTTACGATAATTCGCTCGCTGACAAGGAAGTTTCTTACATTACCCGGGAATTCTATCTTGAATTTTTTCCTTTCAAACAGCCCCGCGATAAAGGCCTTGGTTACGATACTGCTCGCTTCAGTCACTTTGGTATTGTTGTGGAATGAGAAGACCGCCACCTTCTTTATCTTTGATGTATCAATACCCGTCCTTATATAGCTATTTGGGCCGGAGTGGGAACATCCGGCGCATATAACTAAGAACAGGCTTATCCCTAACGTTGCATAAACAACACGGCGAAAGTATGAATAAACAACCCTAATAAAGGGTTTCATAGGCTGCGAGGCCTTTCGGATAATCCCACATTTTAAAAATCCTCCACCCATACCCCTTTTTTCCCAGGGAGTTCTTCCTCGGGTTTCTCTGGTTCAGGCGGTTTTAGTGGTTCTTTTTCTCTTTTTAACCTGTTTCCTGCTATGTCGCCAACTTCAAGTGAATAAGCCAAAAACCCCTCTTTTTCCGGGCTTGGGCCTCCCTGAGTACTCTTTACACAGGTCAACATCCTTGGCATGTCTCCTTTACCGTCAAATTCGCCCGCCTGATCGCCCTTTCTATCATAGATGATCAACTCCCAGTCCCCTATTCCGCTGACATCTCTAATCTCCACCCCCAAGGTTATCTCCTTGTCACCTTCGTCAGCAAGCACCAGTTTAACTTCAGGCGGTGTGGTGTCAACCACTATGCTCTTTTTTGGTGTAACCGATCTGTTGCCGGCCTTGTCTTCCAATATCAACCGGCAAAAATAGGTTCCATCATTAACCTGCTTATACTTATTGTTCTCGCCCCGCCAGATAAATCCCCCCGGTAACCCCCCGGTACCCTCTTCTGATCTTACAATCCTTCCGGCTTCATCGGCAATCTCAACCCTCCAGACTTCCAAGGTATCTGTCTTCAAGAGTTCCGGGAAGAAGAAGATGTCGTCCATTATGCCGTCGTTATTGGGCGATATAAGCCCTTGCCGGAATGAAATCGCAACCTCCGGCGGGGTATTGTCGACTCTTAGTTGGGCAAGGTCATCCATTCTGAAAAGCGTGTTCTCCTGGTCTGTTACATAGACCCTCAGAGGATATTCCCCTTCGATGCTTGGGGCAGTCAGGGTTCCAGTGTACCATCGTCCGTCATCGCTTTTAAGCACGACCTCGGTGCCAAGGACAAAGGCCTTAATATCTACGGCCTTTCCCGTAATTTCCCTTACCTCGATTGACACGTGGGTGGCCTGGCCGCCTTTTAATATCTTTGGGAAAAAGCTCGCTTGCGCAATTTCAAACGGTCTTGCCGGCTCATCGTGCACGCGGATCTCAGTGGGCAGGCCTGTCAGGAGGTCGGTTACGGCAACTTCTATTAGTTTCTGCAGGGACCATATCTTACCTATGCCGAGGAGGGTGGCAAAATCCTCCCCGGTATATGAAGTGGTGTTGGCCCAGACAAGAGAAGAATCAATACAGTCTATCATCTGAGCGCTTATGGCTATCCGTGGATTCTCGCCACCGGCAAGCACCCCCACAGAGCCGACCATCAAGGCATCCGCACTTAAAGACATACCCATCTCCCTGATGGTTGCCCTGTCCAGGAGATCTGTCCTGCGGACCCTTTTTTTGACAAGAAATTCTTCCAGAACATCCTGCGGGATGATGCTGAATTTGTTGTTTATGAGATGATCTGTGATCAGACGGGTAAAATCAAAGGGGTGGGCTCCAACAGTGAAGCTTCCAAACGGCATGACCGCAACATTTTTTATCTTTACGGACTTTTCTCCCCCGTAGCCATAAACGGATAGACAAGGCGACAGGATCAAAACCAAGATCATCAAGGTATAATTTTTCACAAAAATAACAGTAGCAAGGCGCTACCTCTAACCGCCGGAAATTTTGACGGGAAAGCACCGGTGACATTTGGGTCCTAAATGCTGAGTTCCTTTGCTACTAAAAAGTACATTAACTACCCGACATCACAGATAGGGCACATGATGTCTTTTCCGGAATGACTATCACAAAAACACCAGCCCGGAAGACTCGGAATAGAGGAAAAGACATCATGTGCCCAAACCAATGTCGAGTAGGAAAGTTTCTCATTAGTAACTATCCAAACAGCGTGTCAAACATCTCGTCAACCAGCTCTTTTGCAAGGTCGCTTGTGCTTTTCTTGCTGATTCCAAAGAGCCGGTCCAAGACGGTTGTCCCCTTTACGCTGTGGCTTGCTTCCCATAGAATCGTATAAGATTTCGCGTCTATCAATTTTAGGGAGGCAGAGACTTCCGGATATGAGCTTCCGCCTGTTCGCGAGACACCGTACTCTTCAACCGAGCCGACGATGAATGCCTGAACGTTCAAACGCTTTGCCGCCCTTTCTGCCACGCGCTTGCTGATTGAGCCGGTGTTTTTGAAACCTTCCTCTCTCAGCACCTTGACCACCTCTCCGAATTCAACAACATCAAACACGCCCCGCCTTAATACCTCCGCGGCCACAACATTTATCACCTTGCCTTCCGCCCCTTTTTGCTGGGTCAGATTTTCAAAAGGCACAATAGCCACAGTCTTAATATATGTAAGGTCTGCCGTGGGGTGGACATAGCTCAACGGGCCGCCGCAGCCCGAAAAGAAGACGATGGATAACAAGAGAAGAAATCCATATTTGGAATTGTTCATCGTTATTCTTTAATCTCCTTTAAAACCTTGCTGAAAGATCCGCGCTGAAGGTTTGCGTTTCTGTTTTCGTAGCTGCTTCCGTCAGGCTCCAGTCGTATCCGAACCTGAATGTGAACGTCCGGCTTAAGTTCCATGAAAGGTCGGAGGAATAGCTTGTCTTGACCGTATCGTTCCTGTCTATAGCATAGTCCATGCTGAGCTGCAGCTTCTCGGTCAACAACCAGTTCATATTATAGTCCTGTCGAGAGGTTTGATCCCCTGACTTTTCGTCCCGGTCAACGCCATATGATCCTCTGAAATAGAAATCGTGTGAGGGCCGCCAGTAAATAGTGGCTTTTGCATGGGAATTACACCCGGTTGTGGTCCCTGCCGGCGCTTCTGTTTCCGACCAGTTTATATTATACTCTATTTCGCTTGTCAATGCGCTGGTAAGTTTAAGGCGGAGCTCCGAATTAATAGATTTGGTGGTTGATTCGGTATTACTTGGAATATTTTCAGTGCGGGTAATATCCGCATCTATGTCCAGGTCCGCTCCCTCACGTAGCCTGGCAACTATGTGCAGCAGGCCGGATGAGGTCTTTGATTGTGTCTCGGAGTCTTTTTTTAATACCCTGTGGTTCAGGGAAAGGTCGGTATCGAGTGTGCTTAGCGGGGATGAAAAAAAGTGTACCCGATACGTATCGGTCGACCTATCTATTTCTCCGTCAGAGCCATCTTCGTATTCCAACCGTTTTTGATACTGGGGCAGGACCTTGAGATATTTGTGCACTTGAAACTCTTTCCCCGCAAGGCCGCTTATGTCATGGTTTGTCCGCCTGGTTTTGGTTGTGGAAGCCCCGCTCTCTTTCTCTTGCTGGTCTTGCTTGAGGTCGTATATAAAAGAGAGCCAGTTAAATGGCCTGAACCCAAGATTGGCCTGGGCGGTTTGCGCGGTGGTCACGTCCTCTGCCGTGGTATAGGGGGTCTGTGTGCTGACGCTGTATGCCTCGATCTCTGTGACATAGAGGAGGACAGTATCATCCTTTGTTGTATTGACTACCTTAAAGTAGCGTGCAGATGTCTTGGCAAACGAGATCTCAAACCGCTTTTGGATCGTGTTATAATCAAAGCCGGCCGCAGCGGTTATCAGCGTCCAGGCACTGTTGTCGCTGCTGTAATAAACGGCCCAGGTGAAGGTGCTCGCGCTATCTGGTTTAATCGTAGTATAAAGATATATCTTTTCGATCTCCGTAGAAAAAGTCAGGTCCACCCCGATGTTCTGATCAGTGTTAGTGCCAATGTCTATCACCGGAGTCGTGCTTGTGGCCTTATTGTCATCTATGAGCTCGTTTTCAGATGTAAGTGCTCCGTCAAGCGGCGAGGAATCATTAGTATACAATCCATCAGAAGCACTCTTTTTTTCGGCCACATCGACAGCCTCCCCTCCTGTTTTTGTTTCCGTCGTAGTCTCCTTTAGCGAATAGCTTCCGGATGACGTGATCTTGTTGCCCCAAAACGACTTCCTGAAGTCGATTCTACCGTCATGGGTATCGGTCTTCTGGGTGCTATCCACGACATAATCATCTGAAGTCTTGTTGGTATAGTCGTAGTAGAAATTCAAGAACCGGTAGGCATAATCAGCGCTTCCGGAAAACGTGTCTGTTTTGGTGTTGGTCTGGTGAATTGCCAGGTGGTCATAATTTTTGTCTTGATTGTAACGGAGCCGGAGCTTGGGATATTTTTCGAATTTTGTGTAAAAATTGGTACTCCAGGATTCGGTGGTGAACCGGTCTTCATCCGAGACCATGGTCAAGATGTCCAGACCCTTTTCGGTCAATCGATATCCGGTGTCGGCGTTAAAATATTCATTTGACAAATTCAGCCTCATATCAGGATAGAGTCGCGTGGTCTTTGTGTCGTCTGTTTCATTGACATTGACCCCGAGATCAGCGACGAGATTTAGATTTGGCGTAAACTCCTTGGTAAGCCCAAGCTTGTATGTCTGGTTAAGGCTCCAGGTGCTCGACTTTTCCTGGCCGGTCTTTGTTTGGGTGGAGCGATAAGAAACGTTGGCGGAGCCGTATAGATCGTCTTCTGCATAGACCATCCAAGGGCAAGCAAGTATCAGCAGAAAAATGGCAATCCAGTATCTCATATCTTTAGTTCGTATCTTTAACAAAATAGAAATCTCATTCTTGATGAACTCGCAAAAAGTCATCAAATGGACGGCACAGTAAAAAGCTCCAGATGCAAGGCGCGCGAATCTTGAGGAATGAGGTCCGCCTCAGGCGGATCGCAATGACGAAAGATGAAGCGCAACGCCGCAGATGGACTTTTTACGAAGCCGTCATTCTTCGATCAGGACAATACCATGAGGCTTTTCTCCAACCTGAATTACTTTCCTGGCGGTGTATGTCGGCAGATCTATGACGGAAACATCCCCTGACATCAAATTTACGACATAGAGCCTTCTTCTCCATTGGTCAATGACCATCTCTGAAGGAAAGTCACCTGTCGACACGGTTCTGTCTACCAGGCCCATAGCCGGGTATATGAAAGAAATATCATTGCTGTTTGCATTGGATACGTAGACGCGTTCTCGCAGGCCGGAGAGCAACCGACTGGGCTTTTGCCCGACGAATATTGTCTTTGTGATTTTATAGGAAGGGATACCTATTATATAGATACTGTTCAGGCCCGAATTGGCCACATACAGTTCGTCTTCGTGAATAACCATCCCGGTAGGATTCAGACCGACTGTGATCGTACTTTCCACAGCCTGTGTGTACATATCAATAACAGATATGGTATGTGATGCTGTGTTTGTTACATAAATCTTGCGCCTGTCTTGATCCACGACTATGCAGCAAGGACGCTTTCCGACCGATATTCTGCCGGTTACCGTACAGGAAACAGTATCTATGACGGATACATTGTCTGAATCGGGGTTGGTTGTATAAAGGGTCTTGCTGTCTCCCGAGAGGGCAAGCTCAACGGGGCTGTAACCAAAATTTCCGATTGTATTGATTACCCTGTTTGTGGCCGTATCGATGACTGAAATAGTGTTCGAACCGGAATTAGCCACATAGAGCTTGCGCCCATCCGCGCTTGCCGCAATCCCAACAGGCGCCCTCCCTACTGCAACAGTTGCGACTACCATATCCTGTTCTCTGTCTATCGCCGTAATGCAGTTAGAGCCGGTGTTTGTCACATAGACCGAGGTCTTCGTGATTTCCATTCCCTGTTTCCGAACAGCCAGTTCCGGTCTGAACAGGTATTTCTCAAAAACAGATTGTTCCGGATCCCAGTCTGCAAATAGACAGAGGCTTTCCCGGCCTAAGACGGAAAACTCGATATCAACAGAGTGTTCTCCGTCCGGCTGGGGCAGGGCCAGGGTAAAGCTTTTCTTCTCCTTTTTTACCGTTGCCTCGGAAATGGTCCACTTGATCCGCTTATACTTTCCATGAGGCAGATAAAACTCCAGCAACTTGACCTGCCTTTCCGCAATTTCCGCAGAACGAATGCGTTTATCTAACGCCACGTCGATCCACTCTCCATCCTTGTTCATGAAGCTCATGCCGGAAAGAGAAAAAGAGATATCAAACGTAGGTTTCTTTGGGCAGGAAAGATAGAAAAAGACCTGACCCTGGCCGGCTAATTTGAGGCCCAGGGGGGCCGGTTTGAAAGTGCATGACATGGTAAAGATTACAGCCGGCATAACCATTATCAAACGTTTGATTGTTTTTTTCATGACGCCCCTATTTGTGTTTCTTTTCCATAAAATTGGTTTGTCCGTTCAAGATTGCAGGGAACCAGCCGGTAGATCCGGATTTGGTTTTTATAAAATACCAGTGATTTAATTCATCATGTTTATATTGATCCAGGATTTCAAATACTTCGCCCATATCCATCAACCGAATAACCCTGCCCTGTGTGGTGTGTTCTCCGCGCAGGTTTATGTTGGCGGTTAAGATATAATAGTTAACAGGCTTTTGCTTGGCCAATTTTTCTTTAACGGGGATTTCGGGCTTAACTTGTTCAATCGATTTTTCTTTGACAGGAGCTTTGGGTTTAGTCCGTTTAACCGGTTTTTCTTTTGTGGAGACTTCGGGTTTAACTTGTTCGATCAATTTTTTTTTGACGGGGACTTTGGGCTTAGCCTTTTCAACCTTTGCAACGGCTGGAATCCCTGCCATCTTAAGAACCTGCACCCTGTTATTAAAGGTATCCGCAACAAGAATATTGCCGAAGGTGTCTACGGCTATATCGGTAGGATACTGGAACCAGCCCTTTCCCCACCCCATGCCTCCGAACTCGAACAGAAAGCGTCCATCGTCTGAATAGACGCCTGCTGTATGGCGCATATAGTCAATCACATAAACCCTATTGTTCCGGCTGTCCACAGCCACACCCCTGGGGCGGCTCAGCTTCCCGGAACTCCCTCCCTTTTGCCCAAACTTAAACATAAACTGCTCAAGGCGGTCATACACATAAATGCGGCCCATATCTTCGCTCAAGAGATATATATTGCCTTGGTTGTCTATCTCTGCGTCGCATATTGTAGCCTTTGTCTCCGATCCTTTGCCGAGTTTGTCGGTTGGTGTCAAAAGATGAGAAAATGTTCCGTCCTTATTCAAAACAACTACTCCGCGATAGTTAGTGCCGGTTACATAGAGACGACCTTCCTTGGTAATGGCAATATTGGTTGGATGAAAATTATCCGCACCTTTAAAACCATTAAAAAAAATATCTTTCTTCCACCTTAGACAAGGATTTAAAACGGAAATCCTTCCCTTTTTCTGTTCCCTGGTCGGCGCCTGGGCAATAAACAGATATCCTTCAGGATTAACAGCCAGCCCCACAGGCACTTCAATTCCATCCGGCTTGCCGATAGAGAGAAGCGGATAGAAGTCATGGGTATAGACCAATATTCTGTTGTTTCCGGAGTCGGTGACATAGATCTCCTTTTTTACAGGATCAGCGAGCACTTTATTGGGATAAGATAATTGCGAGCCCTCATAGTCCTCCCTGATAACCTGAAGACAGGTGATTTTCGTGTCAACGGCATCGTTCGTACTCTTGTCGGAATCCGGCCCGTCCACGGCCTCCCGGGCGTGGAGCAGGTGCACGGGCACTGATGGGACATGGAGGGCCATCCATAGCAAGACAATAAAGCCGATGATGACCGGGTATTGCCCTTTTCCGGATTTTAGTCTTTCAGTCATACTGTTGCAGGCTCGCCAAGGTCTATAAATAAATGCAAAAAATGCGCCAGAAGTCTTTCAGCCATACTGTCTGCTGCGGTTGTTGCAGGTCCGCCAGGCTCTATATGATTGAAG
This sequence comes from Desulfobacterales bacterium, assembly GCA_013375375.1. Taxonomy (GTDB): domain Bacteria; phylum Desulfobacterota; class Desulfobacteria; order Desulfobacterales. The sequence goes on along the minus strand of JABXJX010000025.1, from coordinate 2,544 downwards.
ATCCCTGCAGCAAGTCGCTGGGAATACGCTCGCTATTGCAGTTCAGGCGGCACCGGAAACTTCGGTTAGTTGAAATTTTCTTTATAACATATTTTAGCCGAAAAGTCTTGGGATCGTGGAATATTCGGGCCAACTTGACCGTATTCCGGCCTTACACGGCAGCTTGGCCAAATTATTGACAGAATGTACAGTGCAATGATACAAACCTATACTTAATGTTTACATTAAATGTATCCGGCATAGGCAAGCATTATAGAGAAACGCTGTTGTTTAAAGATGTCTCCTTTCAGTTGAATCGAGGAGACGTGCTGGCTATTGCCGGGTGGAACGGATCAGGCAAGAGCACCCTGCTTCGGGTTATTGCCGGTCTTGTAAGGCCGTCTGCCGGCCGGGTTGAAATGTTTGCCGGCGGCGAGTCCATACCAAAAGAGTCGAGGCGTCGGTTTATAGGAATGGTTGCGCCTGCCATATCTTTGTATGATGAGTTGACGGGCCTTGAGAACATGGAGTTTTTCTGCAGGGTAAGGGGCTTTGCCTGCAATCGCAATGATTGTCGCGACATTGTTGATCGTATAGGGCTGACGGAACATGCAAAGAAAATGTGCGGGGACTACTCTTCCGGGATGAAGCAGAGGTTGAAGCTGGCGCAGGCATTGCTTCACGGGCCGCCCCTGTTGTTATTGGACGAGCCGGGGTGCAACCTTGACAGCAAGGGGATTAAGGTTGTGGAAGAGATTATTTCAAGACAGAGGGAATTAGGGGTGACCGTTATTGCATCAAACGAAAAACGGGAGGTAGATTACGCAGACAGGATCATCAACCTATCTGAATGAGGCCGTCGCTATTTGGCTTCGTGATCTACGCAGCGAATTCAGGACTCGCTATGCCTTGAACGCCATCCTGATGTTTGCCGTGACCACCCTTATAGCCGTGAGCTTTTCCATCGGGTCTTTCCGTATCGAAGAAGCTGAAAGACCCTTTTTGTATTCAGTGTTGTTATGGATAATCCTGACCTTTTCCGCCTTGTCCGGCCTTGCCCGGTCTTTTGTCAAGGAAGAAGAGGCCGGCACCATAGATGTATTGAAGCTTTCCGCGCGCCCCCAGGCTGTATTCTTGGGAAAGCTGCTGTTCAATTTAACCCTGTTAGGGGCCTTAGGGCTTGTTATCGTGCCGTCGTTTATTTTTTTAATGGCCTATCAGATAAACTTTCCGGGCCTTTTTATTGCCATGGTCATCAGCGGCGGGCTCGGTTTGGGGGCGGGCACAACAATAATCGCTGCCATGGTAGCCAGGGCCAGCGCCCGCGGCGCGCTATTTTCCGCTCTGTCCTTTCCGCTCCTTTTACCCATTATGATCACCGCTATTAAGGGATGTGAAAGGGCCACGGTCGGGATAAGCACGGCAGGCTGGCCGGAGGTTAGGATTGCTGTTGCCTATTTTGTAATAATGATTACGATGTCGTTACTCCTGTTTCCCTTGGTTTGGGAAGAATAGAGCAGGGATTTAGTCCATAAGTTTTGATATTCGAGTTTTTTCTGGCAGAAAATTAAAAGATAATCACGCCTCTTCTCAAGGCGAAAAGCCGCAAAACACGAAAGATTGAAATCACGAAATAATATTGAGACTTTCGTGTCTTCGTATTTTCGTGCTTTCGTGATAAATTTTTTTGGTTCCGGCTTGTCCGGATTAGGGATATAATATGATTTATAAAGTCTTATTGACCATATGGATGGCTGTTGTTATTATCACCGCTTTTTTGTATGCAGAAGCGGCTGTCGGCTTTCCGGGCGAGACGTCCCGTATTCTGTTTTTTCACGTGCCCCAGGCATGGATTGCAACACTGTCTTTCTTGATCTCGATGATAGCAAGCGCTATTTACCTGGCGAAACGCCGTGTGAAAGCAGACTATGCGGCCCGATCCGCCGCAGAATTGGGGTTTTTGTTCTGCGTCCTTGCCACGGCGACAGGTTCGATATTCGCCAGGGCCACATGGGGCTCGTTCTGGAATTGGGACCCCCGGCAGACATCAATCGTCATGCTCCTCATGATTTACGGGGCCTATTTCGCCCTTCGCTCGGCAGTGCCTGATCCGGAAAGAAAACGTGTGTTTGCCGGGGTCTATTCGATTCTTGCTTTTGCCACGGTTCCGTTTTTGGTCTTTGTTGTACCGCGGATCACCGCCTCCCTCCATCCGGAAGACACGATGAACCCGGCCCAGCCCGGCCTGGACCCCAAGACCCTAAAGGTCTTCTTGGGCTCATTGCTTGCGTATACCGGATTGTTCGTCTGGATGCTTCGATTAAGGATAAGGATATTAATTGTAGAGGGTTTGAAGGAACCGAAATTCGTGAGCCGGAAACCGGATGCCGAATAGTGGTTAAGAGATTCACTTACTAAAGAGTGCATTAATTACCCGACTCCACAGATAGGGCACAATGATGTCTTTTCTGGAGTGACTGGCGGGAGAGCGCCGTGTTTTTGTGACTTATCTGTGGGGGAGACCGCAGCTCCCGCTTGCGGGAGAATGCGGAGGGGGCAAGGAAT
>JABXJX010000154.1 GCA_013375375.1 Desulfobacterales bacterium | reverse complement strand
TTCGTGACTGATGCCTGCATAAATCGGCGTAAGACGCGATATTTCCTGCATAATTTGTGCCGGGGAATCATAATCCATCGTGTATCCGATATGGTTTGCGACATCAGTGATAATCTTCCAGTCTGGCAGCGCCTCACCTGGCGGATTGACTGCCGCCCTTACTCTTTGGACTCTTCTTTCTATATTTGTAAATGTTCCATCCTTTTCGGCAAACGATGCTGCTGGCAAGACAATGTCGGCCAACTCAGCGGTTTCCGTCAGGAAGATATCTTGAACAACCAGGAACTCTAATCTCTTCAGCGTTTCTGATGTCAGTCCAACATCCGGAGCAGTTACAAGCGGATTTTCACCCATTATATACAGGGCTTTCAATCTTCCCGGTGAAAGCATTTCCAGTATAGAAAGGCCCGGACCTGCAGGTAGCTTTGTATTCCATTCAGCTTCAAATTTGACTTTTTCGGCTTTGCTATCTACCGGTTGATACCCCGAATAAAACCCTGGTACGGCCCCCATATCCGCTGCTCCCTGGGCGTTGTTCTGTTCGCCAAGAGCGACTATTCCGTTGTGTGGAGCACCCAGGTGGCCGCAGAGCAGGGCAAGATTTGCCAGCGCGCACACATTATCCTTTCCTGCCGCCTGAGCCGTGGCCCCTGTGGAGTAAACCGTCATGGCCTTATTGGCTGCCGCGAACAGACGGGCTGCTTTCTCCAAGTCAGACCCTGAGACACCACAAACCTCTGCTACATAATCAGGGGTGTATTCTTCAACCATTTTTTTCAATGAATCTAAATTGGAAGTGGTACGAAAGACATCTTCTTCATTTATCAGTCCATCCTTCAAAATAACATGAATAAGGCCGTTTATGAGAGCAACATAAGTTCCCGGTTTCAGGCGCAGATGTACATTTGCAAAATTGGAGATCTGGGTTTTCCGCGGATCTATTACTATCAGCTTTACCCCGCGCGATACTGCCCTGGTTATCCTGGATGCTGCCTGGGGATGAGTCTGGGTGGTGTCGGTACCGGCAGCCAGTATAACCTCGGTATCTTCAAGTTCGTTCAGAGAATTTGTTGAGGCCCCGAAGCCGCATGATTGCATAAGCCCCGGGAGGGTTGCGGAATCGTAGAGTGAAGCACCGTTGTCAATGCTGTGTGTTCCGAGTACCGCCCGACAGAATTTCATCAGCACAAAGTTGTCTTCATTTGTACATTTAGCCGAAGCTATCACACCTATGGAGTCACTGCCGTACTTATCTCTAATTCCGATTAATTTTCTCGCTACGGTGTCAAGCGCTTCGTCCCAATCTGCCTTCTGGAGAGCACCGTCTTTCCGGATAAATGGTTTCTTTAGTCTGTCGGGATGATGCACAAATTCGTAGACGTGCCATCCTCTGGCGCACAACCTGCCGCGGCTTACAGGATGTCGCTGGGACGGGGTTACACCAGTGACAGACCGTTTCTCAATCTGCAGGTAAAGTCCACAGCCACATCCACAGAAGGCACATGTTGTCAGTACATCCTTCATAGTTACTCTTGTTTGCCGTACTCACCTTTTGAGCAATCTTTCGATCCTTTCCAGTAAGTCTGAAGGCTTCACGGGTTTCTCTATATAGTCGTCTGCTTCGAAATATTCCCCATCTGTGGCAGGAGAAAACTTAAATCCTGTTTTCTCCGTGATGGCTGAAATAGTAAGAATGGGAATTTGTCTCAGCTCTGGATCGTGCTTGAGTCTGTAACAGATGGTAAAACCATCATCGAGCCGATCCATCATAATATCCAGGAGAATCAAATCGGGTTTTATCTTTCTAATTTTCTCCATCGCAGATTCGCTGTTATGGGCAGTATCGACTGTATACTCTTTGCTCTCGAGGATGGCTCTTATCGATTTGATGTAACCGAGATCGTCGTCTACAATTAAAATTTTTATTTCGTTATTCATCTTTTAGTAGAAGCGTAAAATCTCGCCAAACAATCTCAAACGGCTAACAAATTCCACAGTATTTTCTTTAGGTAGCTTCACTATCTTCATTGTCCATCTTTGCCTTTGGCAAAAAGACGCTGAAGGTAGTGCTTTTGCCAAGCTCGCTGACTACCTTGATAGCACCCTTATGTGCTTCGATTATCCTCTTTGCTATCGGCAGTCCCAGACCGCTGCCGGTGATGCCTCGAGTCTCTTTAGCCTTTACCCTGAAAAACTGATCGAAGATAAAACTCAAGTTCTCTTGAGAAATCCCTATTCCTGTATCAGAGACCTCAACGACTAAACAGTCGTCATGCTCTGTTGTGCTTACGGTGACCGTCCCTTTCTCCTTATTGTAGTCTATTGCATTACTAATCAGGTTCATGAACACCTGTTTTAAACTTTCTTCATCGCCGTGAACTACGGAAAGGCTATCAGGAGGGTGCATCTGCCATCTGACT
>JABXJX010000153.1 GCA_013375375.1 Desulfobacterales bacterium | reverse complement strand
CAGCTGGAGCCTTAGCTCACCCGCACCCTTTGCTTCACCCGGGAAGAAGATAAATCCGTGAGCAATACTGCGTGGCTCTATCGGTCTGTTTTCCAGGGACTTTTCTATCAGATCTTCAGCAATCTCAGCCTGTGCGTCCGCACCGGAAGTGGCGGCCTGCGCCCCTCCGGCGGTTGCCCCAATGGCGCCACCCAGGACAGCGCCTTTTCCGGCAGATTCAAGCACGTTTTCGCCGCTTACAACCCCGATGGCGGCCCCTAACAATGCGCCTGCCGCACCTGCCAGAAATCCGGTCTTGGCGCCCGCTTTTCCGATGCGGGACATCTCGGACTTCTTGGTTACACGATCATAGGCCATGCTGGAATCGATAATCGACCACATATTACCCTCTCCATCGGCCAGGATGGTCTGGGAAGGCTCAATCTGAATAGAGTAATCCCCCAGATTATTAAAGATAACCTGCACAGGATAAAGCCCTGCGCCCCGGATATCAAACCCAAAGGCCTCCTTGGCTTCTTTAGGGTCGTCATAGGCCCTTGCGGCAACGGTCGTCCCGGCCACCTTCGTGGCATTGGGATAGGCGTCAGGCATCTTAAAAGAGACAGGTTGCCTCTTGTAGGTTGTACAACCCACTGCAAGCAAGAAAATCATAACAAAAAAAAGAACAAGTTTATTCCGGATCATGACAGCCCCCTTTTGAGTTTGTTGTGTTAACCCAACAAACCCAATGAACTCAATAAACTCAACAAACTTAATGAACAACCACTACTCATAAAGCCAAAATATCAACCAGCTCATAGCGTCGTTGTCCTCCTGGGGCATTGACGACGATCTCATCGCCCACTTTTTTCCGGATCATCGCCCTCCCAAGGGGCGAGGATACCGAGATACGCCCCTGGAGCACGTCAGATTCGTCCGGCCCCACGAGCTGATAGCGGACCTCTTCTTCGGTAATCAGGTTTCCCAGGATAACCGTGCAGCCGAACATGACCTGATCGGTTGTTACCTGGCCAGGATCGATCACCTCGGCAACGGCGATCTTGTGTTCAAGTTCACCGATTTTTCCTTCAAGAAACGCCTGGCGTTCTTTTGCAGCCTCAAATTCCGCGTTTTCACTGATGTCTCCGTGGGCGCGGGCTTCCTGAATCGCCTTTATGACAGCTGGTCTTTCAGCCCCCTTGAGTTGTCTTACCTGTTCTTTGAGGGCCTCGTAGCCTGCTCGTGTAATTGGTATACGTTCCAAGATCTCACTCCTTCACTTGCCCAGATAATCCTTGGCCAAAATCTCAGCTATCTGGACCGCATTGGTCGCCGCGCCCTTGCGGATATTGTCCGATACGATCCATAGATTGATCCCGTTCGGAATCGTCTCGTCAGCCCTGATACGACCCACAAATGTTTCATCCTTGCCCGCCGCATCAATCGCCATGGGGTAGAGATTCTTTGACGGGTCATCCACAACTTCCACCCCGGGAGCGTTTTCGAGCAAAGCACGTACCTCTTCAGGGGTAATTGGATCACGTGTTTCTACATTAACCGATTCTGAGTGGCTGAAAAAGACCGGCACGCGCACCGTCGTGGCCGTAATCCCGATGGAATCATCTTCGAGTATCTTTCGGGTCTCATTGGTCATCTTCATCTCTTCCTTTGTATATCCATTGTCGAGGAAGATATCTATGTGCGGGAGACAGTTGAAGGCGATCCTGTGTGGATAGACATTCTTTTCAGGCTCACGGGAATTCAAAATAGCTTCCGCCTGGTTGTAAAGTTCGTCTATAGCCTTCTTGCCGGTGCCGGAGACCGCCTGATAGGTAGAAACCACAATTCGTTTTATTCCTGCTTTTCTGTAAATAGGGGCCAGTGCCACCACCATCTGGATAGTAGAGCAATTTGGATTCGCAATTATCCCCTTGTTTGTATAGGTTGCTACGGCATGCGGATTTACCTCAGGGATGACCAATGGCACGTCAGGATCCATTCGCCACGCCGCGGAGTTGTCAACGACTACACATCCGTCTTTGGCTGCATAAGGTGCGTACTTTTCGCTGGCTGCCCCGCCGGCCGAAAAGATGCCGATATCAATTCCGCGGAATGAGGTCTCGGTCAATTCCTCTACTGGAAACTCTTTACCCCTGAACCGGAGCTTCCGGCCTGCGGATTTGCCTGTTGCCAACAATTTCAGATTGTTTATCGGAAAGCCCCTCTCTTCGAGGCAGGCTATCATCTGACTTCCAACCGCGCCGGTCGCGCCGGCTACCGCAACATTGAATGATTTGCCCATCGTTTGTTTCCTCTTAATAATGAAAGTGCCTATAAGTGAACTAAAGTTGTTAATCCAAAATCCGCAACCCGCAATCCAAAATTACCCATCATGCTGCTTCTATGAACTCAACGATCAAATCCCCGACCTCGGACGTAGAATATCCC
>JABXJX010000024.1:660-23738 GCA_013375375.1 Desulfobacterales bacterium | reverse complement strand
TGCAGTTATTACAATACAATTTTTTTTCTACCCATCCTGGCTATAAGAAAGCTCAAAACATTTCTATCTGATAATAAGCAAGTCCGTTCTGACTTCTTTTTAAAGTTGCCTGGCTGGTTAAACAGGGCGCTTTCGTCGTTGTTTATTTCCGAAATCTATTGCTTAAGGCATTTAAATATGCCTTTTGGTGTTTCGCTTCTCTTAATTCTTCATAAGCCTGACAGATTGAGCTGAAGCTGGAATAGAATGGCCCAATACAGACAAAAATTATCGGACTTCCTTCCCATTTTTCTTCTCGTCATATCCGTACTGATATTTTTTCGAGAGATCATATACTCCAGCAGACTGCTCTTTGGCTCCGACTTTGTATTATATTTTCACCCTGTAAAAAAGTTTATCCGCGATTATGTCTTGACCCAAGGCATGCTTCCATTCTGGAATCCTTACCTTCTTTCCGGCACTCCATTCATTTCCAATATTCAGGCGGCCATGTTTTATCCACTTGGTTTCCTCTTTTATATAGTCCCTGCTGAATATGCATATGGTTATACCATTATACTCCACTGTGTCCTCGGTTCTATTTTTATGTACGTGTTTATTCGCTCACTTGCTATCAATAAAGCAGGCGCTCTCCTTGCTGCCATTATTTTCACCTATAACGGCTTTTTCATGGCACACCTTTATGCCGGGCATCTCTCCTTTGTCCAAAACTATATATGGATTCCGCTCATTTTTTGTTTTATGTACAAATTTCTTAAAACAACGCACTTCAAATGGACACTCTTTGCTGGCCTGGCACTTGGCATTCAAATCCTTGGAGGATTCCCGCAGATCGCCTTTTATACCATCTTAGGGATCTTGGCCTTTGGACTTTTCCACATGGGGATTTCTCTAAAGGCCCGACACATCAAAGATCTCGTCAGGATAGGTCTGGGTCTGGTTATATTAGTATCCGTGGGTTTTTCCTTTGCTGCAATTCAAGTTCTTCCAACCCTGGAGTTTATGAGGCTTTCAGGCCGATCAGGTGGTGTAAGCTACTGGTTTGCTACTTTTGACTCGCTTCATCCCAAGATGTTTCTGTCGTTTCTGATCCCTGACGTCTTTGGGAGCGCTGTTGATCAAACTTACTGGTTGGGCCCCCGAGATTGGTATTTTTGGGAAACCTGCGCCTATGTCGGCATCCTGCCGCTTTGTCTTATCTTTATATCGATCCCCAAGGCAAGTACACTTCGGAATGTCCGATATTTCTTTGCAGGTCTTATTGTTCTGGCCCTCTTTTTGGCGCTGGGTAAATACAATCTACTGTATCCTCTTATCTATAACCTCCCAGGATTTCACAGCTTTCGCATACCCGCTCAGAGTTTGTTTCTATACGTGTTTGGCGTTGCTGTATTATCGGGAATTGCCATGCATCACACAGAAGAAGGTTCTCCAAAAATCACAAAGAGTTTGACAGCTTTTCTTACAGTAGGAGGATTAGCATTACTGTTCTTCATTATTACCATGCATTTCTTCCCTTATGATTTTTTTAGCCATCTCTTTAAAATCTTTGCAGAGACACCAATAGATCCTGCCTTCATCGAAAGAGTCCCCGAAAAAATAGGCTTTGCAGTTAACAGGTCTGTGTTGCTCTTTTTCACTGCAGGTGTTGTACTGATACTATTTTACAAAAAAAAGATTGGCAGGGCACTATTTAAAGTTATTGTTCTGGCTATGGTAATGATGGATTTGGGCCTGTATTCGTTTCAGTTCATCAAGCCTTATGAATTCATCACTTCTAAGGAAAAGCAAGGTCTTATTAATCAGCTCAGATACGATTCTGAACCAGGCAGGATATTGACTTCAAAAAGCGATTTCTTACTCAATGACGGCCTGCTTTATCACTTCCCAAGCATTGATGGATACGATCCCCTTATCCTTAAGAGATATATTCTTTATTTGCAGGTGAGTCAGCAGTTATCGCCGGAGAAACATGTGCTAACAACTTCATTTATTAAGGATCCTAATCACAAGTTTTTGAAGATGCTAAACCTAAAGTACATAGTCAAGAACAAACGCATGATTACGGTAGATACATATGTTCCAAGGGCTATCATCGTAAATAGGGCCGTAGTCAAACCAGCGAGAGAAATCCTCGATTTTATGATGACCGACAACTTTGATCCCTCTAAGATGGTGGTATTTGAACCAGAATCTAAGCCGTTTATGCTGCAAGAGAACAACAGCGAAGACTTCGAAGGTTCATGCCTGATAACATATTATGATAACGAGCAAATCCGGATCAAGACCTCGGCCAATCAAGCATGCTATCTTGTCTTAAGCGAAATATTTTATCCCGGATGGGGGGCAAAAGTAGACGGCAGAAAGGCACCGATCCTTCGTGGCAATTACTTATTCCGTGTCATCCCTCTGGAACAAGGAAAACATGAGGTGCACTTGCGGTTTGTGTCCTGGCCTTTTCGTATAGGAGTTATAATCTCTTTGCTGATATTAGCCGGTTCTCTGTGGTTTATCGTGTGGAAACGCAAATAGGACATCAGCTCAACATGTTCCTTCTTCCTCGAATTATTGAGCAAGTCCAACATTAGAACAAAATGAAGATAATTAAATCGTTTTCAGTTGAAAACAGAGGACCGGATATTAATCCCAGAATTTCATTCCTGGCTACAAGTATTGTTCTATTGGGAATAACAGTAGCCATGTTTTCCGATGTTCTGTTTTCCTCAAAGGCGATCGTTCTTTCAAAATCTAATGCGGATCTATTCGATCAATTTGCCTATTGGAGGGAGTTTGGTTTTGGTCATCTGAGACAGGGAGTTCTTGCCTTATGGAATCCGCATATTTTTTCAGGTATGCCGTTTTTTGGGGGATTTCAGTCGGCATTACTATATCCTCTGAATATTCTTTACCTGATATTGCCACTCTCAAAGGCGATTAACTTCAGCATTGCACTGCATGTTTTTCTCACCGGTATATTCATGTATCTATGGACCTCGCATCGTGGGTTACATCCACTGGCCTGCCTTGTTTCATCGGTTCTTTTGATGTTTTGCGGGGCCCACTTCATGCAAATTCAGGCCGGACACCTTCCCCATCTCTGCACCATGACATGGGCTCCTCTTATGTTCCTGTCAATTGATGGATTCTTTGAGAAACGTTCATTGGGATGGTGTCTTCTCGGCATGTTTGTCATTACCATGCAGATACTGGCCGGATATCCACAACACGTGTTCTACACTGCGGTTGCTGCTACTATATATTCGGCCTTTTGCATGATTAAAGTCGAAAAAAGGGCAAAAATAGCCTTGGGGCTTTTAGGCATGTATGCCGGAGCCAGTGCCCTTGGGGCAGTTCAACTTTTGACAGGAATACGGGTTGCGTGGGAAAGTATTCGAAGCACTGGGCTGTCTTACGAATTTGCCTCAAGGTTCTCGTTTCCTCCTGAAAACCTTGTCACATTTCTGGCGCCAGGCTTTCTCGGCGATGGCACGACCTTACCCTATTGGGGGTGTTGGTATTTGTGGGAAATGTCACTTTTTGTAAGTGTAACCGGCTTTATTTTAGCCATATATGGCTCCATCCATGGAGAAAGAAGTACTCGCCGGTTTTCAATGACCATGGCCCTCTTACTCCTGTTGTTTGCCTTAGGAGGATATACACCATTATTTAAGATTCTTCATACCTGGGTTCCGGGTTTTGATATGTTTCGAGGCAACTCAAAATTCATATTTTACGCATCACTTTTTATCACGATGCTTGCAGGTATTGGTTTGGATCATATCTTAAGGCATAAACATATTCATCGGCGAACGATCTTTACAATCCTGGTATTCGGCTTACTTGTTGGAGCTGCCGGCGTATGTATTCGATATTCGGTAACCTCCACAAATTCGATAGGATGGTGGAGCCAAGTCATGCGCGCGGTATGTGTTGAGGGGGAGTCATATTTTCTTGAAAAGTACTATGCGGCTCCTTATTTTGTTCAAAAAGCCGGACTTTTTGCATCGAAATCTTTGATGGTTTCTGCCGGCACCTGTCTCTTATTGTCTCTTCTTTTTTTCCTCTCAAGATTTTCTCGCAAAATGGTTTATGTGATCGCACTTTTGGCCATGGCTGAAATCTTTATCTTTGGCAAAGCTTCCATTGCCACGCTTGACCTTGCATCGATTCGAAACCCTAAAATAGAGAGGATGCTGGCTGGGTATTCCGGCAATTATCGCATATTCAACCCCGTGGATCCGAACACAGCAATGTCTATGGGAGCGAATGACATCTGGGGATATGACTCGGTCGTATTGAGACGTTACGCAGAGTTTATGACCTTTACGCAGGGATATTCTCCTGACGAGGCAACACAATATGTTAAGTTTTCTCGATTCCACAGACTATATAAGATGCTGCGATGCCGTTTTGCCTTTATCCCTTCCGGGAGCAGGATCGGAATTATCGAGAACAAGAAGATTATGCCTCGATTACAGTTGATGCAGAATTATTTGGTCATACAAGATCGTGATCGGATTTTTGATATAATGGAAGATGCTTCGTTTGACCCGGCAAAAAAAGTGATTCTTGAAACATACCCCGATCATGAACCAGTGGTTTCAGACGAGAAGGGAACCGCCTCGGTTGTTGATTCCTCTGTCAATCATCTTACCATTGAAGCCGAACTGCCGAATCCTGCAATTCTATTGATCACAGATACCTATAGCAGTGGATGGCGGGCTATGCCCTTGCCTGGAAGCAGTCAAAAAGAATATAACATTATGCCTGCAAACTATGTTCTTCGTGCGATTCCTCTATCAAGAGGATACCACCTGATTCGTATAGAGTACTTACCGTCGGCCTTCCGGATAGGAAAGTGGATATCCATTAGTACCGTCTTTGTCTATATTATTTTACTCGGATGGCATTTCCGAAGAGCACATGGAATGACCGCCGTTTCTTTACTTTGAGATAAGAAGATTTAGAGAAAACGAATGCAAAATCAACTTCTTGAACACTATCTTGAGCAATTGAAGAAGAGGTGTCTGGTGGATGGCGGATTTGTTCATAGGGCTGGGGGTGGCTACCGACCTGATGCTACGGCATGGGCAATCTTGGCACTGAAAGCAGCTCGTATCAGTATTGATGAACTCGAACTTTCTATGTTGCGTCTTACAACAGACCAACTTGAAGACGGACGAATAAGTATCTCATCGGAACACCCCGAAGCATTTTGGCCGACACCCTTGGCAGTTCTTGCCTGGCAGGGTTCGCCCGCATATCGCAAACCACAATCACGTGCCGTCCGGTCCCTGCTAAATAAAACAGGTGTTCACTGGCTGAAAAGGTCGGACTCTGCCCAGGCGCACGATACCAGCATTAGAGGATGGCCATGGATAGAGAACACCCATTCGTGGGTTGAACCGACTGCACTGTCCTTGATAGCGTTACAAATTACAGGTTATGGTGGCCATGATCGTGCTATTGAAGGAAGACGCATGTTGCTAGATCGCCAATTGTCGCAAGGCGGCTGGAACTATGGGAATACAATAACTTTCGGAAAAGAATTGCGTCCCATGCCTGATAGCACGGGTGTTGCCCTTAACGCCCTTGCTGGAAGTGTGTCAAGGCAAGATATAAAGCATAGCTTGCAATATCTGAAGAGCCGGGTAAAAAACATTCGCTCGCCACGTGCTCTTGGGTGGAGCATTCTCGGGCTTGGAGCCTGGGGGGAGAGACCCTCAGAGGCGCCATCTTGGATACTTGAATCATTGAGACTGCAGGAAAAATATGGAAACTACGACACCTCACCCCTGTCCCTGATGTTGATTTCTTTCATGGCACCAGGCGGCATCGCAGGTGCTTTGGCAAAATAGGAGCTTTCAATCCATGAGGGGAATGAAGAAGAAACTGAAGGGATGGAGCAGGCGGAGTTTTTTGAAGGCGAGTCTTGCAGCGGGAGCACTTACTCTTTCGGGGACATTTCTCTTTAAACACTGGCGAAAGTTGGTGGGCAGACTTCTGCCTAAGCCTGAGAAGAGGTGGCAATCGGAGACATTTATCGCGAAGGCAGCAACTTACGAAGAAGACATTGCCTCAATAATTGTTTCCGGCCTCGGTGAACTTGGGGTGACACCTAATGAGGTCAGAGGCAAGAAGATTCTTCTAAAGCCTAACCTGGTGGAGACACGTGTTGGTGCCGGTCACATCAATACGCACCCTTTGGTAATTCGTGGGGCAGTAGATGCCTTTCTGAAGCTGGGCGCTGCATCCGTGATAGTAGCGGAGGGTCCCGGGCACTGCCGCGACTCGATGCTTATACTGGAAGAATCTGGCCTATCAGACGCACTCTATGAAAACCAGATTCAGTTTGTGGATCTGAATTATGAGGCATGGTATACGATACCAAACGCAAGTCATATTTCGCGCCTCGAAACTCTCACATTCCCTGCCATACTTCGTCAAGTAGACTGGATCGTGTCGATGGCAAAGATGAAGACACATCACTGGGCCGGTGTGACACTCTCAATGAAAAACCTCTTTGGAGTGATGCCGGGTATATTCTATGGTTGGCCAAAGAATGTCCTACATATGGCAGGGATTGAACGGTGTATACTGGACATTAACGCAGCGCTCCGGCCTCATTTCGCCATTGTTGACGGAATCGTGGGCATGGAAGGGGATGGACCCATAATGGGCTTGCCTCGGCATGCCGGGGTGATTGTGATGGGTCGCAACCTTACCGCAGTCGATGCAACGTGCTCTCGGATCATGGAAGTTCCCCCACAAAATGTTCGTTATCTTGTAGCTGCATCCCTTTGTCTGGGGCCGATTAATGAGCCAGACATACCTCAGCTCGGTGAAAATATCTCATCAGTTCGCACCAGATTCAAATTGCTTGATTATATTCCTACCCAAAAGGGACTTCGGATGCAGGAAATTATTAACCGCACACAATAAACGCAAGATACGATGTGCGAGGTGCGTTGAACCAGAAACTTACCTTGATGAAAATTAGAGAAGTTTTGATATTTGCCCTTGTCATAGTAGGGCTTGCCGGCATTTTTTACAAACCGGTGTTTTGCTATGACATATTGCTACATCTCAAGACGGGTGAGTATATAGCCCAGCACAACTATGTCCTTCCAAAAGCCGATTCGTTTTCCTATACAACCGGAGGCAAACCTCTTATACTTCACGAATGGCTGTCACAAATCGTATTATATTCTGTTCACAGTGCCTTCGGATTTACCGGTCTTCGCGTTATGCGGGTCTTTTTAGAATTGGCCGCACTCGCATTCATATTTTGGGCTGTCCTTCAACTATCCGGCCGATTCCTTGTTGCTCTTCTGGTTCTTCTTGTTAGTGCATACCTGTTTCGAACCCGATACCTGATAAGGCCGGAGTTATTTTCACTCCTGTTCTTTACAGTGTTTTATATACGGTTTATAACTGCTCGTAGAAGTTTCAGTCGTATTTATTATGTGGCTTTTTTCCTGTTATGCGTTGCATGGATCAACTTACATCCATTTATGATATTTACAGGAGTTATTATTGCCATCATTTTAATAGCTCAAATGGCTATGAGAATTCGGGGGGTTAATAGGTGGTTCAGGGTCACGGAGTTGCCATTTGATCCGAATATCCTCTTCCTGCTGTTTTTGGTTGCATCTTTGATCAATCCCTATGGATACTATATCTACGGATATATTTTTGGAGCAACACCTATCGTCAAGCAATTCGTTCAGGAATGGCAGCCGATTTTCATCGGTCTGCAAAGAGAATCCTTTAGGGCAATCACAGGGGGGGCATTGGCCTTCCCGTTGATTATGAAAGGGCTTGTGATTGGCATTATAGTCCTTTTTCTGGGGGTTATGATCACTTTATATGCAAGGAAGATACGGTGGGCTCTCGAGGACGTGATTACGGGGCTTTTGGTGAGTTATATGGCCATAATAGCGGCACGTTTCGCCTGGCTCCTTTTTATTCCGGTTCTTCTTGTTGTCAAGTATGGAAGACTCCATATAAAGAATTGGAGATTGCCGGAGAGGCTCAAGCCGATAATGCTCATGCTCCTGTGTAGTGCGGTGGCTGTTGCCGGCCTGTACTGGGTCAACGAGGGGTATCATAGAATCCCTTACAATCTCAGACATGAAATACAGGTTGAGAAATATCCCGATGTCCCTGTAAGAATATTGCAAGAGACGAACCTGTCCGGGAGGCTTTACAACCCCGCCGGCTGGGGCGGATATCTTGTATACTATCTATATCCGGATTATAAAGTTTTCATAGATACTCGTACGCATCTGCACGGAGAGACCGGTGTAGTCGCTTCTATGATGATCCAGTATCAATATCCGGGATTCGAAAGGCTTATTGAGAAATTTGATTTTGATGTGCTCCTTTTCGAAAAGGTATTTGGTGATAAACGCCTATTTTGTTCCGCTGATTGGGTACTGATATTTGAAAACGCAAACTCCGCAATGTATCTTAAGAACGATGACTGCAATGCAATAAATTTGAACAAGATTGTCGAGTACTACAAAGAGAACAACGTACCCTTTGATCCGAAAAAAGGTTTTGAACTTGAGAAATTAAGAAGGGATAAGTATCTTTCGGAGCGATACCGGTTGAGCTGATGATTAGACCCTTGAAAGTGATCTCTGTTGCTGTTGGTTTGTGCTTTGTCGTATTGGTTATGATCTGGGCCCGTGCCTTTTACGGTTCGACGCGGGCATATCACGAAGGAGAAGCATATTTTAAGAAACACCAATATATCAAGGCGATCACGTTTTTTGATCGTTCAATCCACTGGTACACGCCATTTAATCCTTATGTGCGCCAATCAGCAGAGCGTCTCTGGGAAATAAGTTTCCAGGCCGAGCAACAGGGAGATATCCGACTCGCCCTGATTGCCGCCCGAACCATAAGGCGGGGTTTTTATGCCGCAAGAAGCTTTTATGCTCCCGGGAAAGAATGGATCAGCAGGTGCAATACAAGGATCGCCTCATTGATGACGGCCAAGGAAATGGAAGGCCGACGACAGGAAGGGAAGATGTCTGTATCATCTGCCGGGCAAAAAGATCCTGCTCCGAATATTGTCTGGACGCTTATTCTTGAGATGGGTTTTCTTGGATGGATCGGGTCTGTTATCGGTTTTTTGGTGTACGGCCTGACAGGAGAACGAATACCTGGGCTCAGATCCAGGCCCGCCATCCTTTGGGGCGTGATGGTTATCATTTTCTATACCTTATGGATTATTGGAATGATGAGGGCATAGACATCCTATGGTGTTCAACGGTCTCTTAATTGTATGCGGAATTTTTTTGATTAGTTCGGGTGTCTGGAACGCCTTAACCAAAAAGCCCTCTATGGATACTGCGGGGGCACTTGTCGCTTTGGTAGGATTGCTGGCAGTTCTTTTTGGTATTCTGTCGATTTGTGTACCCGGTTTTTTCAGGCCGTAAATGAAAAAGAGTTTTTCAAAGCTACCATCTCTGATTCTTAGCCAAGAAAATTTCTGGCCATCAAGAGCGCGTCGATTTGCTTATTATGCTCTGCTGTTCACCCTGTTTTCACATATCCTGATCGTTGGCCTCCTGTGTGCCACCCCGCCCATATCCAGGGATGCCTTAATCCATCATCTGGCCATTCCTAATCTCTGGCTCAAGCATGGTGGATTTTACGAGACCCCGTGGGCGAGCTGCTCGTATTTTCCCATGAATGTCGATCTCCTTTATCTTGGATCACTCTATTTCAAGAACGACATACTCCCTAAGTATATACACTTTGCTTTCGGCCTGGGAACGGGATTGTTGATATACTTTTATCTGAAGCAGAGGCTCACCCGTAACTGGGGGCTTTTGGGGATGCTGATTTACATTACCACGCCCATTGTCATGCGGCTTTCAACCACGGCGTATGTAGACCTTGGATTGACTTTTTTTACAACAGCAAGCCTCATTGCGTTTGTCAAATGGCGGGACGATGGTTATAAAAATGCAAAATGGCTTTTCATATCCGGTGCATGCATGGGATTGGCCGCAGGGTCCAAGTACAACGCCCTTATTGCATGTGTTTTCCTGAATTTGATGATAATATTCCATTATTCAAGAGATACCGGAAAAGAATTGCCAGCATTAAAGTACGGTTTGATATTCTTTGTCGTCACCCTTATAATCGCCTCTCCGTGGTATATTAAAAACTATCTTTTAACATCAAATCCGCTTTATCCCATGTTTGACAAGATTTTCAACCCTCCCCACTATGCTGGCGGCCAGGGTGGAGGAATAGGTCTTTTTCAAAAAAGAGAAATGATGTACGGGGAAACCCTTTGGGAAATCCTCCTTATCCCTATACGTATGTTCTTTCAAGGAAAAGACAATTCAGATCAGTACTTTTACGGGGCTCTAAACCCGATTCTCATAGTCATGTTGCCGTTTGCTTTTTTCAATAAAGAAATCAGCCGTGACAGGATATTTTTCTTCTCTTTTTCATTATTTTTCCTCGTCATCCCGGTATTTCTTATTGCCCCAAGCGTAAGATACATCTTGCCGGTTATTCCATTCTTAGTCATATTAACTGTTACGGGAATAAGGGGTCTGGTTGACCGGCTCAACAATAGCCGGGGCTTGATTCGAAATATCGGTTTAATGGGCACGTTTTTAGTTACAGTGATTCTTATCGGCTGCAACATTCTGTATCTGAAAAACTATTTTAATATTGTTAGACCTATTGGATATATTCTTAATCAAGAAACAAAAGATGAATTCTTAAGCCGCCATCTTGGAAGTTATCCTGCCATGCTCTATGTGAACGAAAACCTTGCGGCCGATGCCAAAATCTCCCTGTTTTTTCTGGCGGGGCGTGGTTACTATTTGGATCGTACCTATCGACTACATTCCGGCTATGGTATGGGAACCATCAAGGATCTGGTGCAGGCAAGTGACACCTCAAGCGCCTTTGTGGCCTGCTTTCGGTCATTAGGTTCCACCCATCTCATTGTACGAAACGATTTATTTGAGAAATATCTCCGGGACAACTTTACTACTGAGAAAATCGAACGTTTTCTCTACTTGACTTCGCAATACTGGGAAAACCTTTACCAAGATGTTGGGTACACTGTTTTTCGGTTAAAGCTCCAAGCGGAAAGAAAGAAAAGCTAAGAGTCTAAGATCTAATTTTTGCTTTGAGCTTGAGCGCAGGCTTCACTCCGTGTCAGCCTTGAGCCTTGAGCTTCTCCGACTTGTCCAGGTTAGGAGGCGCCTGGAATGCCTCTTTCAAGCCTTTTGCAAATTCTGAAGAAAAATACCAGATTGACGCGCCGACAGGCGTGCCGGCTCGGAGGTATATTTGGGCTCTCTTTTTACGGCTTAGGCGAATTTCGGGCAACACATGCCTTTGCAAGAAGACGCAACATCTTTGAGAAGGAGAAATCCATGAAGCTGCCAATACCCATGCTGGATGGAGATGTATCCCTGGAAAGGGCCATCAAACAAAGGAGGACCATAAGGTCTTTTGTCGATAAACCCCTTACAGTCGGCCAGCTTTCGCAAATTTTATGGGCTGCCCAGGGCATTACGGACGATAGGGGGCTAAAAAGAGCCGCTCCATCCGGAGGCGCCCTTTACCCGATAGATATCTACGCGGTTATGGGAAAGAACGGCGTCCGGGAGTTGGCACCGGGGATATACCATTATGATCCCATTCATCATTCAATCCAAAAAATAGCCGGCACAGATGCAAGAGAAGATGTTGCCGTAGCTTCCCTGAGACAGATGTGGATGGCTACAGCGCCTGTAATCCTGGTGCTTACGGCTGAATATCGCCGGATCACCATCAAATACGGCGAGCGAGGCAAGCGGTATGCCATGATCGAGACCGGCCACATCGGTCAGAATATCTTTTTGCAGTGTCAGGCCATCGGCCTGTCCGCCGGCATCGTAGGGGCTTTTTACGACAAGGAAGTAACCAGGGCGATCAATTCCCAAAAGAATCACGAGCCACTCATCATCATGCCCGTGGGATGGGAGAGATGAGTTGAATATCCCCCTCGTTTGTGATATGGGAATTAATCACGAAAGCACGAAAGTATGAAAACACGAAATTAAGTGAGTTCAAATTTCCCATCTATTGCTCGTTTCTTTTGTGCTTTCCTTCCGTGTTTCCATGATTGTCTTTGACTCATCAACCCGAACGATGAGACCTTTGGAAAATATTCAATAAAGAGGGCGTTTTTCAAAGGTCTCAGAAGGAGATGCATCATGGACCCGATTAAGGTAATGGTCAATGGACTCCCCGGCAACATGGCAACCAAGGCAGCCGAACACATCTTGCAAGACAGCAGCCTGAAACTCATCCCATATGCCCTGACAGGGCCTGAGATTGAAGCGACTGAAACGCAAGTCAATTCTGAAACCATAAGATTAATCAGGCCGGACAAGAGACAGGAGTTGGTAGAATCTCTCAAAAAGGAAGGTATGGTTATCTGTGTGGACTACACCCATCCGAGTGCTGTCAACGATAATGCCGCTTTTTACTGCGAAAACAGCCTCCCTTTTGTTATGGGCACAACCGGCGGCGACAGGGAACGCCTTGTGGAGACAGTACAAAACTCCGGTATAGCCGCTGTGGTTGCTCCCAACATGGCCAAACAGATTGTGGCCTTCCAGGCCATGATGGAATATGCCGCCGAGACCTTTCCTGATGTGTTTAAAGGATATAGCCTGGAGGTTAAGGAGAGTCATCAGCAAGGAAAGGCCGATACCAGCGGGACGGCCAAGGCCATGGTCGGTTATTTTAACCAATTGGGCGTCCCTTTTGCCAAGGATCAGATCACGATGGAGCGTGATCCGGAGGTTCAGCGGTCCGAGTGGGGTATCCCGGAGGCCTACTTGAAAGGGCACGGTTGGCACACATATTCCCTTTGTTCAGAAGACGGTACCGTGTTTGTTCAATTTACCCACAATGTCAATGGTCGGGAGATATATGCCGGGGGTACGGTGGATGCGATTCATTATCTGGCCAAAAGAATCGATCAGGGCGCAAAGGGACGTGTATTTACAATGATCGATGTCTTGAAGGGGGGGTAAGGATGCGCGACGTCATAGCCCTTGTGATGGCCGGCGGAAAAGGGGAGCGTCTTGATCCTTTGACACGGGATCGGTCAAAGCCCGCAGTTCCGTTTGGGGGTATATATCGCATCATAGATGTTACCCTAAGCAACTGTATTAATTCCAACATTTACAAAATCATCGTCTTACCCCAGTACAAGGCCCAGTCACTCGTGGAGCACTTGGAGGCGGGCTGGAACATATTCAGCTATGCCCTGGGTCACTATATGAGGATCGTGCATCCGCAGATGCGTGTGGGCGAAGACTGGTACCGCGGCACGGCGGATTCGGTCCGGCAAAATCTGTACCTCATAGAACGCGAATCCCCCGAACATCTGCTCATCCTTTCAGGCGATCATGTCTACAAGATGGACTATACCGGTTTTAAGGCCTATCACGAAGCAAAAGGTGCGGATATAACTATTTCGGTTATTGAGGTCCCCGCACACCTGTCCAACCGTTTTGGGATCGTGGAGGTTGCAGGAGATTACAGTATCACCGGTTTCAAGGAAAAACCCAAATCCGCGGAACCTATGCCCGGGAATTCTCGTTATGTCCTCGCCTCTATGGGGGTTTATATCTTCAAGGCCCAGGTGCTGCTGGATCTATTGAGGTCCATCGATAAAGACGATTTCGGCAGGGACATCATTCCCATGGCATTGGAAAAGTATTCCCTCTGTGCCTTTCCGTATAAGAGAGAGAATAGGGTTGAGGATTTTGTCTATACGATTAAAAAGGACGGAAGTCGTGTACGCGTCCTTGAGCCCTGCATACAGGATTCTTCCTACTGGCGGGATGTTGGTGATTTGGATGCTTACTGGAATGCGAACATGGACCTGACTGGCGTGGACCCCAACTTCAACCTGTACGGCACTAAATGGCCGCTCAGGACATTTCAGGTGCAATACCCGCCCGTCAAGACGATCTTCGATGATGCGGATTCAGACAGAACCGGCATGGCCTTGGACTCTATCGTATCACACGGCTCTATTGTCAGTGGCGGTATCGTCAAGAATTCAGTGCTTTCCCATAATGTTCTTGTAAGGAGCTGGTCGGAAGTACGGGAGTCGGTGATCATGTCTGACGTGGAAATCGGCAGACATTGCAGAATCATGAAGGCGATAGTCGACAAGGGCAACAAGATACCATCTCATACTGAAATCGGATACGACCCGGAAGAGGACCGAAAAAGGTTTAAGGTTACGCCTCGCGGTATCGTGGTCATACCAAAAGGAACGTTTAAATAGAGATTAGTTGAGTCGTTGACTGGTTGTCCACAAATCCTTTTGCCTCCCTGATTTGATCAAGCAGAGCGCTTACCGATTTTTCAACTGAGACAAATTCATTGACTATCCGGTCTCTGGACACGCGTTTGTTCTCGATCAAGACACTCAGATCAGATAAGTTCCCTGTAAAGGCCCGCGTCCTGTCAACAAGGACTTCATATAGATTGCCGGATACCGCATCGACCAGTTTAAAGAGATACTGATACTTAAAGTTTTCCTTGTAGTCCATAAAATGGGCGGTTATAGATTCTTGGATCTGTTTCTTGATTCTCCGGACGCTGTCATCCAGAGAGCGGACAGCGCTGTCCAATTCCCTCTCGGTCTTTTTCTTTAACAGCTTCCGGACCCCCTTTAATGTACTGTAAAACCCCAGCCTAAGGATGGCCTCGGTCTTGATTCGAGCCGAGTATTGCATGGTCGCGACAAGGGAAGGAATACTAAGGTGCGTATCATTTTTAACCAAGGCGATGTCCGGGCACCGAATACTCTTGAAAGGAGATTGTTCTACTCTGATCCCAAGCTTTTCCACAGCCCGCCGATACTGATCAAGGGCATCCTGAATCATCAAACTGTAAGGTCCGGACACCTGGTCGAAGACTTCTTTGATCTTTTTTTCCTCAAGGCGGGCAAAATCGACCAGCTTCGGGTTGATCGATTCTGCTATATGACGGTTAGTCGCCTCACGCAAGACCTGGAAGATCCGGTACAGCGTGGGCAGAAAGCCGGAAGACTCAAGCTCTTTTTCGTAATCTTTGATTGAGATGTTATAGGAGTCCACAAATCGGATTATCTCCTGAACCGTGTCACCGTGCTGAAGGTCAAAAAAACGCTCAACATTGTCCGCCAGATCTTGTTTTAACTTCCTGGTTGTCCCATCGAGGGTATCCTTGATCAGTAAAGTTACCTGATCGGACGCCTCTCGTCTCTTATCCATTTCCGCAAACGCCGCCTGAGCCTTACCGGCATCCTTACACAACAGATCGTGATTGATTTGAGCCCAATCCCGCATACTGGAAGCCACGCTTGAGATGCGTTCCAGATTTGTCCGTACAAGCAGCTCAAAACGGTCTAACGATATCTTGCGCACCACGGCCTTTAAGAATTGGTTTGTCTCCTGATCTGAAAAAGCCGCCATGTTCAGGTCTTCCCGCCATTGTTCGAGTCGCAAGAGGTCTTTTCGAGCAAGAGCCCCTTCTTTGTGCTCAAGATCCTTAAAGAGATTGTAAAGCGCTGCGAAGGTAAAGACCTGCGGGTCAGACAAAATCAAGTTGAGTTCATCACGCACTCTGCTTATGAGCCCGGTCAAATCCGTTAGATTCTCGTGCTCACTTAAATCACAGTTGAGGACGAAAAATATGTTTTTCAAAAGTCCCATCTTCTTGATAATGGTGAGAAACTTGATGTCTGCCTGGCGCAATCCGGTACGACTGCTCAACACATAGATGATGAGGTGGGTCTGGAGGAGATAGTCTTGTATCATGGAAAGATGAAAAGGGTTGGGGGAATCGCTTCCCTGACAATCAGCGATCTCAATGTTTTCTCCAAACCCTTTGGGGGTGATAAGGGCCAGGAGAACATCTTTCAAATAAATAGCCAGTGATTGATCTCCCACAAAATCCTTCTGCCTGTAAAAATCTTCTTCTTCAAAGGTGTGAGTACTTGGTTCAAACGAGACAAGTCCTTTAGAGCGGTCGTATCCCTTCAAATATTCCGTGATGAGCACGCTGTTTGGATCACGGGTACCATCGGAGATAAGTTGGTCCCTGTTAAGTACGGAGAGATTTTGTTGTAGCCGAGTTCGGTCTTTTTCGCGTGTTATGTCGAAATCCCTCTCATCAGTATCCAAATGAGCGGCAGAAAACAGGACCAATGCCTGGTTCAACTCTGAGTTTATCTCATCCCAGGTCTTAAACTTGAGCCTGGCCTTTATAGAATCCCCTGGTCGTATCCTGGTTACAATTGAAGTAACAACCCCTGCGCCCCTCTTGAGATAATCACCTCCAAACAGGGAATTAATCAGGGTGCTCTTTCCTGACTTGATGGAGCCGACCACAGCCACACGAACCATCCCCTCGGCGAGTTGTCTATGAATTCGGCTTGTGGTTGTCTTCCATGCGTTGAGGGTATGATGAGGCAGGCCGTTAATGGATGCGGCTTTACGTATAAGCAGGCGTAGCTCCTGATTAATGCCTAATATCGTATTTTTAAGGTTATTATAGGGTTCCATTATTAAACACAACAAACACTAATCCAACATGGAAGCTATGCTCACGATTCGATCCGTGAGCGTGTGGACATACCCGCCCATCTCGTTATCATACCACCCGTATATTACCGCCTTAGTCACGGGAATCTCAATCACGCTCCGGCCAAGGCGGTCCTCTATCTCCTTTGAATAGCCCTTAAGCTGTTTAAGATCAAACGATATGGTCGCTGTTCGGGTGTCGGTCTCCTTTCCTTCTATAATAGCTGCGGCCAATGGGTGGCCGATTATGTCTGAAGAGACGTTTTGCTCGTCTGAATATTGAACATATCCTTTTTTGTTGCTTGTTGCGGCATCCGCATAGATCTTATTGATCAGGTCGCGATTAGTGGGCTCCTGGTCGGGAGTATCCTGAATATCGATAGATAGGATGATGAGCGAGCCTGTTGAAAGAGGAACCCTGACCGATTCGGCCACAAAACCGATCTCCTTCATCTCTGGTATGACCAGCGCCAACGCCTTGGCCGCCCCTGTGGTCGTTAATATGATATTATTCAAGATGCTCCGGTTGCGTCGCAGGTCAGAGACTCCTGCCTTTGGCGCCCGATCGAGTACGAGCTGTGAACCCGTTGCCGCATGCACGGTGGCCATAGAAGCAGTCAAAATCCTGTCCAAGCCAAAATAATCCAACAGGGGCTTGATCATATAGGCCAGGCAGTTGGTTGTACAAGATGCGTTTGATATGATCTGGTGTGTAGCTGGATCATAGTCATTGTCATTGATTCCCATGACGGTTGTAACCGCGTCCTCGGGCATTTGGGCGCTCTTGTCTTTAATCTTGAATGGGGCCGTTACGATCACCTTTCTTGCCCCGGCAGTTAGGTGACCGCGGACAGAACCTTTTGGCGCATCTTCAGGTTGCGTGGGATCTGTAAACTGGCCTGTCGCTTCCACCACCACATCCACTCCGTATGACTTCCACGGGACCTCTTTTGGATTACGTGCCTCGCGCAGGATCGTAACCGGAACTCCATCGATTACCATGGAACCTGACTTTTCGTCCAGATTCTCAATCAAGCGTCCTGACGTGTATCCATGCAGATAGTTGTGGATGCTTCCGTAAGTAGAATCCTTTTCAATAACCCTTGCCACATCCTCAAGACTTGTGCCCACCTGTCGGCCGGCATTCACCACGATCTCCGAGAAGCTTTTCCGCCCCACATGCTGCCAGATGGATAGTTTACCGATACGCCCCAATCCATTGATCCCAAGCTTTCCTTTTTTCATAATGTTTCCTCCCTCCTGCGACTTGTCAATTCTCACCATTGCCCGCTGGTCTCACTATTACCCCCCATTTTAATTTTACGTTGATCCTTATAAACAAAACTCTTCTAAGAATCAATACTCAAAAAATCCCCGGTACAAGATATTTCCGTTGAATTTTGAATATCCCTGCAGTCCGCCTGAGGCGGACAGGGATCTTCGACCGTAGGGAAGTCTGTCATTTTTAGATTCGCTCGCTAACCACGCAGCAAGCTGCAGGGTTAGCGCTCGCTTTTGCGGTTCAGGCAAGGCCGGAGAATAATACTTTGAAATTACAATGCATTAAAGGCCATACTCCAATATCGGGATATGGGTAATTTTCCGGTTTTTGTAAGAAAAAAAAGAGGTATGTTCCTTTATACCTTGATTTTTCAGTCTGTTGCGAATATTTGTAATCTCCATGGCCTATTGTCATATTACTAAAAAATACATTAACTACTCGACATCATAAGATAGGGGGTCATGATGTCTTTTCTGGAGTGACTGGCGTTAGGGCGCTGTGTTTTTGTGACTTATCTGTGGGGGAGACCGCAGCTCCCGCTTGCGGGAGAATGCGGAGGGGGCAAAGAATGCCCCCGTAGATAAGTCACAAAAAACACCAGCCCGGGAGACTTGGAACGAAAGAAAAGACATCATGACCCCAAACCAATGTTGGGAACAAAAGTTTCTCGTTAGTAATTTTCAATTCAAAACGTAAGAAGAGCAGGCTAAGGTTAATGGCCAAAATACAAAATTCAAAACAGCACAACTTAATCCTCGGAATCGAGACCTCTTGCGACGAGACAGCCGCTGCCGTGATCTCCGGCGGAGACACCATCTTGTCGAACGTGATATGGTCACAGGTGGCAATCCACCACCCTTACGGCGGCGTTGTACCGGAGCTGGCATCCCGGAAACATATGGAAAAGATCGTTCCTGTCGTTGAAAAGGCCCTGGCGGACGCTGGCGCGGATTCGGAGAGCATTCACGGGGTTGCCGTCACCTGTGGACCCGGCCTGGTTGGCGCGCTTTTAGTGGGACTCTCCTTTGCCAAGGCCTTTGCCTATACCACGGGGCTCCCCCTGACAGGGGTCAACCATCTGCAAGGGCACATTGCTGCAATCTACCTCGAACCCGACCCTCCGTCGTTTCCTTTTGTGGCGCTCCTGGTCTCAGGAGGGCATACGAACCTTTATTATGTGGCAGGGCCAATGGAGTTTGAGCATATGGGCCAAACCAGAGACGATGCCGCGGGTGAGGCCTTTGACAAGGTGGCAAAGCTCCTCGGCTTGGGATACCCAGGGGGTATGGTCATTGATGAGCTTTCTCAACAGGGAGATCCCGAGCGAATACGCTTCCCGCGGGTATTCCTTGACAAGAACGGGTTTGATTTCAGCTTCAGCGGACTCAAGACAGCAGTGGCCCGTTACGTACAGGGTGAAAAAACGGACTCAGGGAGTATTCCGGATATTGCGGCCGGGTTTCAAGAAGCGGTGGTTGACGTTCTGGTTCACAAAGGGATTTCAGCCGCAAAGGCCAAGGGGTGCCGGCACATCGCCCTGGTAGGGGGGGTGGCGTCGAACAGCAGGCTTCGTGAGCGGATTAGACAAGAAGGGGAGGCGGCCGGCATTACAGTACACATCCCGAGCCCCGAGCTTTGCACTGATAATGCGGCCATGATTGCCGTTGTTGGGTACCACCAGCTCTCTAAAGGGGCAAGATCGTCCTTAGACCTGGATGCCTACTCCAAGACGAGTCATTCCGGACGTCTGGGGGTTGTTAGACGTCATTCCGGAAAAGACATCATTGCGCCCTTTCTGTGATGTTGGGTACTTAGTATATTTATGCAGGATAAAATAAAAACAAAAGGAGTGATTCCATGAAAGCCTTGATACTCTCCGGCGGCAAGGGAACCAGACTCAGGCCCCTTACCCATACCATGCCCAAACAGCTTGTTCCGGTGGCAAACGAACCGATCCTTGGTTATGTGTTGCGGCACATCCAGGACGCGGGCATAAAAGAGGTGGGTGTTGTGGTCTCCCCGGAGACGCAAAACGATGTTCGCCGATTTCTCGGCAAGGGGAGCCGCTGGAGGGTGCGAATCACTTACATCCCGCAAGAAGAACCCCTTGGATTGGCCCATGCGGTAAAGATAGCCCGCCCTTTTCTGGGCGACTCTTCCTTTGTGATGTATCTTGGGGACAATCTCCTTGCCCAGGGGATCAAAGAGTTTGTAGAGGATTTTCATTCAGCCAGCCTTGATGCGCTCATATTTCTTAAAGAGGTAAACAACCCGCAGGCCTTTGGCGTGGCCGTATTGAATAAAAAGGGGCAGGTTACAAAGCTTGTGGAAAAACCCAAGGTCCCGCCTTCCAACCTGGCCTTAGTAGGGGTTTATTTCTTTTCGCCCGGCATCCACGAAGCTATTAAGCGGATCAAACCTTCTGCGCGAGGAGAGCTTGAGATCACGGATGCCATTCAGGAGTTGATGCGTTCGGGCGGAACAATAAAGGGAGAGATACTCGAAGATTGGTGGCTTGACACAGGGAAAAAGGATGACTTCCTGGCAGCCAACACAGTTGTGCTGGATGACTATATCAAACGCGATATACAAGGAAAAGTAGACAGCAAAAGCAAGGTTTCCGGGCGTGTCCGTTTGGAAAAGACGGGCAAGATCATAAACAGCACCGTCCGTGGCCCTGTGGTTATCGGAAAAAAATGTGAGATTGTTAATTCTTTCATCGGGCCTTACACGACGATCGGCCATGGTACGCATATAATCAATTCAGCAATCGAGCATTCCGTGATTCTCGACGAGTGCCGCATCGAAAACATAGCCAGATTAGAAGACAGCCTGATCGGCCGGGAAGCCAGGGTGGTTCATCCGCAAAATCACAGTAGCGCCTTGCGCCTGCTGATCGGGGATAACAATATCGTTGAGGTTTAGTCCGTTAGTTCCAAAATTCGTGTTTTTTTCGGCAGAAAATTTTAAAAGATAATCACGCCTCTCTTATGTGTTATTAAATCTTTTTTCGTGTTTTCGTACTTTCGTGTTTTCGTGATAATTTTTCTTTTTTTGGTTCTCCGCCTGCGGCGGATCCGGGTTAGGATATCGTTATGAAAAAAGCAGTCTTGATAACCGGTGGTTGCGGGTTTATCGGCGCCAATTTTATACACTACATGCGCGGTGCCCATCCCGAGCTTGAGATCATCAATCTGGACAAGCTCACCTATTCAGGCAACCCCGACAATCTAAAGTCTTTAAAGGATGATCCGCATTATCAATTTGTCCGCGGCGATATCGCGGACGAGGATTTGATCCTGTCTCTCCTTCAAGAGAACAATATTCAGGCATTGGTTCACTTTGCCGCGGAATCTCATGTGGACCGATCAATATCAGGGGCCAAGGCATTTGTTCAGGCAAATGTAGTGGGGACTCACGTGCTCCTTGAAAGGGCCAGGGAGTACTGGACGGATACACTTTCAAAGGATTCCTCGTTCCGATTCGTCCACATATCAACGGACGAGATCTACGGCACGCTTGGAGAAGACGGTTTGTTTTCCGAAGAAAGCCCTTTTCGTCCCAACTCTCCATATGCCGCCACCAAGGCCGGAGCAGATCTCCTTGTGCGGGCATACTTTGAGACTTACGGGCTGCCGACCCTCATAGCAAGGCCCTCCAACAATTATGGTCCATATCAGTTTCCGGAAAAATTCATCCCCCTCATGATAACAAACCTTATGGAAAATAAACCCGTGCCGATTTACGGAAAGGGCTTGAATGTCCGGGATTGGATCTTTGTTACAGATACCTGCCGGGCAATTGACTTGATAATGGAAAAGGGGAAACCAGGCGAGGCATATAATGTCGGCGGTGAGACCGAAAAACAAAACATTGACGTGGCGCGAGAGGTTTTAGCCCTGTTTGGCAAGGAAGAATCGTATCTCAGCTTTGTCACTGACCGTCCGGGACACGACCTGCGCTACGCCTTGGACAATAAGAAAATCAAAGGCGAATTGGGTTGGAAGCAGACAGTGGCATTCAAAGATGGAATTGAACAGACCATTTCCTGGTACAAGGATAATGAATGGTGGTGGAAGCCTCTTAAAGAGAGATTGTTTCGGGAGAGCAAGGGGTTTTGGAGCAAATAATGAAAGTCCTTGTTACAGGTTCTAAAGGCATGTTGGCCAAGGACTTGATTCCGTTGATCAAAGCGGAGCACGAAACCTTTTTCTTTGATATAAACGAAGTGGACATCACAAACAAAGAGCAGCTCTTTGATCTTGTGAGCAATGTCAGGCCGGACATTATTATTAACTGCGCGGCCTATACCTTGGTTGACGATGCGGAGGCCAACAGGGAGGCGGCATTTCATGTCAATGCGTACGGGGTGCAGCAATTGGCCCTTGCCTGTGAGGAATTCAAAAGCGTGCTTTGTCACTTCAGCACGGACTATGTGTTTGACGGCAAGAGCACTAGGCCGTACCTGCCCGATGATGAGCCGAATCCGATCAGTGTCTATGGGGAGTCAAAGAGGGCAGGGGAGGTATTTGTTCAATCGATCCTGAACCGCTACTATCTTATTCGCACAAGTTCGCTGTACGGCAAGCATGGCGACAATTTTGTGTACACGATTCTGCGGCTTGCGAAAAACAAGGAGCCTTTGAGAGTCGTACAGGATCAGCGCATGTCCCCTACCTGGACCGTGAATCTGGCACAAGGCGTTATGCAATTGATCAGCTCGGGCAAGTTCGGGGTGTATCACTTTACGGATCGAACAGGAGCCGGCATAAGCTGGTTTGAATTCGCAAAAGAGATCCTCAAGACAAAGGGGCTCTCCAATCAGATCGAGCCTGCCGTGAGTGAAGAATTTTCGCGCCCAGCCAAGCGTCCTGCATACTCGGTCCTTGACACGACTTCCTTTACATTATCCAGCGGCTACGAACCCATGCCGTGGAAAGAGTCTTTGCGGCGTTTCCTGGATACGATTTGATATTGCAACGGGGGTCTGACCAGGATAACTGATCAAAATTACAATAGATAGGGTCGCATCTTAACGGGCTGTTGCCCAAATCCCACGAATGCAAATATGAGGTCTTGTTGTGTTTGCAGGCCGTCAAGGGGGATCTTTTTTTGAGATCGGGTCACTGATGTAACCTGGTAGCCTCAAAGACGGCACCATATTCAACATG
>JABXJX010000024.1:0-650 GCA_013375375.1 Desulfobacterales bacterium | reverse complement strand
ACCCACTTACAATAGGGGCTTGTTTGCTTGTAGATAGCGTATACGTGTGCCTGATCTGTGAAACCCGAGCTTTTTGCCCCTTACAAGCAGGATGAGATTTGACCCGATTCAAAAAAAGATGCCCCTTGACAGCTTTTTCAGAGGCTATTTGCGAACCTGCCTGTTTGGGCAAGGGCAAAAGTTAATCCAAGATAACGTATGAGAGACAGATTTCTCTTGCGATTTTGTTTTTAAACAGGTATAATATTTATTGTTGTAAATGTGGACGGGAACTTAAGAAAAAAATCGATTATAAAGAAACTAACACCAAGGGAAAAGGAGGAAGGCGTAGATGAAACAGTTAAAGAAGGATCTGCAAGATTTAGCCAGAAAAGTTAAAGCCCTGACAACAAAGACAGAAGCGATGGCGAAAAAGACGGACAAGCTGGAGAAGGCTCAAGCCGCCAAGAAACGAAAACCAAAGGCCAAGGCTAAGGCTAGAAAAAAGGCTCCCGCAAAGAAGAAGGTAACGAAAAAGAAGGTCGCAAAGAAGAAACCCGCAAAGAGGAAGGTCGCAAAGAAGAAACCCGCAAAGAGGAAAGTCGCAAAGAAGAAGGTTGCGAAGAAGAAACCCGCGAAGAAGAAAGTCGCAAAGAAGAAACCTGCGAAGA
>JABXJX010000152.1 GCA_013375375.1 Desulfobacterales bacterium | reverse complement strand
AAAGGAGTGTACCCCGTTCTACGTGGATGTATATCTTGCCAATGAACTTCATCCGCACCAGATACCAGATAAAGTAAGGAGGGCAGCAGATTGGAAGAAAGAGCAAGGATTCGGCCGCTACCCGGCTTCGGAGGAGACATTGAAGAAGGAAGGGCTTCCGAGCCAGGAGGAGTTAGAGAAGATCGAATTAACCTTTCCTTAAAACCCGCAGGCCCGAAACCTGCACTAAACATAAAGTTCCGCACCTTCCTCCGGTAGCTAGATTACCGGTTTCGAACCGGTGAAGGGATTCGAACCCTCGGTGCCAATGGGGCGTACGCCCCACCCCGACTTCTTTTCTTACCCTTACCGTGATACACTTACAAAAATGGGAAAAGGAAAAAGTAAGCAGCAGAGAAAGATCCTTCAGCTCCTCGAAGAGCAAGGTAAATCTTTACCTAAATTCCCCTGGATGTCAACGCGGCAGATAGTGATGGCACTGCACCCAGAGGTTGAGGCATACCTTACTGAGAAGAAACGCTATCATCGGTGGATCCGCCGCAATATGCTGAGCCTATCAGGTGAGGAGATCCATAGTAGATACCAGGAGCACCTTGAGAGATTGAAAGTTTTGCCCAACTACCATACAGTCAGGACAAGCATTAACAGGGCACTCAGGGGCTTGGAGAGACTGGGCTTGGTAGTCCGGCAACCGTATTATGGCATGTATCAGAGGCAAGGCGTATCTGCTGGCTGGCTACTCCCGCAGTACATGCCTGATAGCTTAAAAGTTACACCCGAATGGCTGCAGACTTTAAGATATGTCTATGGACTAGGGTCAAAGGAACGAGAAATGGCGGAGCGAAAACGGCGAACAGAGGAATGGGCAAAAGCCCATCTGGCATAAAGTTTCGTCCTTCCCTATTTTCAGTTGTCATGTACATGACAGGAGCGATCGCTCACCTTAGCGTAAAGAATGCGGACAACTGTCCGCATTCTTTTTTGACTCTTGATAATATATTGATAATATATTATTTTAAGTAACATCCAGGAGCGGCCGCTCATTGTCAGGCGTGGCCACCAAGGTATAAAAACACTGGCCACTCTGAAAAACGCCTAGATTTCGATCCTGGTGCGTGGAATTTATCGGTTGACCGGCATTTGACCTCATTTTCGCCTGAAACGGCGATTTGAGAGCAGAAAGCGGGAAAACTAGATGGAAGGGTCAGGGAAGCCGCCACCTAGATTTCGATTACAGGGCTTCGTTTTCACCGGTGAAGTATTTGCCTAGAAATAGTTTGGCTGGGTCGGAGCCCAACCGGTCAGCTCCTGGCAACCGCGGGATGCAATAACCGTTCTAAGCACTAAGGGCTTGGAGGCGACAAGGTCCGCAGCTCCTCTGCCAAGCCTATGAGTAGTTTCTTTGCTTTGAGTGTAAGCCTTTTATCCGCTTTTATTGCCGGTATGGTGTCCGTGATAACACCATCCTTTCCGGACAATAGGTAGTCAGTGGTTACCCCCAGCTCTTCGGCCAGTCGTGGAAGGATGGATAAAGAGGGATCGCCTTTTTCTTGCTCGATACCTGAAATATGCTGTGGAGTCACCCCAAGGGCTTCAGCAAGCTCTTGCTGGGTGATTCTTAAGGCTTCTCTGCTATTTTTGATTCTCTGTCCTAAGCTCAACAGGGCACCTACTCAGACTTTGTTGGTCAGACTAGCACTTAGTAGATGACTTGAGCAAGTACCCAAGTATCACTTGACATCTACGCTCAGTATACGCTAGTATAAACCAGCAGCGTTTATGCGGACCGGTGAGCGTAATGGACTAGCTACCCTGAGAATGGCCCTGGAGGCGGGTCCATTCTACATACTGCCGCTTGATACTGCAGTGGCTTGTTGCATTTTAGTGGAATAGGTGGGAAAAGTCAAGTCAATAATTAAGGGGGGGTAATGTCTATATCTACTACTAAGGCACTTGGCCTGATCGGTCATGTACTCGAGCGATACAGCACTGTCGACCTAACCATAGAGCTGCATTCCCAAATTTGTAAACCATGCGACGCCGACGACTGTGAAGATTGCCCGGGTTTCGCTCTCCTGGGACACATAGTAAATCAAATCGGCGAAGCCGGGGTAGATTTTATGAAGCAGCTCGTGAAGGAATGGAGGGAGAATTCGGTTGACTTGTGATTCGTGTAAAAACAAAGCCATTGCGACAATGACTGATGGCCGTAGTGTAATCAGGGTATGTCAATGGCATCTAACAAGATTTCAACCGCAGGGGTGGCGTTTGGTTTCATTTATTCCAGAGGAGTCCAAGAAATGAAGAAATGGTATCGAGAAAACAGGCAGGTGCGCCTGGTGCTCATCCGGGGCCTGCGGCCATTTGCACAGCCCCCCGTTTAAAAACTCCGTCCGGGTTGGTCCCCAACCGGTCAGCTGCTGCTCAGCACCTGACCCCGAGGT
>JABXJX010000151.1 GCA_013375375.1 Desulfobacterales bacterium | reverse complement strand
ATTAAGCCAGAATCGACCGAGGGGCGCTGCGGTCCACATGAATTCATAGTTCGAAAGTGTAAATTCTGTCGGGAGGATGGGTGGAGGGTAAGTAAAAATCTCGCCTGGAGGTTTAAATGAAGTAGTAATCATCCACCAAAATGGCCCAATCATAATAACTACGGCAATCAATAGAATAGCATAGATGAGGGCACGATAAACAATTTCTCTTTTCATATTCTCATCTCCTAGTACTCAACTCGTTTGCTTATTGCCTTTATTTGCAAAATTGATACGAACAAAATTATCGGCACTAGAATGTAGCCCATCGCAGACGCGTAACCGAAGTGGAGAAAAGAGAAGGCCTCCTTATATTGGAGGGTGAGGAGAGATTCGGTGGCCCCCAATGGTCCCCCCCCGGTTAACACGTAAACCTGCGGAAAAATGTTAAACGCCCCAATTAACAAGAGGGCCGACACCATCCCTATCACTGGACTTATCAAAGGGAAGGTTATCTTCCTAAATCTGCCTAGCACACCTATTCCATCTATTTTTGCCATTTCATAAAATCTCTTAGGGATGGTGTGTAATGCGGCAAGAAAAATGAGCATTGCCCACCCCACCCCCTTCCATATGCAGAAAGCTATAATGGAAAATCTAGCTGTTAATGGGGTTGCCAACCACGGAATGGGGGAGTTTATCATGTTCGTTTGTAAGAGAACGGAGTTAAATAAACCGTAACTATCTGGAGCCAGCATCATTTTCCAAACTACCGCGATTACCGCCCAACTTGTGACCACTGGTATGTAGATCGCCGTGCTGAAGAAACTCCTTCCCTTGCCTATTTTGGTAAGGAGGCCCGCAACCAGCAAACCAAGGGCCACTTGCCCGACTACAGTCGTGGCCACATAAATGAGGGTGTTCCCGAAAGCTTTCCAAAAGTACGGGTCCTTTATAACCACCGCGTAATTGCCCAGCCCAACGAATTCCTCGGTGATTACCCCCCATTTAAAAAAACTCAGCCGGAAAGACCATATTATGGGGTAAAGGCAGAAAACTGCGAAAAAAAGGAAAGGCAAAAACAAAAAAAGGTAGGGAGTAGCTTTCTTCAAAAGCTATCCCCCCTACAGTAGTTCATTTATTTCCGCGGCTGCAACATCTAGAGCTTCCTGCGCCGTTTTCAGTTGTGCGAACGCCTCTTCGAGATACTTGTGGGTTATATCGTTAATTTCGGCGTACTTCGGGTGAATCACTCTGCTTCTCGCCGTTTCCATCTGTTCTGCGACCGTTGCCCATAGCGGATTGCCGGCTATAACTTCGGCTTCCGAGGCGGCTTTTAAAGTCGGGAATTGTTCAACTTTCATCATTTCAGATTGGTAGTAATAGCTTGTATAATACTTGGCTAGCTCAAACGCTTCCTCCGGATGCTCTGTGAATTTTGGCATGACTAAGTTTTGGCCTCCGATAACCGATGCCTCTCCAGCAGGCCCCGCTGGAAGGGTCGCAAACCCTAGCTTGGCTTCCACATCCAAACCAAATATGTCTCGGGCGCACGCCCAACCCCACGGACCAGACAGACCCATAGCGGTTTCTCCTGTCGAGAGGGCTTCAACTGGCCATTTCCATATTTCGGGTGGCGGGTTAACTTTATCCACATATATCAGATCCAAGAGGAATTGTAAGGCTTCGACACCTTTGTCGTTGTTTATAGTGGATGTCTTCATATCGGAGCTAAGCTCAGACCCGCCTGCTTGCCATAGGAAAGAATTGAAGTGCCATGTGTCGTAACCCTCATATAAAAAGCCCCATTGGTCTGTCACACCATCGGCATCGAGGTCCTTCGTTAGTTGGCTGGCGACGCTTCTTAATTCGTCCCAAGTCGTAGGCACACTGACTCCTTCGGCCTCGAAGAGGTCTTTCCTATAGAAGAGTATTCTGGTAGTGGTGTCCAACGGCAACCCATATAGACCGCCTTCCCAAACACACGTTTCCCATGGTCCCGGATAGAAATCGTCCTCACTTACCCCCGCTGCTTCTGCGAGATCACTAAGTTCCATCAGCACGCCCATATCTGCCAACCCGGATGTGAGGGCAACATCGTATCTAGCAAGGTCACATGGGACTTCTCCAGCAGCCAGAAGGGTTACCATTTTTTGGAAGAGCATATCGTAGGGCACATATTCCATTTCTACTTCGATGTCCGGGTGGTCCTCATCCCATTCGGCTATGAGCACCTCGGCTTTAGCTAACTCTGTCGCACCGTAAGAGTGCCAAAACCGTAGAGCCGCTATTTCTTCTTCCTCTTCTTCTGGTGGTTTCAAGTACAAATATGCAGCCGCTGCCGCAATGACCGCCACTATGATCACTACTGCAATCGCTACCGGCGCTACACCTTTCATTTCCTTCATTTTTTGTCCTACCTCCCTTTTTTTGTTCATTTACTTTATTACAACTCAGTATTTAAATCTTAAGAACTTATGGTGTTATTGAGAAAAATGAATCAGACTACT
>JABXJX010000023.1 GCA_013375375.1 Desulfobacterales bacterium | reverse complement strand
CTCATGTTCTTTTGGCTGGTGAGCACAAATACGAGGCCATCGCACCCGTGGAAAAAGAGGGGAGGCGATTGGGAACAGCCATAATGGGATACAGATTGGGACATCGCGCTGAATCAATTGCTCATCTATGGAAAATTCTCTTGATCGCTCTAATCATACTGGTTGGGATAGCGATAGTCGGATGTTTCGCTTTTGCCAATACAATAACCGGGCCGATCCAAAAGTTGGCTGACGCCACGGCAAAAGTTTCAAAAGGCGAACTTGACATAAAAGTACCAATAGAATCTAAAGACGAGATAGGCGAGCTTGCAGCTTCATTCAACAAGATGGCCGCGGATCTCAGAAACACGACTGTCTCCAGAGATCTGCTCATGAAGGAAGTTGCGGAGCGCAAGGAGGGAGAGGCGGCGTTGCGGGAAAGTGAGGAAAAATTCAGGCACATCACCGCTTCAGCCAAAGATGCGATTATGATGATGGATGACGAAGGGAATATTTCTTACTGGAATGAAGCATCAGAAGAGATATTCGGGTATTCAGCCCAGGAAGCTCTGGGTAAAGAATTGCACATACTTCTTGCGCCCCAACAATATCACGATGCCTATAGAAAGGGTATGGGCACGTTCAAGACGACAGGCCAGGGGGCTACCATTGGCAAAACGCTCGAGTTGGAAGCAATGAAAAAAGACGGCACCATATTCCCCATGGAACTCTCTGTTTCATCGGTCAAAATAAAGGAGAAATGGCACGCCATAGGAATCATCAGGGACATCACCGAAAGAAAGAGGGTAGAGGAGACGGTACGACAGCGCAACCGCGAGCTGGAGTTGCTCAACCAGGCCGCTTGGGCGGTCAATTCCGTCCTCCACCTGGATCAGGTGCTTGCCACCATCTTGGATCAGGTGCCCCACTTGCTGGATGTGCTCGGTAGCACGATCTGGTTAGCCGATCCAGAGACCGGCGGGCTGGTCTGCCAGCATGCTACTGGCCCTCATAGTCAAGAATTACTGGGCTGGCGCCTGGCATCAGGGGAAGGGGTGGCCGGCTGGGTCGCCCGATCCGGAGATAGCGTGATCATACCGGACGCACAGGCCGACGCACGCTACTCGAAACAGGTGGATCAACAAACAGGTGAGGAAACGCGCTCAGTCCTTTGTATTCCGTT
The DNA here is from genome assembly GCA_013375375.1 of Desulfobacterales bacterium. Lineage (GTDB taxonomy): Bacteria > Desulfobacterota > Desulfobacteria > Desulfobacterales. The sequence goes on along the minus strand of JABXJX010000023.1, from coordinate 23,602 downwards.
ACGGGCCAAAGGGGAGGTGACTGGCGTTCTTGAGGTAGTGGATACAGAGGCCGGGCGCTTCGACGTTTCAGACCTGGGGTTGCTGGAGGCGTTGGCCGCGTTTGCGACGACGGCCATCGAGAATGCACAGTTGTATGAACAAGCAGGCCAGGAGATTGCCAAGCGCAGGCGGATCGAGGCAGATTTGGAGAAAATGTTGGCAGCGTTGCAGAAGAGCAAAGAGCGGTTCCGGAGTCTAACCGAAAGCACAAGTGACTGGGTCTGGGAAGTAGACGTTAACGGTGCCTACACCTATGCCAGCCCGAAAGTCAAGGACTTGCTGGGATACGGACCGGATGAAGTCATAGGCAAGACGCCATTCGATCTTATGCCCGCGGATGAGGCAAAGCGAGCAGCCGGATTGTTTAGAGATATACTTGAGTCCCGCGAACCCTTTGCGGAGTTGGAGAAGACTAGCCTTTACAAGGATGGGTCACAGGTGGTGCTAGAGTCGAGCGGCGTGCCAATACTTGACGAAGCCGGAAATCTGTTGGGTTACCGGGGCATCGACCGAGATATCACCAAGCGCAAGAAGGCAGAGCAGGAGCTGCAAAAGGCCAGCTATGAGTTAGAAGATAAGGCACGGGAACTTGAAAAGGCTAATAAAGAACTGAAGGAAGCTACCGTACAATTAGTTCAGTCAGAAAAACTTTCGGCCCTCGGTGAACTTACAGCAGGTGTGACGCATGAACTGAACCAGCCTTTAAACGGAATAAAGATTACCTCTCAGGCAATATTGAGGGATATAGAAAAAAACCGGTTTGAAGAAGAAAATATTGGGCAGGACCTGACTGAAATAGTGAATCAGGTGAATAAGATGGCGGGAATAATTGACCACATGAGGGTTTACGCCAGGCACTCTGAAGGGATGCCCAAGGAAATTATTAATGTAAACACTTTGATAGAAGGGCCGTTCAAACTTTTAGGGCAACAACTGAAAACTCATAATATTGAAGTCATAAAGGAATTAGCTCCAGATCTGCCGGAAGTCATGGGTAATCCGATCCGTCTTGAGCAGGTATTTATGAATCTGATTACCAATGCCAGGAATGCTGTAGATAGTTGTGGAAAAGAAAACAAGAGAATTGAAATAAGAGCCTATAAAATCGACGATCGACAGGATGTAGCGGTAGAGGTGAAGGACAACGGTAGCGGGATCCCTGAGCATTTAAGGGAGAAGATATTTCAGCCATTTTTTACCACTAAAGAGCCTGGGGAAGGAACAGGTCTGGGGCTTTCGGTATCAAGTAAGATTATAGAAGAACACAAAGGAAGGATTGAACTGGAAAGCAAGGTCGATGAGGGGACAACGTTCAGGGTGATATTGCCGGTTGCGGTTTAAAGTAGAGTTGGGGTCAGCCCGGTGTAGACCTGCCCCCCCCTTACATAACCAAAGGAGGGAACAAGTGGAAAAGTATAAGGTTCTGGTTATTGAAGATGATGACACCGCCAGGGAACAACTGGCAAAAGTTATCCGGAAGGAAGGCTTTCAAGTTTTGGTGGCAGAAAATGGCCGGGCAGGTCTGGAAGTTTTCAAGAAAGAGCTTCCAGAGATTGTCGTTAGCGATTTGAAGATGCCCGATATTGATGGGCTGGAAGTAATACATACGGTACGACGCCTTTCAACCAATGTTCAGGTCATACTCATTACTGCATTTGGTGAAACAGAAACAGCCATAGCTGCAATTCGTGAAGGGGCGCTGGATTATCTGGAAAAGCCACTTGATCTGGAGCAGCTGACCTTGGCCCTGGGAAGGGCAAGAGAGAGAATTGTTGAACTCAGGGAAAGAGCTTTTGTGCCGGCGCTCCTTTTGGCCGACGATGAAGATAAGATCAGAGAGCGTCTTTCCAGGGAGATGGAAAAAGAGGGCTGGCAAGTCTTTGCGGCTGCGGACGGCGAAGAGGCAATCAGTCTTTTCAAGGTGAACAAAATCGACATTGTCATACTCGACATCAAAATGCCGAAAAAGGACGGGCTTCAGGCATTACACGAAATGCGGAGTATGAACGATGATTTTGAGACGATCATTCTCACCGGCCATGGTGACGAAGACACCGCCATTCAGGCCCTGCGTGACGGCGCGATCAACTTCTTGAAGAAGCCAATTGACCTGGAGCAGTTAATACTCTCGGTGGAAAAGGGCCTAGAGAAACTGCAAGCCGAAAGGGCCTTGAAATATCGCACGCGCGACCTTGAGTTGGCAACAGAGATTATAGGCTGCATCGGTTTGAAAAACCAGATTCTCATTGATCTTCGCCGCGGCGCCCCAAAATCGACCAGGGATTTTGCCCAGAAGTTAATCGACTTGATGCCGATGGGCCTGCTTGTTCTAAATAGAGATATGACAATCGTATATATGAATCGATATGTCGCCCAGGCACTTCAATACCGGCCAGAAAAGGTTGATGAGGAATTTGTAAAAAGCGTGGGCAAAATGGGCATTAAAGACCTCTCTTATGAGTCCTTAATGTCTGCGGTGAATACACTTTCCTCGGCCCTAAGCGGAACAGTAGAAACGATAAGTACTGGCAAATATTCATACATTACATTAGCACCAATGAGAATCGTACGTGAGGAAGAACAGGAAAATGCTGTTCTGATAATAATCCGAGGGGAAAGGTGCAAGGCGTCATAGCATTTCGGAGGCAATGGGGGCAACAAAGGCGATGAAGACAAAAACAGTTCTTATTGTTGATGACGACAAGATCATCCGGGAACAATTAGAGAAGGAACTGAAAAGAAATTTCTTCAAGGCGCTTCTGGCGGCTGACGGCAAAACTGCCCTGGAGACTTTTAGCCAGGAAGAGATCGATATTGTGATTCTTGATGTAAAACTACCGGATATCGATGGTCTTAAAGTTCTTAAGACAATTAAGGCAAAAAAGCCAGATTGTGAAGTCATCGTCATCACCGGTTTGGGAACCCAGGAGATTGCCATCCAGTCTTTAAGAAGAGGCGCGATTGACTACATTGAAAAGCCTATAGAAATAGATGAACTTGCAGCGGCATTGGGAAGGGCGCAAGAGAGATTAGCCGAGAGAGAAGAACTTGCTTATAAGAATAGGCTTCTGGTGATCGATGACGAAGAGGAAATTGTCAAACGATTGAAACGGGTTTTGGAAAAAGAGGGCTATGAGGTCGTCGGTGCCTATAACGGTAAGGATGGGCTAAATATTATAGAGAATAGTAAGATTGACGTCGTTATAACTGATATTAGAATGGATGATATAGATGGAATTGAGGTTATTGAGAGAGCAAAAAAGCTTTATCGGGATATTGAGGGGCTTGTCGTTACCGGTTTTAAAGATCAGGACTTAGCAATAAGATCACTTCGGGCCGGGGCGTTGGACTATCTGACCAAACCGATTAATCTGGATGAACTCCTATTTGCAGTTCAGAGGGCTATCGAGAGAATCAACCTTAACAGGGATCGTTTATATAGAAATAGAGAGCTAAAGATCTCATCAGAAATTATTTCCAAGATGAATGAGGAACTGGAAAGAAGAATCGAAGAGAGGTCAAAAGAGTTGAGTCAGACCCAGGCACAACTTTTCCAGACCTCAAAATTAGCTACTCTTGGTGAGATGTCGGCCGGACTTGCACATGAGATGAATCAGCCGCTGGGAGGCATATCGCTGACTGCCAAACATCTGGGCAAGCTGATGGAAAGAGGAAAACTGACCAACGAGGAAATCGAGTCAGGTCTGAGGGATATTGAGACGTCGGTTAAGAGAATGTCGAAAATCATTCAGCACATTCGCACCTTTGCCCGTCAGGACACCTTGACTTTCAGTGAGGTAGATGTCAATGAGACGATCGATTCTGCCTTGAGTCTTCTCGGTGAACAGTTGCGCCTGCATGAGATCGAAGTCAAGCTGGAGCTTGACCCCGCTCTGCCGAAAATCACTGGTGAGCCTTATCAACTCGAACAGGTGTGGATAAATCTTATCGGTAATGCCCGAGATGCCCTGGATGAGAAAGGAAACCAGATTATAGATTACAAAAAGCGTCTCAATATCTCTACAATCAACCATTCAGCATCCGAAACGCCATCTGTGGAAGTCCGTGTGACTGACAATGGAATCGGGCTCACCGAGGAGCAAGGAGAGAGAATCTTTGAGCCATTCTTTACGACCAAAGAGGTTGGTCAAGGGATGGGATTGGGGTTATCCATAACCCACGGAATCATCGAAAGCCATAAGGGTACGATTGAAGTGGAAGGTAAAGATGGCGAAGGGACCACGGTTAGGATATTACTGCCTACAGGAGATTGATGATGGCCAAGGTACTGGTTATTGACGATGAAAAAATTATCAGGGATAGAATGAAGAAAATCCTGGGCCTGGACGGCTATGAGACATTTACTGCTGAAGATGGTGAAAAAGGTCTGGAGATTTTTCACAAAGAGAAACCGGAAATCGCCCTTGTTGACGTTAAGATGCCGGGTATGGATGGTATAGAGGTGCTAAAGAACATAAAAGAGAAATCAGAGGTAACAGAGGTAATCATCATTACCGGGCACGGAGGAGTGGAAACGGCCATCGACGCGTTGAAGCAAGGCGCCTTTGGTTACATTCAAAAACCAGTTGAATATGATGAATTAGCAATTGAAATCAAGAAGGCGTTAGAGAAACAGGAGATCCAAAAGAAGTTAGATGAATATTTAAACGACATAGAAAGGGCCAACGCAGAACTTGAATCTCTGTATCAACAGTTGCAGCGTGAGCATGAAATCGCCAAACAGGTATTTGCCAATGTAGCACATGCCGATCATATTGAAAGCAAACACATGAAGTGTCTTTTATCTCCGATGGATATCGTGGGAGGCGATCTCTTTCTCACCGCAACGGGACCATCGGGCAGTCGGTACGTTTTCCTTGGAGATTTTACCGGTCATGGGCTCTCTGCCGCCATAGGTGCTATTCCTGTTTCTGATATGTTTTATGCGATGGCAGGCAAAGGTCATTCCATTGAAAAGATCGTTACAGAGACTAACCGGAAGCTCAAGAACGTACTTCCAACGGGCCTGTTCTTGTGTGCATGTTTCATTGAATTGGATTACACTCGTGGCATACTCACGGTGTGGAATGGCGGTCTTCCCGATGCCATGATCATCGGAAGGCAGGGGGGCATAAAAAAGCGCCTTTCCTCCACGCACCTGCCGCTGGGTGTGGTAAGTAATGACAAATTTGACAGAAGCGTGGAGGTTGTGGAACTTGCTCAGGGTGATTTCATATATATTTACACGGACGGTGTGATAGAGGCATCGAATAAAGACGGCGAGATGTTCGGCCAACAACGCCTTGAGGAGCACTTTGCCCATATCCGGGAACCTGAAACCCTTTTTGATGAGATCTGCTCCAGTCTTGCTGCTTTTCGCTCAGGTGCTGTGCAGGAAGATGATATCGCAATGTTAGAAATTCGATATGATGCAGAGGCTGCCTCCGGTTTCAACGGCAAAACCATTGGCGGGCCTGAAGAGGGTTCCTCAAGTTGGAGGTTGTCTTTAGAAGTGGGGCCTGAGAGTCTGCGCACAAACGAGTTGCTCCCTCATGTGATGGAGATTCTTATGGAAGCTCACAAAGGGCTTAGTGATCACAAGGAAAATATATACCTTATGGTGTCGGAACTATTTTCCAATGCCCTGGACTGGGGTGTTCTCGGTCTGGATTCCAAGATGAAAAAAGACCCGGAAGGCTTTGAGGAATATCATGTCGCTCGGGAAAGGGGGCTTGCGGCACTTGAGGATGGCTGGATCAAGATAGATCTTGAACTTATCCGGCAGAACAAAGGGGGGAAGCTTTTCGTTGGGGTGGAGGACAGCGGCCCCGGCTTCGATTATGAGAAAGTCATGTCACAACCTGTGGACGACACTGCGTTAGGAGGCCGGGGGATCAGGCTTGTCCGTTCTTTTTGCAAAGAGTTTGTCTACCAGGGTAGGGGCAATCGGGTGAAAGCGGTCTATGTCTGGCCATAGGCGGTAGGGTCGGCGTGGGGAGAAGCAGTAGGAGTTGAAAAAGATAGGTGTCCATGATAAGATCGATCAGAATCGGCGCGTTTGACTGAAGCGGGTCTGTTGCCTGGTGATCATATCTATGTGAAGCGAAGACGCAGGCTTTAGAAAAGAAAGACCCAGAAGTTCGTGAAACAGACCTGTCCAAGTTCCTGAAAGGCGAAATACTCAAAGGAGATTCGATGGACCAGCACAGCTACGATTTTTATCAAAACCTGAGATACAGTATGAGGCAATGGTTGAGCACGAAGAACGGCTCAGCCGGCAAGTGGGCGGAATATTTGATGTTCGCTCCGGATCTATTTCATCTCCTCTGTAAGCTTTCAATAGACAACGAGGTGCCGGTCAAGGAAAGGATAAAGCTGGGAGCTGCTATTGCCTATTTTGTATCGCCCTTCGACCTGGTGCCGGAGGCGTTAGTAGGGGTCATTGGTTTTGCGGATGACATAGCCCTGGCTGCCTATGTGTTAAATTCACTTGTGAACACCTGTAACCCTGACATCCTGAAAAGACATTGGGCAGGAGATCAAGACGTTTTGGAGCTTATCCAGAGGATATTGAAATCGGGAGATAGAATGGGTCGAACGGGCGTGTTGGGAAAGGGGGTGTGGAAAAAAATAAAACGAATGTATAAATAATTCCCACCGCTTATTTCGTTGAGTACGATCCCGCTTTCACGACCTGCCACATTTGGCATTCTCGGACTTCCACCTATCCACCACTTGAGAGAACTTTCCGCTTGTCTTTTTTGCCTGTTCAGCGGCTATTCCCTCCAGTATGCGGCCAATTCCGAATATCAGAATACGTATACTCATTTCCCTGATCCGCTTACACCGGCATTCATCAATGGGAATGAGTCGCAGCATCCCGGAAACTCGGATTTTATCTTTAAACAATGATGGTTCGATCCATTTGTTCTTCCAATGCATTTCATAACGATTCAGATATATGTCCTGAATTTCTTCATAAATGATTTCATTATCGCCGAGGATCTTATGCGCCAGACCCAAAGGGATATATGACAGGTCTGTACCGGTGATAATGCGCACCCGCCTGTGTATCAGGTTATCCGAAACCTGTTTTTCAAGTTCCTCATATGCCCTAAGTTCGTATTCTCTGGCTGTAAATGCGTCAAATTCGGGTGTATGCAGGATTCGCCACAGTTCCCGTGCGGACATTGGGATCTCATTCTCAAGACGGAAATCCATGTGAACGATTCTCTGAAATTACTTTGCCACCTGAGACTCTTCAACTGAATGGGTGGGGCTTGTTAAAGGTTGAAGCTGGTTGAGGTGGTGACGCTCTACGATCTCTTTCACTGAAATGCCCTCTTCGGCCTTATATATATCAACAAGATTATCTTTTAGCATATAAAACGAGATTTCGCCGATATTGTCTGTAAACACCAAATCTATTTTATATTTAATAATGGCTCTTACAATCTTTACTCCTATGTGAACTTTTTCGCCAAGGAATTCATTGTAGTAGAAATCCTCTATATCAGTCCTGTCATTACTTAACTTCAGGACGACAAAATATGGGGCCCGCGCAAAGTGGTCGTGGACTTTGGAATTTAGGCTATCTATATTTCGGACAGGAATGATGGCAGAGACAGTCTCTTCCCTGAAGGGCTCCACATGAATAAAGATCGATTCAATAGAGTCGTAATCTTTAGATATCAGATCTTCTACCTTATCGGCTAATTCGTGTGCTTTGTATAAGGAGAGCGTAGGCCTGGTTGCAATAATACATTCGACCATCTTGAAAGGACCGGACTGACGTATCTTTACTTCACTGACCCCTTTGACTCCATAGATTTGGTTTACCTTTTCCTCAATTTCAAGTTGCAACTCAGGGGCCAAGTTTGCATCCATCAGAACCATTAAAGATGACCATATGTTTTCAACGCCGAGTTTAAGGACGAGAAGCGCAATCAACATGATAATTGAGCCTTCCACATAGGGGATCTGTGCATAAGCCAACAATATCCCCATTAAAACGATCAGTGAAGTAAAAATATCTAAGAATGCCTCACGAGAATTTGCTATGAGAGATTGGGATCCAATTGACCTGCCAACGGTCAGTTGCTTTCTTGCGATAAAAAAGGCCGTAACGGAAGATACTACACTTGCGCTGACGGGTAAAATGGGAAAACCTTTTACAGGGCTCAGTCGTAAGAACTTATCGAATCCTTCCTTAAATATCTCAATTCCCGCGAAAACTATGAACCCACCTATGACAAGACAGGCCACTGTTTCAGCCTTATACAAACCGTAAGGGAATTTAGCGGTTTTTTGCCTGGAGGCTAACCAAAGACCAAATCCAGCAGCAAAATTACTCAAAAGGTCGGCGCAACTGTGAATAGCATCAGCGATTAAAATCTGTGAGTCAAACCAATAACCAACAGTGGCCTTCATCACAGCCACAAGGAAAGCCACAATGGTTGTAATGAAAGCTATCTTTTGGCCCTGTTTTAATTTCTCAATCTTGTCGGGTTTGTTTTCCACAGCACTATCCAAAAGCTATTCTTCAACGGAAAAACGACGAGTCATAGGTGAACCACATTGGGGACATTTTGTCTGAAAACATGGAACGCCAGGTTGATGCGGCACAGTTGTACTGCACTCAGGACAGATACAGTTGGCGGGTTGCCCACACGGTTCAAAGCCTCGCCGCTTCCGACCCCCAAGGAAACCCTTGTGCTTTCCACACTTGCCTCTCCAACCACCTTTTCCAGAACCAAATCGCATTTCAAAATCCTAACCCGGACAAGCCGGAATCAAAAAATTTATCACGCCTCTTCTCAAGGCGAAGGCCGCAAAGCACGAAAATACGAAGAATTGCTTATGTCAAATATCTTGCAACAAGGGCTTTACTCACGGCAGTATAGATCCCGGATAAGATCTCATTCTTATATGCGCCTAATTTGACATAAGGCGACAATCCGCTCTGAGGCTTTTCATAACAATAGATAAATAACAATTCCTCTTTTGAAAATCCTTCCACGTCGAATCCTTTAGCTTCCAATCGGGTTTTCAGATTCTCAAGATCCCTGTATCCTTTTTCAGGCCTAAGCTTAATCCTGATAGGACTCCCCTCTATTCTTATCTCTTCTCCGTCCAGCATTTCAAAGGCGGTGTCTCCAATCCTTTTCATCCTGGAAAAGTCCACTACATCGGCAAGAGCGGCATTCCTGTCCCTGTCGATCACCCTGTTTTGGGCCTCTTCCATCGCACAATCGATATATATAATGATATCGAAATCATCTATGTCTTGAGTCCTGATAAGCCGTATGTTTTCGTAAATTCTGCCCTCGTTGAACGGATATGCCTTATTTAGCTCTTTCCAACACAATGTCCTCCATTTGAGGCCGGTCCTCTTTGCCAGACTCCTTCCGAGGGTGCTCTTTCCGCTCCCAGGCAGGCCGTCGATGCAAATACATCTTGGGGAAATACCCCTATCATTCAATATTTTCATGATCTTATCGGCATAGTCATCAACGGTTAGCACCTCTTGATAGAACTTTTCCCTGTTTCCCGTGATGATCTTTCTCACCTCGCCCCTGATGGCCGACCTGACCGTATCTCTGGCAAGAAGATTTTTTACTGTGGTGCTCACAAAGGTTATGGCCATGTCGGGTAAAGTCTTCTTGTAAAATTTTTTAAAACCTCCCATGGCTTTCTCCTTAAAATAACAATCTTGGTGACTCCATTCCCAGCAGGATTCCAATTAAAGCGCCAACTAATACGTCAGACAAATAGTGTTTTGACAAATATAATCGAGTGAAACCAATAGTGGCAGCCATAACGAGTAGAAAAGGCAGCAAGTTTGGGAAATCTGTCCCAAGGATAACTGCTATCAGAAACGACCTCAGAGCATGATGAGAGGGAAATGAATATCTGTTCCATGGTGCAAGGAAAAAGGGCTTGTATTTAGCAACCGGCCTTTTCCTTTTGGTTATGTATCTTAAAATGATAATGGTCAACAATCCGATTACTTCAGCAAGGATGAGGGTGGATATAAGCTGTGCAAAATCATTGTGAAAGAAAATCAAAGAAAGGCCATATATAGGTATCCAGAAGGCTCCAGTTCCCAAATGAGTCAAAACACCAAGAGCTTTTTTTAGCAATGGATTATCTAAAGAGGCCAGATAATTACTTGATTTTTGATCAATTTCTATCAATTTCACAAAAGAAATATTCAATATTCTAAACCCCTCCTAAGCAATCCCATACTTCTTTATCTTGCGCCATAGAGTAGTTTTGTCGATACCCAACTCCCGCGCCGTGGCAATCTTCTTGCCGTGGTTTCTCTTCAAGGCCTGCAAGATGTATCTCGCTTCCATCTCTGCAAGTGTCGTGCCTGCTGGAGGTATGTCCTCAACATCGGCAGGCACAAGGCTCTCGGGGAGGTGTTCGATATGGATTAAACCCGATCTGCACAGAATCGATGCATGCTCTATGACGTTCTCGAGCTCTCGGATATTTCCCGGCCAATCGTGCTGTATAAAAACAGCCATGGCTTCCTCTGAAATTCCAGCGATGTCCTTTCCTCGCATGCGGTTGAATCGATCAATGAAGTATTCCACAAGCAAGGGCACATCTTCTCTCCGGTCTTTGAGGGCCGGCAGGACAATCTTGACGACGTTTATTCGATAGTAAAGATCCTGACGGAACGTCCCTTCTCTTGTTATTTTATCTATGTCCTTGTTGGTTGCAGCAATGACCCGAACGTTTGTTTTGATACTCCTTGTACCGCCCAGGGGAATATACTCTCTTTCCTGGAGGACACGTAAAAGCCGCACCTGTAAGGCAGGAGACATATCTCCTATCTCATCAAGGAAGATCGTACCGCCTTCAGCGATTGCAAACTTCCCGGGCTTGTCCTTCCTGGCATCTGTGAAGGCACCGGCCACATAGCCAAAAAGTTCGGATTCCAGGAGTGTGTCAGGCAGGGCGCCGCAATTGACGGCCACAAGGGGCCCTTCCTGGCGCGGGCTCAGGCCATGAATTGCACGGGCAATGAGTTCTTTGCCCGTGCCACTTTCACCAACGATCAATACGGTGCTCTCGCTCTCCGCGATTTGAGGCAGAGTAGAAAATATCTGGCGCATCCGCCGGCTCTTGCTGATTATCTCCTCAAAAGTGTATTGACGGCGCAATTCTTTTCGTAACTCCTCGACCATGGTCAGATCACGGAAGGTCTCCACGCCTCCCACAACCCGGCCCTTTTTATCCTTTAGAAGTGCCGTGCTCACGCTGATCGGAACGCGCTTGCCCTCTCCGGTCATTATGTACACGGGTTTATTGATGATGTTTACACCTGTCTCCATAGTCTGCCGAAGGGCACATTCGCCTTCACATATGTTTGCACGGAAAACCTCACAGCACGGTCGGCCGATTGCCTCTTCCTTCGAGATGGATGTGATCTCCTCTGCGGCTCGATTGAAAGAGGTGGTTTTCCAGTCAAGGTCCACCGTGAAGACTCCATCCGCGACGCAATTCAAAATAGTGTCGGTTTTCACTTCGCTTTTCTTAGAGCTTTTTCCTGTCATACAAGATCCCTCACACATGCAAGCATTATTGATTTATATCAAATATGTACCTTAAGTTAAAGGAATAAAAAGAATGAAGGGGGTAGATCAGACACCATGAGGACGAGGTAAGGGGTAAGCCTTGAATGTATCGGACTCGGCCTGGTTGCATTTTGCAACCCTTTCCTCCTCTTCAAGGTTGCACAATGCCTACATTTTTGATCTTGAGCGATTGCCGCTTCTTTCTGGCGGGTCGTCCAAAATGATTGACCTGCAAGGGGTTTTGGGAGCCCACCGTGATTTCTCTCCACTGTGGCACAACCTATGCAAAACCAAATGTCAGGAGGATGAACCATGAAAATAGCGATTCCCATATTCCAATCACGGGTTTCTCCGGTCTTTGACTGGTGTAAACGTGTTCTGCTTGTACACATTCAATCCGGGCGAGAAGAAACCAGAGAAGAGATTGGGGTAGGAGATCTGGACCTGCCGGAGCGCGTGGAACGGCTGTCTGAACTGGGAACCGATGTCTTCGTATGTGGAGGCATCAGCGACTTCCTGCTCCAGTTGCTTGAATCAAGGGGTATCAGGGTTATTCCATGTGTTGCCGGAGAGATCGAAGATGTGATTTCTGCTTTGGCAAGAGACGGTCTGGGCCACGAGCGTTTTCTGATGCCGGGATGCCGTTCCCGGCAGCGCAGGCGCGGAGCCGGTCGGGGATCCGGCCGCGGTGGTGGTCGCGGCGGCGGTCGCGGCGGTGGCAAGACCGGTGATCGTGGTGGCGGCCGTGGTGGTGGCAGGGCCAATTTCGTAACTCGAGGAGGTAAGTCATGGCGAGCGTAAAGAAAGAGTATGTAATGGCGGGGATATCTACTGTATTGATTCCTCTGGGAATATGGATCCTTAAAAAGATCGCGAGCAAAGTGATTGATAAGGGCGACTCGAAATCCGGTGCTGACGGAAACAATAATCTTGCTTCCGATTTGCAGCCCGCTAATGAAATCATTCTGCCGGAAAGGAGGTGACCATTATGCCAAGAGGAGATGGAACTGGACCGATGGGTTATGGTCGGGGAACTGGCCGGGGTGGAAGTTTTTGCACGGACCGCCGTGGTCCGGATGACGTGAACCAGATGCAGGGGCGCGGCTTCGGACAGGGCTTCGGCCGCTGTCGTGGTTTCGGAGGCGGCATGGGTTTGGGTCGTCGGGCGAGAAGGGGCGATTTCTTTGTAGAACCCATCCCTAAAGAGGAGCGCAGTTTTCTTGAAAACAACAGGGAAAGGCTGCAGGGCCAGCTTAACGTCATCAACAAGAGGCTTGAGGAACTCGCAGCTCAAGAAAGCGGGGAGAAGTAAAGCAAAATCAACCATATTCGGAGGAAGGAGGGGCAAGGGATGCCCCTCCTTCCTGAACGGAGGTCGTGAAATGAAAAAAGAGGTGATTAAAGGTCTCGGCAACATAGCCGAGGAAATAGTGAAGGGAGTAGCTGGAAAATCCCCGGCCAAAAACCGGAATGAAGGGGATACAGTGGGGAACATAGCAGATTCAATCATTGATCATATAACTGGAGCACTGGGCGGCGGCACCCGGGGCAAGGGTCGCTCCGGGGGAGGACGAGGCGGTTGCGGTAAGGCGACAGGTGGCGGTCGGGGTTCAGGAGGTATGAAGGGCAGTCTTTAAAATAACGGGTCAGGTATTGGCTCTTTTCACTTGAAGAGCGTTGCGGCGATCTGTTTGATATCTCGGGAAAACATTGACCTCGGTGCGTCGATCATTATCGGTTTCATCCTTGCGATGGCATTTTTTACTGCCTTATCTTCGCGTATCGTCATTATCACCCCGCTATCAATACTCAGATATTGTCGCATGAGCTTCTGAATAACCTCACCTGCGCCTGCATCACTCTTCGTGAAGACCCTGTTGATAACCACAAAGGGTTTTAGACCCGACAAAATCTTTCTGGCAGAATCCGCCATATCAGAATTGATCTCACGTGCCTTTCCCAACAGCCCTTCCATAGTATTAAGGTGTGGGTAATTGTCAAAGTCCTTTGCCTTTTCCAAGAGTTCTAAGAGCTCAACACACTTATTGTGTTTGAAATAGAATGTAAGCCGTCTAAAAACAGTGGCTTTTATGAAGCTATACACGTTCAACAGGGAGGGTACCTCAGGGGTTGTCACAAGAAGCCCTCTTTGGGCAATAATTGAGAAATCCACCACATTATAAGAAGCGCCCGGTGCCAGGTCCAGAAGCACAAGGTCACAGTCCAGCTTTGATAGATGCCTAATCAGTTTTAGCTTCTTTTGATAAGCCATATTGGCTATGCCGGGTACGTCACCTCCGCAAATTATGCCAAGATTGTTTATCTCCGTATCCAGAACGATGTCACTAAGATTTCTGACTCTATTGAATACAAAATCGTCTAAGGTATACTTATACTCCCTTATGCCAAAGATGGCATGGAGATTTGAAGTTCCCAGGTCCAGATCAACGGCGATCACCTTTTTGCCCAATTCTGACAGTGCAATAGCAAGATTCGCGGAAATCGTGCTCTTGCCTACCCCCCCCTTAGGCCCGACAATAGCGAAGATGTTTTTTGGTTTTTCCATAAAAAAAGATCAGCCTCATAGATACCCAAAAAGGTTGGAATGATAGAAGAGAAGCGTGTTGAAATCCCTAAGCTGCTACAATGATACAAAATTAATATAATAACATGGTGAGATATATCAAATAGAGATAACTTTTGTCAAACAAGTATAACGTTGAGACCCCTCTTGACGACTGACAAAGATCCCTGTATTTACTCACTTTAGACACTTACACATATGGTTTATGTCCAGTAACAACAAAATACTGCTTTCCATCCAGGACTTGAAAGTCTATTTCCACAGTAACACAAGGGTTGCCCGCGCCGTGGACGGCCTGAGCTATGAGGTGGGCGAGGGAGAGACTGTCTGTCTTGTGGGTGAATCAGGTTGCGGAAAGACCGTGTCGGCCCTGACTACGCTCGGCCTTATTCCCCGGCCACCGGGTGAGATCGCCGGGGGCCGGGTCCTGTTCAAAGGGGAGAGCCTTTTGGATCTGGCTGAAGAGGAGATGCGCAAGATTCGCGGCAACCGTATAGCCATGGTCTTTCAGGAACCCATGACTTCGCTTAATCCTGTCTTTACCATAGGGGATCAGATCGCAGAGGCGATCACGGTCCATGAAAAGGTCGGCGAAAGCGAGGTGCGTCAAAGGTGCGTGCAACTCCTCAAGGATGTGGGGATCCCGTCGCCCGAAGAGTGCCTTTCCGACTATCCGCATGAGTTGAGCGGCGGCCAGCGACAGCGAGTCATGATCGCCATGGCACTGGCATGCAATCCCGAGCTGGTGATTGCGGACGAACCGACCACGGCCCTTGATGTAACAATCCAGGCGCAGATTCTCAATCTATTCGGAGAGCTTCAAAGAAAACGAAACATGTCGCTTCTCTATATTACCCATGACCTGGGCGTGGTGGCGAGCATAGCCGATCGCATATACGTCATGTACGCGGGCATGATTGCGGAACAGGGTAATGCCTCTGAGATTTTTCATAATCCCAGTCATCCCTATACGCAGGGGCTCCTTGCGTCACTGCCGAATCGTGTGAAACGGGGGAGGAGTCTTCACAGCATCCCGGGCATTGTGCCTGATCCTGCCTACAAGCCAAGCGGATGCCCGTTTCACCCAAGATGTGGTTTTGCTATGGATGCCTGTCATAGCCGGTTTCCAGAGATGTGCGATTACGGGCAAGGCCACCTGAGCCGGTGTCCGGTTTTGTATGGGAAGAGTTCCTTCAAATAAAGATTGTATTTCCTTACAAATTGAAAGGATAAAGAATTTTCATCACGAAAGCACGAAAGGACGAAAGCACGAAAGGCCCAGCGATGGTGTGTGATCTTCATTTCAAAGAAATCAGCACTGAAGTAGCATGGATCGAAGAAGAGAGTTGTCAATTGATTTTCGTGTTTTCATGATTTCGTGTTTTGCGGCTTTTCGCCTTGAAAAGAGGCGTGATTAGTTTTTTGGGGTGATCGTTTCCGGTTCGTCCTAGTTTCGGGGCACATGGTTTAGACATGCAACGGATGAATTCATCAAATAACATAGTGCTCAGTGTAGAAGGGCTGAAAAAATACTTTCCGGTTCGCAGGGGATTCTTGCAGAAGGTTTTTGGATGGATCCGGGCTGTTGACGGGGTGGACTTTGATATTGAAAAGGGAAAGACCCTCGGGCTGGTAGGTGAGAGCGGGTGCGGCAAATCTACGGCCAGCCGGCTTATATTAAAGCTACTCGAACCGGATGAAGGAAAGATCGTTTTTCAAGGACGCGATATCAGCCGCTTTTCCCAGAAGCAAATGAAGCCTTTGCGAAAAGAGATGCAGGTCATCTTCCAGGATCCATACGGATCCCTGAATCCCCGGATGACCGCAGGGGAATCCATAGAAGAAGGGTTGCGTGCCAGCGGTGTGGGAGATCGTGGTGAGCGCAAAAATCGTGTGGAGGAACTCCTTGAGATGGTAGGGATTGCCGCGAGTTCAGCCGATCGTTACCCCCATGAATTCAGCGGCGGTCAGCGCCAGCGCATCGGTATAGCCCGAGCCCTGAGCGTGGAACCCTCCTTGATCATATGTGATGAACCGGTATCGGCCCTCGACGTCTCCATACAGGCCCAGGTCATCAATCTCATCAAAGAACTGCAGACCCGGCTCGGCCTCAGCTATCTCTTTATCGCCCATGACCTGAACGTGGTGGGGTATGTAAGCGACACGGTCGCCGTGATGTACTTAGGTCACATCATGGAATATGCCCCTGCGGATGAACTTTACGAAAATCCCCTCCATCCTTATACCCTGGCATTGCTTTCAGCAGTACCCGTGCCTGAACCGGATCATAGACGTGAACTGAAAACCCTTTCGGGTGATGTGCCGAGCCCTTTGGACCCGCCTCCAGGATGCAGGTTCCAGGGGAGGTGTTCCCTTGTTGAAGATCGATGCCGAAAAGAAGAAATCGGATTCTACCATGCAAGCGAGAAGCACAGGGTGCGTTGCTGGAAGGTGATATAGAATTTTGGATTAAGGAAAAAGAGAGAGCATGTTGCACCGGCAATAAAAAGGCAGGGCCGTTGTTGACCCTGCCTTGGATTCAAACATTACCAAATTTTAGGGATTATCTTTTTCAGTATGGCATGTAAAGCAGCCGCCCGATCCGCCGCCACCCGCATTCATAGTGAGATAATCCCATTTGAGCATATCCGGATAATTAGTGCCATGGGCTCCATGGCATGAGAGGCACGTGATAACATCTGTTCCTCCTCCTGGCGTAACAGTACCACTTGCTGTATCAGGGACTGTTGTTCTGCCTACAGGGGCTTCCACACTATAAGTCGTATACGCTGCAAATTCAGTCGTACCGCCCGGCAAATCTACGTCGGTTGGATGCCTCGTGAAGGGTGAAGAAGTGTCGCCGCCTATCCCTGCTAAAAAATGAAAGTTTCCATGACATGTACCGCAGAACCCGCTTATTGTATTAGTAGAGGATATTACCGGCCCTCCACCACCATCATGACAGTTAAGACACGCCTCAGTCATAGGGGTGATTGCTCCAAAGTACTCATTATGACTGGTTACATCCTTATTCTGCCATTTATCTGTTGTATTTTCGAGACCCTTTACACCTGATAAGAATCTATAACTCTTGGCGACAGTTGTAGGATCGTTGCACTTGCCGTCCACATTCCCATGGTGAGCACCTTTTAAGGCGAGTATTCCTGTGTCAGAGTCACGGATACCATGACAACCTCTATCTCCGGCACACTTCAACGTTGAATCAGTTAAATAACTTTCATGGCCGCTCTGAACTCCCGGTGCAGCATTCAAATCAACATCTGAATCAGCACCGAAAAAATCGGTTACATTATGCCCCTTACCATAGTCGGCCCCGTCAACGTACTTAAAGTTACCTGCCGCAAGATCTGTTCCAGCGTGCCACACCTGGGGAATCTGGCTCCCTCCAACGTCTACCACGCTGGCGGCTCCGGTCTTATTGTACGCATGACATCCAATGCAGCTACCCCGTGTCAGGCAGGAATTTTCGCCTGAGGTGCCGCCGTATGTTGCCATCGCACCACCATCCTGGCTGTTGTGCATTGTGTGGCAGTTAACACATAGACCGGTCACTTTGGCAGAGGAATTGCCTGGAATGAACAGAATCAAGGAAAGAATCAGGCCTAAGACGGCGGAAAATGCGATTGTCCTTTGTACTGGAATTTTTAGATTTGCCGTCATGTTACACCCCCTCTCAAAGGGTAGACCATGAAACTTTGCAATTAAAAAAGCCCATCTTCCTTCCGAAAGAATGGGCTGAATATTCAGATAGTTACGTTTTGGGCAACCCTGCCGCCTTGTCCTGACACCGGGAGTTAGGCCGAAGACTTTGTGTCCCACCCTTTCGGGAAGTTTACCTTTTTTCCAATTCTATTACCATTATCGGAATATTTACCTGAAAACTTTAGAAAAACTGAGCAAAAATTTCTGTCTTTTGGGTTGTAAATAGATTTCCCATCCCTCCAGTGGAGGGGAGTAGACGCATGAATTAGACAACAACCTGTTGAGACCTGATGCCAAAGGGCCCGGCAATAAAAAGGCAGGGCCGTTGTTGGCCCTGCCTTAGATTCAAGAGATTATAAATTTTGGTACTAATTCTTTTCAGTGTGGCATGTAAAGCAGCCGCCCGATCCGCCACCTCCCGCAATCATAGTGGTATAATCCCACTTGAGCATATCCGGATAATCACTGGCATGAGCCGCATGGCACGAGAGGCACGTGACAACATCATTTTCAGTGGCACCGGTGATAACAGAATCAGGTACGGTTGTCCTGCCCACAGGGGCCCGTGCATTATAGGTTCTCTTGGCGGCCTCGTATTCATCCGAATTTTTTATTACGATATCGGTTGGATGTCTCTGGAAGGGTGAAGTAGTGCCACCTATTTCAGTCTTGTCGTGAAATTGTCCATGGCATGTAGCGCAGAATCCGCTTATTGTATTATTAGGAGACCGTGTAATCCCACTTGGATGACAACATAGAATATCACAGTTCACATCCATGGGAGTGTCTGCCCCAAAGTACTCATTGTGACTATTAGCATCAACATTTTGCCATCTATTCGTTGTATTTTCAAGGCCTTTCACGCCTAATAGGAACCGATAGCTATTTGCCACCGTATCTGCGGTATCACATTTGCCGTCCACATTCCCATGGTGAGCGCCTTTTACACCGTCCCCTATCGATTGGCTGCGAATACCATGGCAACCAATAAATCCGGTACACGTGAGGTATGCATCATTGATTATGGCGGGATGGCCTCCCACCGGCAGAAGACCCGGAGGAGCGTCCAGCACACCATCTGAATTAGTACCGAAGAAATCGATTACATTATGCCCTTTGCCATAGTCGGCCCCGTCAACATACTTAAAGTTGCCGGCTGCAAGGTCTGTTCCGGCATTGTGCCACACCTGGGGAATCTGGCTCCCATTAATGTCTACCACGTTATTGCTTCCAGCTATGTTGTACGCATGACAGCCAACGCAGGTACCGCGAAGCAGAACAGGATTCGGACCTGTACCCCCACCATAGGTAGCCATAGAACTACCACCCTGGCTGTTGTGCATGGTGTGGCAGTTGGAGCAGGGACCGGTGACTTTGCCGGATGAATTGCCTGGAATGAACAGAATCAGGGAAAAACTCAGCCCTATAATGGCCGAAACAGAATATGTTCTTTGGCTCTTCAAGACCTTACACCCGCTCCATATTGCAAAAACAGCCTAATTATTTTACGATCAAAAAATAAGCAAGGCTGTTACATAATTAAAATTTTACACAGTGTATTCCCATTGCAAGGAGCCGTCAATCGTAAGAAACTCGTATTTTTAGTCGTATTTTATGGCGGTTATTTGTGAGCATCTAGTACTTTAGTCGTATATAGCCAAATTCCCGCCATAAAAAGCCCATCTTCCTTTCGAAAGAATGGGCAAACATTTCAGATAGTTGCTTCGAAATGGGTGTGCCTGTCCGTTTAGCCTGCTCAATAGTAAGGATTCTAATCTTAGGGAATTCTCAGGACTTATGGCCGGCAACAAAGAGGAAAGGCAGATACTTGACCGTCAAATGCTTTGAATAATCTTGCTTAGTTTTGGGCATTCACCCTGTTCAATGCTGTGAAGGCGAGCTTTAAGCGAGGAAACGGCAATGGGTATATAGGCCTCAAAATCTTTTTTTCCTTTGATGCGACTCAGAAATCCGAAAGCCCCTAATATTTGAAGGTTCCGGTTTATAGCACAGTAGGTGTAGGCATCAAGAAACTCATCTGCGTCAACTAAGATGAAATCTGAGAGCTGTTTCAGATAATAGTTCAACAACTTGAGTTGAAGCCCCCGTGGGAGTTCTACATAGGGGTCGATCAGCAGTGAAGCCAGGTCATATTGCAGGGGGCCGAAGCGCGCGCCCTGAAAGTCGGTAAAGTAATAGCTTCCGTCTTTTACAAGGATGTTGCGGGACTGAAAATCCCGGTGGAGTAATCCCGTGTACGGATGTTCAAGGGCTTTTTCAGCCAGGACCTTGAATTCGCTCTCAAGGGTATCAAAGTCTATGTTTCGTCCCAGATAACCATTCAAAAAGGCCTCCACAAAATATCTCGATTCCCTTTCAAGGATAAGTTCTTGGTCATAATAAGGCGTTTGATACGTATAGGCCGGGTCGAACCCCTTTGCCCCCTCTATGCCCATGGCAATCAGCAAATCAATAACGGCTTTGTAATGTCCGGCGACTTCCTCGGTTTCGACGGCACGTCGGATAAGGGTTTGAAGGTGAAGATCGCCCAGGTCTTCGAGTGCCACCAAGCCTGATGCCCGGTCATAGGCAAAGATATAGGGAACCGGGGTGCCCTTGTTGTGAAGATGCCGGCCGATGGCGGCAAAGGCGTCAGCCTCACATGTGCCGTCGTCCGGAGGCGGACCATGATCAACCATAACCAGAGAATCCTTCCCCCGGGCCGCACGATACCATGTTCGATCCGAGCCGTCCCCTTTGAGCCTGGACCAGACCAGGCTGTCTGATTCAACCCCAGGGAAGGTGCCCTTAAGGGCTTTGCGGGCCAGGGCATCTCTTGTGGCCCCCTGGTATCCTTCCATTGTGCCTATGTCGTGCCAGTAGTGGTCCTGGGCGATAAAGCCTTTTATCGTAGATCCTTCGCGAATCATCTTACAATAGGCTTCGATTATGCTGTAAAAGGTCCTTGTTGGGATGAAACTCAAAACCTGTGGATCAAGGACCTGAATGCCTGTAAAGGCAAGCTTGCGAGGATGTGCAGAGGTCTCGGTATGGCTTGGCGGACAAGGTTTAGTGTGACCGAATCCTACCACGTGATCGCCTGGATTCACCCATACATGATTAAACTGTGAGAAATCGTGAAGCACCAAGGTGACAGGGTGTTTATGACTCAGGTGAAACCGGTAAATTTCTCCAAGATCGATGTTGGAGAATATATCGCCGTTGATGACTAGGAAGGGCTCATTATCCCAGAAATCTTCAACGTTTTTGATTGCACCACCCGTGCCGAGGATAGTCGGCTCGTAGCGGGTTACAACAGGGATACCATAGGCCTGTGCTTTTATAAATTCATCAATCATGTGGGCCAAATGGTGGGTGTTTATGATGACAGCCTCAAAGCCTGAGCTCTCGAGCCTGCGAATCAAGATATCAATCAACGGGCGGCCAAGAATCGGGAAAAGGGGTTTTGGTCTCTTTTCCGTCAACGGCAACAGTCTGGTACCAAGGCCTGCCGCCAGGATCATTGCTTTCATAAAAATAATGGTGCCAGCCGCAAAGATATATGTCAAGGTTTGAAAACATTTGGAAAATTTGTCTATTGTCGTGTGTGTTGATCCATGTTATTTATAAAATTATCTGAGCTAAAGGAGGGGCATAGTGAAAAAGGCGCTTATTACCGGCGTGACCGGTCAAGACGGGTCGTATCTGGCTGAGTTCTTGCTTTCCAAAGGCTATGAGGCGCATGGGATAATAAGAAGATCTTCGTCTTTCAATACTGAAAGAATTGACAAAATCTATCAGGACCCTCACCAGGAAGAAGCCCTCTTTTTTCTCCATTACGGTGACTTGTGCGATGGTACGGTGCTGAGGAGAATATTGGAGAAGATCAGGCCCGACGAGGTATATAATCTTGGTGCACAATCTCATGTTAGGGTCTCTTTTGACGAACCTGAGTATACTGTTGACGTGATTGCCATGGGCACACTCAGGATGCTCGAGGCGGTTCGGGATTTTCGGGAAAGGACCGGAAAGGATATAAGGATCTATCAGGCAGGGTCCTCTGAAATGTTTGGAAAGGCGATTGAAATCCCACAATCAGAAACAACCCCGTTTTATCCGCGTTCTCCATACGCAGCAGCAAAGGTCTATGCCCACTGGCAGACAATCAACTACAGGGAGGCCTACAATCTTTTTGCGTGCAACGGGATTCTGTTCAACCATGAATCTCCTCGTCGCGGGGAGACATTCGTAACAAGAAAGATTACCAGGGCGGCAACGCGCATCAAGCTCGGACTTCAGGAAAAGCTTTATCTTGGAAATCTTGAGGCAAAACGGGACTGGGGCTTTGCCGGTGATTATGTAGAGGCCATGTGGCTGATGTTGCAGCAGGACGAGCCGGATGACTACGTGATCGCCACCGGTAAGAATTATTCCGTAAAGGAATTTCTAACCAGGGTATTTTCCGCCCTGGACTTAGATTGGGAAAAGTACGTAGAAACAGATCCACGGTATTTCAGGCCAACCGAAGTCGATGAGTTGTTGGGAAATCCCGAAAAAGCGATGAAAAAACTTGGGTGGAGGCCAAGGGTTGATCTTGACGGTCTTGTAAAGATGATGATCGAAAGCGATATGGAATTGGCCCGGCAGGAAAAAACACTGCTGGAGGCAGGGCACGCGACAAACACTCGGTGCGTTGATTAATTGGGAGGATGCATGGAGTTAGATTCCAAAATATATGTCGCCGGTCACAGGGGACTTGTGGGATCGGCCATATACCGGAAACTAAAGGAACAGGGATACGCAAACCTCATCGGCCGCACCCGTAACGAGTTGGATTTGGAAAGGCAGGCGCAGGTCGAGTCATTTTTTCAGGAACAAAGACCTGAGTATGTGTTTCTTGCAGCCGCCAGGGTAGGGGGTATATTGGCTAATAACAGCTTCCCGGCCGAGTTTATTTATAGCAACATAATGGTGCAAACAAATGTTATCCACTCGGCATATCGCACGGGAGTGAAGAAACTCCTCTTCTTGGGTTCATCATGTATCTATCCAAAGCACTGTCCGCAGCCCATGAAAGAGGAATACCTTCTCACCGACACGCTTGAGCCTACCAATGAGCCCTATGCTGTTGCAAAAATCGCAGGTATCAAGACGTGTCAGTCATATAATCGGCAGTACGGCACCGATTACATATCGGTCATGCCCACGAATCTGTATGGACTGAATGATAATTTCGACCTTGAGACATCCCATGTCCTTCCCGCTCTCATTCGAAAATTCCACCTGGCAAAACTTGCTTCCGAAGGTGACCGGGAAGGGATTCAAAAAGACGAGGCACACTACGGCCCTATTCCAAAAGACCTCCATGTTGCTATCGGTTGGCCGGAAACAAATCGTCAATCGTCAATCGTCAATCGTCAATCAGTCATTCTCTGGGGTACCGGAAAACCGAAACGGGAATTTCTCCATGTGGATGATTTAGCGGATGCGTGTGTCTTTCTCATGAATCATTATGATGAATCGGATATCGTCAACGTCGGTTGCGGTGAAGATACTTCGATTGCAGAACTTGCGTTGTTGGTAAAGGATATAGTCGGTTATACCGGCGGTATTGAATATGATATTGAAAAACCTGACGGCACGCCCCGCAAGCTGCTTGATGTAAGC
>JABXJX010000150.1 GCA_013375375.1 Desulfobacterales bacterium | reverse complement strand
TTTTTTTTAGCCCAAAACTCTGTTTCACAACTCGGAACAGGATTTCAATTTGCTAACGGACCTTATACAGGCTTTAAAGCGTCGCCGCTTCGGATTCCCGCACATTGATCAGGAGGTTGAACTCCTCGCCAGTGGCTTGATTTGCCAGGTGCACCACCCGCAGCTCATAAATCCCAGTATTGAGCCGCGCGGAGCGTATTTCCTATTTTTTATATAAAAATGGATTGCGCGCGCAGGCGAATTATATTATTCTGCGAAATAAGGTAGAATTTCATTACCGATCTGTTCAACCATTTTTTGATGGTCGGGTCCCATAATTTCGAAGATGAAGTGCCTAACACCGGCATCGACGAACGCCTCCATCCTGTTGATACAGTCTCGAACGGTGCCAGCCAAGCAGAAGTCATTCACAGCCTCAGTAGGAATATGTTTGCTGTACTCGGCGACGACCCCCATGTATTCTGCCGTTGGTTTCCAGTCCATATAGGAATATGACCTAAGGTTCTCAGGCAGGTCCAACTCATAACCAGCCTCTTTCAGGGTGCTGGGGACTAGGATAGATTTCGCCGGTTCGAGGTAAGGATATGCATCCTCCGCTTTATCCGCAATGGAGGTACAGATGTAGATTCCAACATCAATCTCATCAGGATTTCTACCAGCCATCCTCGCAGCTTCCCTGATGACCTCCAAACGTTTCTTGTATAGCTCAGGGGTAAGTCCAAGGGGTATCCAGCCATCACCAATCTTCCCCGTGAACCTTGTCATCCGGGGGCTGTTGGCCGCGAAGTAGATGGGAATCTTATCGCCGACAGGTTTAATCTGCAGGAATGCATCATCGAAACTCCAGAACTCACTTTCGTAGCTGAACCGCTCTCCAGCCCAGAGCTTCCTCATGATCTCAACATACTCTACGAGCTTCGATACCGGCTTATGCCAATCTATGTTGAAGGGATCAAGGTTGATGGCATCCCCGGCTCCTAGTCCGAGTATGATCCTTCCCTTTGAGAAGTGATCGATGGTCGCCAGTCTCTGTGCAAATACAGCGGGATGGTGTCTATGAGGGCAGGTGACTGCGGTTCCTAGATTGACCTTTTTTGTGACCATCGATGAGGCGGTGAGGATGGTCCATGCCTCGGGAACTCTGAGACCGGGAAAATGCAATAGGTGATCCCCAGACCAAAGAGAATCGAACCCGATCTTTTCGCCAGCTTTCGCAACAGATAGGATTTCGTTCGCTCTGAATGTATCGCCCGGAGTTATCCAGGGTAATGATGCACCAAACCGGATATCGTTTTTTGACATAATTCTCACTACCGGTAAAATATTTTATGCAAAATCATAGAATTATATATTTATTAGTCATTTTTCGAACAGGGATCAGTTCTACGGCGCATCCAGAAGGCCCATTCTCTTTTAAATAATCATACCAATCTTGCGGTGTAAACTTTGTAATATGTCCCTTACACTGCTCTTCATCTGGAATATTACCAATTTTTCCATTCAGAATGCCAATTAAAGGACGTTTTAGCTTTCTTGGAAAAATGAACTTTTTCCAGATGGTATATTCAATCCGCTTATAAAAAAGAAGATAGATTAGCAAACCGAATGTTATAAGACAAAGTAAACCACAGAGCCAAATAGGCCAGTGAAATAGCTCTAAAACGTTCGTACTTGCTAGGGTGACTGTAATAACGAGAAGAACTTCAATGATCTTTTTACGAGATTGAGTAGGCAATTCTTCTTCTCCGTATTACAGGGGCTTCCTGCGAGTGCCGCCGGATTGGTATGTCTGTCACCGAATCTTCTCGAAGAAAGAAATCCCATTTTTTGAGGCGTTTTGTTATAGTCTCTATGATACATACCTTATGAAGAACACATATTAACTTATCGGCTCACATCCACTCATTTTCGCAAGGGGATTTTCCATGAGTTTCGATTTAAAAATACAAATGGATATTTGAATTCTGAAATCAAAACGATCGAAAATTATATGTCCTCAATGCCAGCGGGAGTGATCTTGAAGGCCGCTTCCGCCTCCGCCAAATGGGGGCTATCGACGATGCGGGCGATACGGTTCTGGCCCTTGCTTTTGCGCAGGTACACCCGCGTTTGGACGGCATGCGCCACCACGTGCCCGCCAACGGGGGTCGTCGGATCCCCGAACATCATATCCGGTCGGGCCATGACCTGATTCGTCACAACAACGGCGACGTTCAGGGCTTTGGCGTGCTTGAGCAACGTATGGACGTGCTTATTCAGTTTCTGTTGCCGGGTGGCGAGGGTGCCCCGTCCCACATACTCCGCGCGAAAGAAACTGGTCAATGAATCCACGACGATGAGGCGTAGTTCTTTGGTCAACCCAGCTTCGCGGGCCAGTTTGCGGAAGTCAGCCGGGCCCTGCTCGGTCAGGAGCATCTGGTGATCTGAATTATACGCATCGACGGTTAAGATGGTCTCGAGGACTTCTTTTTGGTCCAGGCCGACTTTCGCGGCCATGGCTTTAATTCGTTCCGTCCGAAACGTCCCTTCGGTGTCAATCCACAGCACGGCCCCATGGAGCCCGCCTTGCTCCTTAGGGAGTTGTACATTCACGGCGATT
>JABXJX010000149.1 GCA_013375375.1 Desulfobacterales bacterium | reverse complement strand
AGGTTCGTTACACTGCCGTTAACAAGCAGGACGAGATTTGACCTGACTCAAAAAAAGATCCCCCTTG
Source organism: Desulfobacterales bacterium (assembly GCA_013375375.1). Taxonomy (GTDB): domain Bacteria; phylum Desulfobacterota; class Desulfobacteria; order Desulfobacterales. The sequence goes on along the minus strand of JABXJX010000149.1, from coordinate 2,554 downwards.
GCTGCCAATGGACTATTTAGCGAGGCAAGTCCGCCTCAGGCGGATCAAAAAGTTCATACAAAGGAGTGAAAAGGGGTTGTGCAAAGGTCTCAAAATTAAAGGAGAGGGAAAGAACTACAAAAGAAGAAAGGGGAATGATCCAAGGCTGGGGTCGCAATTTCAACTCAAACTCTTTTAGTTGTAGAGAGAAATTTTTTCGCCACCGGCCCGAGAATTCCCCGTACACTTCTGTATATCGTCATATCCGGGAAAAACTTTAATATTTTTTTGTGGTGCCGAGGCCCAGAATCGAACTGGGGACACGCGGATTTTCAGTCCGCTGCTCTACCGACTGAGCTACCTCGGCAAGGGAACTCCAGGGTAACGATGAGGTATTAAACCTCATGACTATTGTCAAGGTTTTTTTGGGGCGCCTCCCAAATCCCCGAATGCGTACTGGAGAACGGCACATGCTGCAACAGCCGCTGTGTCCGCCTTCAAGATCCTTGGGCCGAGTGAAGCACGGACAAAACCATACTCTGTTGCCAGCCTTACCTCTTCATGGGTGAAGCCCCCTTCCGGGCCTATAAGGGCCAACACATTGCGTACATCCCTTGCATCCCCCGGACAGGACTGTGGTTTTAGCCCGGGGTTATCCTGATGGAAGATGATACTTAGATCGTATGCTTGGGACTTGCCGACTATTTCTTTTAAAGAGGACAATGGCCCAAGATGAGGTATTTGAGATCGGCCGCACTGTTTCAGGGATTCACGGGCAATAGATTTCCAGCGTTGTTCCTTTTCCGCCCATTGTTTTGGGCGAGGTCTCGGCACGCTCCGTTCGGCCATAAGGGGAATCAAGGCATATATGCCTAATTCCGTCATCCAGCGCACGATATGATCCATTTTTCGGGCCTTGAGAAGCGCTTGTGCGATGGTGATTTGTACAGGAGGTTCCGAGATCGAAGGAATCCGTTCTATGACGGAAAGGGTTATTGCCTTGGGCGTGCCGGCCGTAATTCGGGCCCGATATTCCGATCCCTTGCCGTCGAACAGAAAGATCTCGTCTCCGGCCTTTAATCGCAGGACCTTTTGAATGTGTTTTACATCCGGTCCTGTCAGGGTCGGCCTTTCGGACAGGATCTTTTCAGTATCAAGAAAAAAACGTCTCATCTTTAATTATCCTGTAAATCCTGTCTCATACTTAAATAAAAGAAATAGTTTTGTAAATTCCTTTTTTTTGCTATATGGTGCGCTCATGACGATCAGGGAGCGGCTTGAACAAGAGGAGAAGAGAATGCTTTCTCCCCTTGCTGCACTTAGTACCGAGACCAGGGGGCGGCTTATCCCGGAGGACCCGTGTGAAATCAGGACCGCCTTCCAGCGGGACCGGGACAGGATCGTACACTCAAAGTCCTTCCGGCGCCTTAAGCATAAGACACAGGTTTTTCTCTCGCCCACGGGTGACCATTACCGCACCCGCCTCACCCATACCCTTGAGGTTGCACAGATCGCCCGGACCGTGGCCAAGGCCCTGCAGCTCAACGAGGCGCTTGCCGAGGCGATTGCCCTGGGCCATGACCTTGGCCATACACCCTTCGGCCATGCAGGCGAAGCTGTGTTAAACGAGATTTTCCCCCACGGCTTTTCTCATCATGAGCAGAGTCTGAGGGTGGTGGATCTCCTTGAGAAGAACGGCCGCGGTCTGAATCTTACTGCCGAGGTGAGAGACGGTATCTTAAAGCATTCAAAAGGCAAGGAGGAAATCTTTCCTGATGACCCGTCATCATTGCCGGCCACGCTTGAGGCGAGGGTGGTGAGGGTCTGCGACATCATTGCCTATGTAAACCACGATCTTGATGATGCCATTCGTGGTGGAATCATAGTCGGTGCGGATATCCCCCGAATTTGCCTTGAGGTCCTGGGGGATTCTCATGCCAAGCGCATTGATGCCATGGTAAAAGACCTCATCTTCTCCACGCTTGATGGATCATCCATGGAGCCCCGGATGCGTCACGACACTCATGAGGCCCTGGTAACCCTGCGTGATTTTCTCTATGAACGCGTCTATGATATTCCCACAGTGCGCGATGATTTTGGGCGGGCCAAAAAGATTATCAGCGAACTTTACTACCGGTTAGTAGAAGACGAAACAGTTTTTCAACAGCAGATCGGGGAGGCTTTACCGGGAACATCCAAGGAGCAAACCGTGTGCGATTTTATTGCAGGCATGACGGATCGATATGCCCTTCAGTTGCATGAAAAGATATTTATGCCGAAACCATGGGTGGTTTACTAACAGAGATTTGGAAACCCGATTAATTTCCCCCAACCTGGACAAGCCCACCCGGCGCCGCCTTACAAAGAGACCTTTGCATAACTCATTTGAGCGGTAATTATGAACTTTTTGGGGCACCCATCCAGGCGAAGCGAACGGCCCGTTTTATCTGTTGGCAGTCAAGGGAGATCTCTTTTTGAGTCAGGTCAAATCTCATCCAGCTTGTTAACGGCAGTGTAACGAACCTCACGAACCAGGCACACGTCAACGTTGCATACGAGCTTATTAGCCCATTAG
>JABXJX010000148.1 GCA_013375375.1 Desulfobacterales bacterium | reverse complement strand
GCCGCTCCCGGTTGCCAACGTACCCGGAACTAATGTAGAGCAGACCGTGCTTTGCAAGTGGAGTGGGTATAACGATGGACGACATGCCACCCATCTCCCATAATAATCTGCCGTCAAGGTCGTACGACCGTACCTTGGGCCTTCCCGACGTAATCAGTTCGGTGCGCAGGTTGTTCTGCCAGATGTACGGCGTGGCCCAGTTGCTCTTCTCATCACGATCAACACGCCATATCTGTTTACCTGTTTTCTTATCCAGGGCGACGACGAAGGATTGCTCCTCGTTGTCGTTCACAATAAAGAGGCGGTCCTTGTGTAACACCGGCGATGCCGCTGTTCCCCAGTTGTAGCGGGTCTTGAAGGTTCCCAATTTTTTGGACCACAATTCCCCGCCTTTCAGGTCGTAGCAAAACAGGCCTATGTTTCCGAAGTAGGCATAGAGCCGTTCGCCATCGGTAACCGGGGTTTCGGAAGCGTGCGTATTCTTAACGTGCAGAGGATGCCGAGGTATGCCTTTGTGCGCAAGTCTTTCCCAGAGGATATTGGCATTGTTGAAGTCGATACAATAAACCATCCAGCGATGGGTCTTGTCCGAAGGTGTCTTTCGGTTGCCTCCTATGTAGAGTCCCTTTCTGGGTATTTCCAAAGCACCTCCCTTGATAACGGACGTCAGAAATATTTTGTCGCCCCAAACGACGGGTGAGGACCAGCCGCGGCCCGGGATTTCAACGGTCCATACAACATTTTTGGTCGTGCTCCATACGTCCGGCAGGGCTTCGTCTTCGGCGACACCAGATAATGAGCCTCGAAACTGCGGCCAGTTGGCTCCGGCAAAAATGCTGGAGGCCAGAAGAAAAATCGCGGATACCATAACGAAGAAAGTTCGGCACATAAGGCAAACCCTTTCTGTAACTGTGATTTCTCGAAGAAGCTCTGCCCAGCTACATTGCTGAGCTTTCCGGTCGTGATAATACCCGAATCGGGCGGCCAATTCCACCCCATTTTGCGAGCATTCATAACTTAGTTTCAGCGATTCCTTCTCAACATCACCGCACCCAAGCCGAACAGTAATAGCGTAGCCGGTTCGGGAATAACCTCGATACTAATTTGGCCTGTATACCATGCGCAAGCACCGGGACCGTCATAAAATTCAATGATTAAGGTATAGCCATTTGCTCCGGTGGGGATTGTTTTCATACTTGTGGTCCCGCGGGCCTGGATGGGTGTCCACGTGACAGATGTCGCCATGTCAGCGGGCGGTAGGCTTGGGACTAAGCCAGTAAAAAGCGAAGAGAAGGCTTCATAGTGGATGTCGGCTGGTGGTTCTTCCGGCCATTGTGGAATCCACTGTACTCGGTCCATCTGCAGGACGCCATCAACTTCTGTAGAGATTATTGTTGGTTCATTATACTGGCCCCAACGCCCAACAGCTGCATAATCAAGATGATGCCATCGCAAAGTGTTATCCCTTATGATTAACAAATCCCGACCATCAATCATAGCTTCAATATCAATTGTGACCAATGTAGCCTTAGCAGGAAACGTGGTAAGGAACAGCACCATAAATAGAGTTATCCATTTCATCTTGCATCTCCTCCTCAAAGACCAGCAAATATTTAGCGATAAAAACTATTTCTTACCAAACCTTTGTTAGATTTGGATTAGGTGACAACCTTGCTATTGTGGAAGAAAACTTGATATGAAAAAGTTTTCTCGCCGCTCCTCCTTGAATACAAAATAAGTATACATTTATCGATTAAGAGATGTCAAGTAAAAAATAGGTAAGAAATTCCCTTCCAGGGGCTTTTGTAACGCTTTAACTTGCAAAAACAAAAAATTAGGCCAATCATAGCATTCAAAAATCGCAGGTTTTAGGGCGTCAGAGCAGACGTGAGGGGCCTTCTTGTAAATGTTTGAGACTTAACTGTCTTTCTTGTCCGAATATGGGCAGGAGGTTCCGGCACAAATTAGGACGAAAAGAGTAACTTCAGCGTTTTTGTCTCACCATCACCGCCTGTCGTGAGCGGAGCCGAACGGCACCAAAGCTCCGTAGCATAAGGCAGACGCTCACGATGCTACGGAGGGAGAGGGCTGTAAGCCTTCCTGCTTACAGCCCTTTAGTTTTAAGATAATAGATGGGTCTGTGTTCTGCGTTTTCTCAATAATGCCAGGCCGCCTAAGCTGAGCAGTAAGAGCGTGGCCGGTTCCGGGACGCAATTGGTCTCAACAATTACGGAATCTATGCAGCCACCAGAGTCCCTAAAAGACAGATACACAATTTCCGAATACGGATTTGGTTCGAGGCGCCAACCTATATTCAATCGCTTCCAGTGCTTATCCAGAGCGGTTATCGTTTGGCCCAGCGGAATAACTGTTGTGCCTTGCGGGTTTTCTGATACACTAACTCCATCCAGGTAACCTCGAAAAATCGCTTCTACCCAAATTTCCTTATAGCCATCCAAGACTTGTCGGTTGGGAATTTCCATCGCAAGCTCGACGGTATCTGCGTGCCAGACACCCTCACGTCCTTTATAACTCTGGTCCCAATCGAGCGAACGACAGGGTCTGCCTGAGAGCTTCGCCAATGGTGTACCATAAGCATTTGCTACGACTTCCGGCGGGGCAGGA
>JABXJX010000022.1 GCA_013375375.1 Desulfobacterales bacterium | reverse complement strand
GCCGTTAACAAGCAGGACGAGATTTGACCTGACTCAAAAAAAGATCCCCCTTGGCTGCCAATGCACTATTTAGCGAGGCAAGTCCGCCTCAGGCGGATCAAAAAGTTCATACAAAGGAGTGAAAAGAGGTTATGCAAAAATCTCCACTTGTAATCGTATTCGAGATATAAAAACCATACCACAATATTCTTAGAGTAACCAGAATTACGTATAGTGTCAAAATATCTATAATTTTCGGGCACATGGAGTGTTCAGGTCCTTAAATTCCTCTCCCTGGACACCCGATAAATCTTTGCCCCTAATACTATTTTCTTAGCCATTATTGGTCCCAAAATAGTAAAAAAAGCATACTATCTTCTTATTGACTTGTGTCTGAATTACATATATTAACAAAGACACAAAGACACAAAGACACGCTCAGGAATATGTCGGTAAAACCAAGCGTTGGTTTCAAGGAAATTGCCGGGACATTGAGGTTGTCTAAAGGATGGGGCGAAATGGTGACGGGTAAATGTTAAGAATAATATTATTCACATTGTTTCTACTTTTGGTGCCACAGAATCTGGTCCGTGGTTACACCGATTTTTACGTCGAGAAGTGGCCGTGCGTCATAATGGAGACGGGGGATTACCAGTATGTGATGGATGCACCGGGGGCACAAATAAGAGTGGTAGAGATTAGCCGGGCGGCGCAGCAACGCCTTTAAATGTATTAAAGCAAATATATGTTCAAAACAACATTACGCTCTGAGAGCGTGGTTATTCCTTCCCAATTCCCTCCCCTATATCTTTAGTATCGAAAACACATCCTGGTCTTTGTAAAGCGTGCAGTGAACGGCTGCCACCTCCTGAAATTCGTGAATCTTGCCGCATCCCTTCTTTGCATACGGACATGTCGTATTTTCTACATACAGGTTACATTGCAGGCATGGACTCTCCTTAAGGATATCGAGGTTTGGCTCCTCTCTATTCAGCCGCCCCACAGGCCTTATGCCTTTTCTATCATTTTCTTTGCTCTGTGCTCCGTATATTATAAAAAGTTTATTTTTCACCTATAAACCTTTATGCAAACTATTTGATGCCCCCAGTAGGACGCGTTAGAAGGTTTTAGCGAAAAGATGTCTTTTTATAATGATCCTGTCTTCTTGTCAAGATTTTTGACCTGCCTACCGGTTCTAGGTTTGACATGTAACGCTGTGACTGATATTCTATTAACCCTTAGTAAAAACTACATTAACTATCCGACATTGGTTTGGGGTCACAATGCCTTTTCTTTCGTTCCGAGTCTCCCGGGCTGGTGTTGTTAGGAGCCCTACCGCCAGTCACTCCAGAAAAGACATCATGACCCCCTATTTATGATGTTGGGTAGTTAATGTACTTTTTAGTAGTTCCCTCTCCCCTGGTGGAAGGGGATTAGGGTGGCGGCGGGGTCATTCATTCATACTTTCGCCGTATTGTTTATGCAACGTTAGGGATAATTTGGGGAGATACTATGAAGGAGCCAAGGATTCTTGTTACGGGAGGAGCGGGTTTTTTAGGTAGCCATCTGTGTGAGAGATTGCTGGAAACAAGTGCGCAGGTCCTGTGCCTTGATAATTTCTTTACTGGTTCAAAGAGAAATATCCGGCACTTACTGGACCAGGGGAACTTCGAAGTCATTCGTCACGACCTTGTTGAGCCGATCTTGTTGGAGGCAGACCAGATTTACAACTTGGCCTGTCCGGCATCTCCGGTTCACTATCAGTACAATCCCGTCAAGACCGTTAAGACAAATGTGATGGGGACCATCAACATGTTAGGTATGGCTAAGCGGGTAAAGGCAAGAATCCTGCAGGCTTCTACATCAGAGGTTTATGGTAATCCTCAGGAACACCCTCAGAAGGAGACATACTGGGGTTACGTGAATCCGATCGGGCTCCGGAGCTGCTATGACGAGGGGAAGCGGGTGGCCGAGACCCTGATGATGGATTATCATCGCCAGAACCAAGTTGATGTGAAGATAGTGCGCATTTTTAATACGTATGGTCCGAGGATGGCGGTTTCAGACGGGAGGGTGGTGAGTAATTTTATTGTCCAGGCCCTGAGAAATGATCCTATTACGATTTACGGTGACGGCAGTCAAACCCGCTCATTTTGCTATGTTTCAGACCTGGTTGAGGGATTGGTGAAAATGATGAGCTGCGATGACTTTACCGGCCCTGTTAACCTCGGCAACCCCACGGAATTTTCCATTGCCCGACTTGCTGAACTTGTACTTGAGATAACCCAATCCAAGTCGGAAATAGTCTACAATTCGTTGCCGGAGGATGATCCTGTTCAAAGGTGCCCGGATATCAGCCTCGCCAAAGAGAGACTGAAGTGGGAGCCCGTAGTTTTGTTACGCGAAGGACTGGAAAAGACCATCGAATATTTTAGACAAGTTCTATAGCCCTTCAGAAGGGGCCATATAAGGTGGTTACGTGTAAATGATGCTGTAGGGGATGGGGGACTTACCCCATATCCCAGGCTTGGGCAAAATGGTCTGATTGGCAACCGTCAGCCAGAAGTATTCGCTGTTCAATTCCCTTAGTTTACCGTCATCAGGAAGCCTGGCATGAGATGTATGGTTGTAGGTAGTTTGGAAGATAACTATGCCTCCGTCCTCTTGCTCGGCGACAAGATAGTTCTTCTTGAAAGTGTCGGCCTGCCACTGATAAGTTTCGGCAATATGCTCGATATCGTTATTGGAAAGTTTTATAAGGATATATTTTGAAATGCCCCTTTCTCCAATCCGGTAAACCGCCCTCGATTCACTGCTCCCCACGTACACCGTAGTAATACAGGGGACCCTTTTTAGAAATTGGGCCGACACCATTGCCGCCGTCCGGCGACCGCCCGATGTTATAGGGAACCCATAATACTCAAAGAATTTTTTCTGTATTTCTTCGGCGTAAGCTTCGCCCTTTTCATACAGATCCTTTGAGATATAACGGAGTTGAATGGCAAGGTTTTCTGCGGCATCGGCGATGGGCCAGTCAATTCGAACATGAAAGTGAGAAAGACTGTATCGATTTCTGGCCTTGACGGCCGGATCTCGTTGAATAAGGAGAGCATAGTCAACGGGAAGCAATGTTTTGAGAAACTCAGAGAAATGTGTTGATTCAAAAAATTTTATATTTCTAAAATATTTCTTTGAAAACCGGACGGTCTCAGATCTCATCAGGTTCTCTTTTGTCACCTTGTAGTCATCAAAGAACCGTATGTATTTCTTGTAAGCGCTGGGGATTCGATCTTCCACGAAGACTACCAGGAAACGGTTGATCAATTCATACTCTACATCAGGAATCCGCGCCCTTGGCTTCAATTCCCGCTTTTCAACAAAGGGATATGGAATGTTGTGGTTTACGAAATTCTGATACGATTCTATCAGCCCGTATTGCAGAAGATACTCATCCAGTTCGTCTCTGAGGGTATCATAGATCGAACGTCGCAGTCTGTCTTGGCGGCTTAGCTCTTCACGAAAATTCCAGTAACTCACAGTTCTCCTCATCAGCAATTGCGGATAATCTTTTTATACCGGAATCCCGCCGTGAAGTCAATAGCTTATGTGAGGTTTGCGCGGAAAAAATTGCTTGTTACTTGATGGTTTTGCTGTTTGCGGCGTTTAAGCGGTCGATCCACACATAGATGCGTTCACGCCACAAGTAAACAGGGATTACAAAGGCAAGCGTTATGGCCATCACTAATACTACTGTGGCGTAGTCTTTCTGAAAGACTTGGGCCCCCTGGAGGCTTAGCATAAGGGTGCCGGGCATACGACCAATACCGGCCATGAGTATGAAGGCCTTGTACGAAAGACCGGTCAGGCCCAGGAAGATGCAAAGGTAGTCCTTGGGAAATCCCGGCAAGACAAAGAATATGAAGAATAATATGGCCCCTTGACGTTTCACCAGACGGTCGAACTTGTTGAGGTAATGGGCCGGGATCCATTTTGTCACATAATATCTTCCAAGTATCCGGCCCAGCATAAAGTTGATCGCCGAACCTGCCGTGAGGCCGATGGTAGAATAGACAAAGCCGGATAAGGTTCCAAAGAGATAGCCGCCTGCAAATCCACTCGCTTCTCCGGGAATAGGGGCAAAAACGACCTGTAAGATTTGAACCCCAATAAAGATCAGCGGTGCACCGAGCTCCCAAGCTCCAAGGAATGCCTCGACCTGTTTTTGGTCTGTAACAATAGCGTACCATGTTACAATTCTTTCACATAGGGGAGGGTAGGTCAGGAATACCACCAAAACCAGGCCTGCTAACACTAAAAGGACGGAAGTGGTCTTGGCGCTACGGGTCATAACGAAGGAATTCCGGAAGACCGTTCTGTGAAATGGTCAAATTTAAGCGGTAGCGTGATTTGATGGTATAGTTGAATGGAAGACCGTATCTCAAGTCTTTTCCATAAAAGAGATTCCAATGGGTATTTAATTGAAGCATGGGCCAGGCAATCCGGTTTCCTTCTAATACGTGTACAAAGGCTCCGCCTGCGTCGCTTAAACGCGAAAACAAGGATTGTTCATCAAAGCCCAGTCTCTTTGCTATCTCTGTGCTGTCGCCGCCCGAGGTGATGGTATAGGCGCCGTTTTGCTGGGCCTTCATTATTGCCTTCAATATGGAGCGTTCAGGCCCTTCAAACCCGGACTCCTCAGCCTTTCCCACAGGCCCCTTCTTATATATGGTTTTGGCCTTCAAAAGACGGGAGACAAAACGCTTGGTGGTCTTTTCTCCAATGCTCCAGATGTTGAATTTATCTTTCTCAGGATGGTTATGGATTTCCTTGGGTGACATGTTGAGGATATTCGAGTCATATTGGACGAGAAAGTCGACCGGTGCTATCAATTTTTTTCGTCCAAGGGGGCGACTGTAAAGGTCTTGAAAAAACTTGATAAACCCCTTAATGACGTTTTTCTCTAAAAAGTTGTCTGTGGCCTTTCCAAGGTTGTACTTTTCACCCGGCTTTATTTCCCTGCTAAGAAGGGCAACAATCCCGGGGATACCTGCCAACAGGACGTACGAAACCTTTTCAGAGAGGACCGAGTTCTTTATAAGGCCCATATAATCACCCACCTTTACTCCGCCGAAAATCGGGACAAAGGGATATTCAATGATGTGGATGACCTGCTTATTTTCCGACATTTCCATCTCCGCCTGCCTCCCCACAAGGTTAAGGGCATTGATAAATCCTATCATAGAGGCATGCTTACGGTGGGATGTGTTAAAGGCGTCGTTTACATAAAAATCGATCAAAGGTTCCAAGATTGAGACATAGTGAGAGCCTTTGTTGATTTCATGCGGCCTGAGCCCTGCCTTGTCCCGGATAAAGACCTCGTCTACCAGGAAGCGGACATTGTTAAGGATCAGGATTTCCCCATCCTTTAGCGAACGAACCTTCTTGGTGATCACTTTTTTTTGTGTCAAGTTGCCGAGATACCTAACCGTTTTTTCCGGCCGTCCCGGACGATTTATGAACTTCCTGATGATCCTGGCATGCTGGTCGAACTCAATAAAATCGTGTTTGCCTGCGCGTCCTTGGTGGCCGATGACAACCACTCGCGCCCCATAACCGGAGAGTTCTTCTATGGTGGGAATGGCAAGTCGAATCCTTTCAGTACCTGTGATGCGTCCGTTCTTGTCCACCGGGCTATCAATCCCGGCACGCACAAGCACCGTCTTGCCGCCAAAGGCCTTGCAGCCGTAATGCTGCCTGTCTTTCGTGTTATACGTATCGGCTGTGACCTTTCTCAGGGCATCCCTGGACTTAAGGGTATTTCGTATATAGCGGTAGATGATATCATCAATAGTCAGAAAATTAAGATAAGCATTAACATTGTTGGAATGGGGCAGACTCTCGTTTGACATAAGATCTTTCTCGGGATTCTCATAATACCCTATGATGTTCTGAATGGTCACAAAACCTCCCATTTCGTTAATAGTCTCTTTAACGAAAAAAATTACTATAGTATAATTACGCTATAAAATCAAGCTTTAAGGGAGGGAACCCCAGCGCTTCTGACACAGAGATTGGGCAAAAGGGGATGTTTTGCAAAGATCTCGGGTGTGTCGGACTACAGGGGCGGGCTTGTAATCTGGTCCCGGCATTTCTTGGGGCAGAGACGGTTTTCCTTCTCCAGAGAGATAAGGATACTGTCCAGGATGCCGTTAATAAAGGCCCCGGAATCCTCAACGCCGAACTTTTTTCCGATATCTATTGCTTCGTTGATGGAGACTTTTGGCGGAATATCGTCGCAGTAAAGGAGTTCGTAAACAGCAATCCTCATAATGTTGCAATCGACCCGCGACATGCGGCTGATCTTCCAGTTTTCCGAGAAACGTTCGATCAGCGGGTCGATCTCATGTTGAAATTCTCTTACGCCTTCAACCAGTTGAAGCAAGAAAGGCTTTGCATTTTTCGGGACCCTGAAGTGTTTGCAGAATAACTCAAGTGTCTCGCTCGGGTCATCCGGGTTCATCTCTATTTGAAAAAGAGCCTGCATGGCAAGCTCTCTTGAGCGCCTTCGATTTCCCATTTTTTATTGGCTTGTGCCGTCCTCTAAGCCTTTTCAAGAGAATCCACCAGATTGGCCATCTCCATGGCGGCCACGGCTGCGGACCAGCCCTTATTTCCGGCCTTTGTGCCGGCCCTTTCTATGGCCTGCTCCAAGGTATCCGTGGTGACGACACCAAAAATAACCGGAATCCCTGATTCCAGCCCGACCAAGGCGACCCCTTTGGCAACCTCGCTACTGACATACTCAAAATGAGGTGTAGAGCCTCGGATTACGGCTCCCAGGCATATAACAGCATCATGTTTCCCGTTTTCAGTTATCTTCTTTGCCATGAGAGGGATTTCAAAGGAGCCGGGCACCTTCACAATGTCAATATCCTCATCACGAGCCCCGTGACGAACGAGAGCATCTATGGCACCTGTCAGGAGTTTGTCACTGATAAAATCATTAAATCGGCTTACAACCAGAGCGAACCTTTTTCCCTCAGCAGATATCGTCCCCTCATACACATTTGGCATGGCGTATCCTCCTTAGTTTCCATCCATAAATGGCTCTTTTTCCGAAGCCGTCAGCGTTTGGGATTGAGTTTCAGCAGATGGCCCATCTTAGCTTTCTTGCAGCTGAGATATCGCTCGTTATACTCATTTGGTGTCATTTCAATAGGCACCTGTTCAACCATGCTCAAGCCGTAGCCTTCAAGCCCAACGATCTTCTTGGGATTGTTAGTGATAAGACGCATCTTGCGCACACCCAGATGCACCAGTATTTGAGCGCCAATACCGTAATTCCTTAGATCGGGTTTGAACCCAAGCATTGCGTTGGCTTCCACTGTGTCGTGGCCCTGATCCTGCAACTCATACGTTTTCATTTTGTTGAGGAGGCCGATACCACGGCCTTCCTGACGGATGTAAAGAAGAATCCCCGTGCCTTCCTGTTCAATCATTTTCATGGCTGCATGAAGTTGTTCTCCGCAGTCGCACCGCATGGAACCGAACACATCACCGGTGAGACATTCCGAATGTACGCGTACCAGGACTGGTTTGGCAGGATCGATTTCTCCCTTGACCATGGCGATATGGAGGAAATCGTCCACGTCATTCTCATAAACAGTGGTCTTGAATTCCCCCGCAGCAGAGGTCGGAAGGGCCGTCGTGGCGACAGGGTGCACAAATGACTCCTTTCGGAGTCGGTATTCAATCAGGTCCGCGATAGTGCAGATCCCGATATTATGGTCTTTTGAGAATTTTTTCAGGTCAGGCATCCTGGCCATTGTGCCGTCTTCCTTCATGATCTCACAGATCACCCCTGCCGGCTTTAAGCCCGCGATCCGGGCCAGGTCTACCGACCCTTCTGTCTGTCCGGACCGAACAATGACACCGCCCTTTCGTGCACGAATCGGAAATACGTGGCCGGGACGAACTAGGTCAGCCGGTTTGGCATCATCTGCGATGGCGGCCAGGATGGTTGTAGCCCTGTCCGCGGCTGAAATGCCTGTGGTCACGCCATGTCGGGCCTCTATTGATATGGTAAAGGCTGTCTGGAAGCGTGAGGTATTGTTTTCCGCCATAGGAGGCAAGCCCAGGGCTTCTACTATTTCCGGGGTCAAAGAGAGACAGATCAACCCCCTGCCATGTTTGGCCATAAAATTGATCGTCTCAGGTGTAACTTTCTCAGCAGCAATGGTAAGGTCCCCTTCGTTCTCACGGTCCTCGTCGTCAACGAGAATGACCATTTTACCGTTTCTGATATCTTCTATTGCTTGATCTATGGTTATGCGCGGCATTTTTTTCTCCCTTACGTCTATTTAATTTAACGTCTCTAAATTTCTATCCGCCTGCGACGGACCTGCTAAGTTCTACATAAATCCTGTCTTTGTGAGCATGATTTCGTCAATGGATGACTCCTCATTCTTATGTCGTGTATCAAAGTGCCTGGTGAAACGCTCCACGTATTTTCCTATCATATCCGTCTCAATGTTGACCGGATCTCCTACTTTTTTGAAGCCCATGGTAGTCATCTCGGCCGTGTGGGGGATGATGCTGACCTCAAAAGAGGCTCTTTCGCAGGCATTTACCGTAAGACTGATGCCATCAACGGCAATAGAGCCTTTTACAATAATGTAGCGGGAAAGGGCATCCGGCACCTCAAAGGTAAAAAGCGTGGCATTGGCCAGGGGCCGTATGGCTCGAACCTTGCCGATACCGTCAACGTGTCCGCTTACCAGGTGTCCGCCAAGACGGTCACTGAGACGCAATGCAAGCTCCAGATTCACCCTGTCCCCTACCTTTGTTTGGCCCAGGGTCGTTTTTGAGAGTGTCTCAGGGGCGATGTCGGCCTCAAAGAGATTGTTCTGAAAATCGACCACGGTCAGGCAGGCTCCGCTTACGGCAATACTATCACCCAGGCTGATTTTGTCTATGGTAAAATCGGCTTCGACACGCAGTCGCACTCCGCCTCCCGCCCGGGTTAGCGATTTAACGGTTCCGAGACCTTCTATTATACCTGTAAACACGTCGCGTCACGTCCTTGAGAGATTACTATAATCACTTAGGTATCCTTCGATCATCACGTCGTCTTCAAATCGACGGACCGAGACATCTCTGACGCTTATGCTTTGCTCCATGAGACCAACCCCCGGTCCGACGCAGACTGGAACCCCGTCGCCGCCGCAAATCTTGGGTGCATAAAATATGTAGATCTTGTCCACAATGCCCGACCTCAAGGCCGAACCGTTGATCCGGCTCCCCCCCTCGATCAGCAGGCTGGTTATACCCATCCTTCCTAACTCTTTTACAAGGACTGTGAGGTCAATTTGCCCATCGTGGTCTTCCAGGACGAGAAAACGCACCCCCGGTTTTTCGAGTATCCTTCTCTTTTCGGTTGGTGCGGAACTGCCCGTTACAATCAAGGTATCAGAATCTGATGTAAGCTGCAACAGGTTCGCATCCGGGGGTATCGACAGGTGGGTGTCGAGCACTATCCGTATAGGATCTGATCCCTTACGGCCCTTAAGGCGGGTTGTCAGCCGGGGGTTGTCCTTAAGGACTGTTCCTATGCCCACCATGACCGCATCAACGGAATGACGGACCTCGTGGGCGAATTGCCTTGAAAGGGAATTGGTGATCCACTTGGAATCCCCTGTGCTTGTTGCAATACGTCCGTCGAGCGTAGCCGCGCACTTTAGGATGACAAAGGGCAGCGATGTGGTGACGTATTTAATGAAGACCTCGTTGAGACGGTGACACGCATCTTCACACACCCCAACAGAGACATCCAGGCCCTGACTTTTTAAAAACTCGAGCCCGCCGCCGGTCACCCGCGGATTCGGATCTTTCATCCCTGCCACAACTCGTTTGATACCACCTCTCAGGATCGCTTGCGTGCAGGGCTGTGTCCGTCCTGTGTGGTTGCACGGCTCCAAGCTCACATAGAGCGTGGCTCCCCCGGCTTTTGCCCCGGCATCATTAAGGGCGTTGATCTCGGCATGAGGGGAGCCTGCGGCCTGATGGAAACCTTTTCCCACAACCGTGCCGTCCTTGACAATAACTGCGCCCACCATCGGGTTAGGGGAGGTCCAGCCCCGACCCTGTTCAGCCAGCTCAAGGGTCATTTTCATGTAAGTTTCGTCCACGGATTATCAAAGACCTTAATCGCTTTGCCCTTTTTCTCCACCCTTGGGGGTTTTAGACCTTTTCCCGGGGGGATTGAGTAAATTCTTCAGTTGGGACATAAAATCATTGATGTCTTTGAACTCCCTGTAGACCGAGGCGAACCGGACATAGGCAACGCCGTCCAATTCATGGAGTTTTACCATGACTCGTTCTCCTACTACTGAGGAGGGAAGCTCTTTTTCCCCAATCTCCTGGAGTTCCCGCTCAAGTTCATCCACAAACCCTTCGAGCGTGTTTATGCTGATGTTTCGTTTTTCACATGCCTTCTGCATCCCGACAAGGACCTTGGCCCGATCAAAGTTCTCCCGCCTGCCGTCCTTTTTGACCAGGACGAGGGGCATCTCCTCAACCCTTTCATAGGTAGTGAATCGGTGTTTGCAGGCTAAACATTCACGGCGGCGCCTGACCGCATTCCCCTCTTTTGTCATCCTCGAATCGATGACCTTGTTGTCCAACTCCCTGCAATATGGGCATTTCATATATTGGCCTCCAAGCGTTCGTTATTGGTCATTCGTCATCGGTCATTGGTCATTGGTTTGATATCGGCTTCGCCTTTCAGACCTCATCAAGCTGGGCAAGTTTTACCCCGGCAGCCGTCAACATTTCCTTGGACATGGGATCTGCATAGCCGTCCTGATATATGATTTCACGAATGCCGGCGTTGATAATCATTTTAGAACAAATGGAACACGGGAGATTCGTGCAATAGATCGTTGCCTCTTTAATCGAAACACCGTGATAGGCGGCTTGAATGATGACGTTTTGTTCTGCATGAAGGCCCCGGCACAGTTCGTGTCGCTCGCCGGAAGGTACATCCAGTTCATCACGCAGACAGCCGATATCGAGGCAATGAGGAAGCCCTGCAGGCGCTCCATTATAGCCGCTTGCCAGAATTCGTTTGTCTCTTACTGCAACGGCTCCTACCCGGCGGCGGCGGCATGTAGCACGCTTTGCCACCAGGGAGGCGATGTCCATAAAGTATTCTTTCCAGGAAGGACGGCTCATAGTTCGTTTTCAGGATAAAGCGGGAACCTTTCACACAAATCTCGTACAGACTCCCTGACTCGACGGAGAACCGCTTGATCCTGATGATGATTTAATACCTCAACAATAAATGATGCAATCACATCCATTTCCGCTTCCTTCATACCGCGTGTCGTCACCGCCGGTGTGCCGACGCGGATCCCGCTCGTGACAAAGGGGCTACGCCTTTCAAAGGGTATGGTATTCTTGTTTACGGTAATGCCGGCCTTCTCCAGGGCTTCTTCAGCATCCTTTCCTGTAATCTCCACGTCCCTGAGATCCAGCATTATAAGGTGGTTATCCGTACCGCCCGAGACAAGTTTAAGACCGGCCTTTACCAAATGGCCTGCCAGGGCCTTGGCATTCGCCACTGTTTGATGTTGATAGACCCTGAACTCTTCTGCCAGGGCCAGCTTAAAAGCGACCGCCTTTGCAGCTATCACATGCATCAAGGGGCCGCCTTGAATACCCGGAAATATTTCGCTATTTAGTTTTTTGCCGTAGTCTTCCCGTGCCAGTATAAAGCCCCCACGGGGACCTCTCATGGTCTTGTGGGTCGTGGAGGTTATTGCGTCTGCGTGGGGGACCGGCGAAGGGTGCACGCCCGCTGCTATCAGCCCTGCAATGTGGGCCATGTCAACCATTAGGTATGCGTCAACGGAACGGGCAATACTGCCGAATACCTCAAAATCGATAATCCTCGGATATGCGCTTGCCCCGGCCACGATCATCTTCGGGCGATGCTTTTCAGCAACAGCCCGTACCTCTTCGTAATCAATCGTTCCGGTCATTTTGTTGACGCCGTAGAAGGCGGCATTGAAAAATCGACCGGAAAAACTCGAATGGCTTCCGTGTGTCAGGTGGCCTCCGTGTGAAAGGTCCATCCCCAGAATGGTATCTCCGGGGCTCAGAAGAGCAAAGTATACCGCCATGTTTGCCTGGGTGCCAGAGTGGGGTTGGACATTGGCGTAAGGGGCGTTGAAGAGTTTCTTTGCACGTTCAACGGCCAGATTCTCCGCAGTGTCGACATGCCGGCATCCTCCGTAATAACGGCGGTCCGGATACCCTTCGGCGTATTTGTTGGTCATCACGCTCGCCTGGGTAGCCATTACGGCCAGACTGGTAATATTCTCCGAGGCAATCAACTCCAGATGGTACGTTTGCCTCTCCATCTCCAATTCCAAGGCTTGAGCGATTTCCGGGTCTGCCTTTCTTATGATTTCAAACTCCATCCATCTTCTCCAGACGGCGTTGATGGCGTCCCCCTTCAAATGGGGTTTTAAGCCAGGTATCTACCAGTTGCAGGGCCAGCGTATCACCGATCAGCCTGCCGCCAATGACCAGGATATTGGAGTCATTGTGGCGCCTGCTCATGATGGCCGAAAAAAGATCGTTGGCCAGCCCGGCACGCACACCTCGAAAGCGGTTGGCAACCATGGACATTCCAAGTCCGGTCCCGCAGATCAAGATGCCTCGGTCAAAAACGCCGTCTGACACTTTTTGGGCCACTTTTTTCCCGGGGTCGGTATAATCCACGGATTCTTCACTGTAAGTTCCAACGTCTTCCGCCTCTATGCCTCGCTTTTGAAGATGGGCTTTTACCTTTTCTTTCATTTGATAGCCCGCGTGATCGGACCCGATGATAATTTTCATGATCAACACCATAGTGAGCTGGGCAGTTGATTCGGGTAGCTGCTTGAGCTTCACGAATCTGACAGGTTTGTATTATTTCTCAGGAATGTTTTTTTATATAATCAATGGCATCTTGAACCGTTTGGAGTTTTTCTGCATCTTCATCAGAGATTTCTATGTCGAACTCTTCTTCCATGGCCATGATTAACTCAACGAGATCAAGTGAATCCGCCCCGAGGTCATCAACAAAGGATGCCTTTTGTACAACCTCGTCCGGTTCAACGCTCAGCTTTTCGGCAATAATCTTTTTTATTTTTTCTTTAACTGACACGTGCTGTTACCTCCTTTTTTCCAGAAATAGTTAATTTACAAATTCAAAATTCTTTCCAGCATAACGTCGTGTGTCGTCATTCGGTTACGCGGCTCGTTACGTTGTACGTCCGACGGTTACCGACACGAAGGGCCTCGGTTCAAGCCGCCAGACGCAACCTTTGCGCCAAACGAGTTGCGCAACCGACAGACAACGGCCATTATCCGGCCTCTCATGCTACATATACATCCCCCCGTTAACATGTATAACTTGTCCTGTAATATAAGAAGCCTTTTCCGATGCAAGGAAAGCAACCACCTCGGCTACGTCTTCGGGTTGGCCTGTACGCTTCATGGGAATCTGGGCCAGCATGGCCTCCCTGGCCTTGTCAGGGAGGTCCACGGTCATAGATGTTTCAATAAAACCAGGGGCCACGGCATTTACAGTAATCCCTCTTGGGGCAAGTTCTTTTGCCGCGGTCTTGGTAAGGCCGATCAGGCCTGCCTTGGACGCTACATAATTGGCCTGTCCCGGGTTTCCCATCACACCGACCACCGAGGCCATATTGATGATGCGTCCGGAACGCTGCTTCATCATGGTCTTGGCCACGGTTTGTATGCAATGAAAAGCACCTTTGAGATTGATGTCCAGAACGCGACACCAATCCTCTTCCTTCATACGGACCAAAAGCCCGTCGCGGGTTATCCCAGCGTTGTTTACCAGTACATCCACACGGCCGCATTCATCTACAACCTTATTGAAGAAGTCTTGGACGTCTTGCCGTGAGGCCACGTCAACACGGGCATGCGATGCGCTACCCCCGGCATCCTCAATAAGCTTTACTGTCTCTTCAGCATCTCGGCTATCGCGTCCGGAGTAATTGAAATATATTTCGGTGTCGGCACCAGCCATGCGCAACGCGATGGCGCGGCCGATACCCCTTGAACCTCCGGTAATTACCACAACACGCTTGGCGTCTTTACTCAAAACCCATCACTCCAGTACTCCAATGCTCCATTGCTCCCGCTGTTACCCCCTGCCAAACAGGATGTCGGCAGCTGCATCCATGTCCCGGATCAGGCCGTTGCAGCTTGCCGTGAATTCTTTGAAACCGATTTTTTCCGTTAGTGATGACGGAATCTTTTCTTCGGCCAGACCTGATCCCTTAACAATCTTTATGGTATTTTTGGCGATCACCTCGGCCGCTTCACAGGCAAAGATTCTGGACATGATTACGATCTTTTTTGCCTGGGAGGATTTATCTTGGACGAGTCGGTTTGCCTTTCTTGCCATGCTGATTCCCACTTCAACGCAGGTCATCATATCTGCCAGGCAAAACATTATATATTGCTGCCTGGTGAACTTATTGTTGTGGACAAACATGACGGCTTCGTTCAAGGCCTTTGCGGCAAGGGCGTACGTTGCGGCGCCGATCTCGGGCACGGATTCATGAAGGGCTTCCATCTCTTGTGCCATGGACGCATAATAGTCGCCCTTGGACTTCACCGTCGTCCTCCACCTGAAGGTACTGATAATGTTTTGCTGAATCTCGCTGGTTCCCTCGTAGATGCACGTGATCTTTACGTCTCGCTTGATCTTTTCAACTTCATATTCGGCTATGTATCCGTATCCTCCCAGGGCCTGGATGGCGTCATCTGCGGTCTTGTTGCCTGCCTCCGTGGCAAAATATTTGGCGATGGAACCCTCGACCTGAAGGTCCTTTTCGCCTGCATCCAATCTGACGGCTTGTTCTTCCAAGTAAGCAGCCGCGGCCTCAAGTCGCACTGCATGTGGGACGACCAGCTTATGGGTGTATCCCTGCTTTTCCGAGAGGGGGCTTCCAAACTGGACCCGTTGTTTAGCGTAATCTATGACAATGTCCAGAGCAGCTTCACCTGCTCCAAGGCCCATGGCCGCTACCATGAGCCGGGTATGCCCGAAGACCATGTTGGCCTGTTTGAGGCCGTTGCCCGGCACACCACCCAGGAGATTCTTAATCGGGACAAATACGTCGGCAAAGGTAAGGGGGGAGGTATTGGAAGCACGGATCCCGTGCTTTTCTTCGCCCTTTCCCCGGTGGAAGCCGTCCATCCCCTTTTCTACAATGAAAAAGGTGGGCCCTTCCGGGGCCTTTGCAAGGACGGTGATAAAGTCGGCATATCCGCCGTTCGAGATAAACTGTTTGGTTCCATTGATCACATATCCTGTGACTTCTCCGGCGTCATCCTTGACAGGTTCGGCCTTGGTCTTGAGGGCCGCCAGGTTGCTTCCGGCCTCGGCCTCGGTCACGGCATATGCGACCAGGGAACCACCGTCGGCTATTTTGCCCAGCCATTCTTGTTTCTGTTCTTCGGTGGCGGCAAACAGGATCGGATCCGCGCCGAGCTGAATCGCAAAGAATGCCGTGGCCACCCCCAAACAGATCTTGGCCATTTCCCTTGTGATGGCACAGCTGTCTCTGGCGCCACCCCCCATACCGCCGTATTCCTCGGGAATGAATAGAAGCTGCAGCCCGATATCAGGGCCCATCATTTCCCTGATGATCTCTTCAGGAAACTCTTCCTTCTTATCAAGTTCGAGTATCTTTTCTTTTGGCAGGAGACGCTTCCTGACGGCTCCGAGGGTGTCAAGGACAATTTGTCTCGATTCTTGATCAAGGCCTGCTATATTATGTTGTGTAGCTCCGGTCTCCGTCGGCATTCGAGATAAGCTCCTGCTTTTCTATGATGAAGTTTTGAGCTTGTTGCAAATGGTATGCATATGTTGCTGGTGAGACATCTATACTTCTTTGGTTTCGATCACAGCACGCCCCTTGTAGTAACCGCAGTTCGGACAGACATGGTGCGGGAGCTTGGGCTCGTTACACTGGGGGCAGGTCGACAGGTTGGCAAGCGTCACCTTTTGATGGGTGCGTCGCTTGCGACCTTTTGATTTGGAAATCTTGCGCTTGGGTAAAGCCATGGGTAATCTCCTTGTGAGACCGTTGTAAAACATCCCCTTTTGCCCAATCTCTGCGTCAGGCTCAGATTTCAATCCTCAAAATACTCTAAGTATTCCTCAGGTTAAAATCTTCGCGTTGACTCAGGGCATCCATGCCCCTCGCCCTTGCGGGCAGCCTGACGTCTGTCCAATTCCGCTGTCCTGCGGAATTGTCCTTGACCTTGAGCAAAATTGAATATTTTACAAAGGTCTCCTTGTTTCTTATGATACGTATATTTTGTTCAATTGACTACAAATTTTTTCAAAAGATCGATTGTGTGCAGCAAAAAGCAATCGACAACCCATTAATATTTAAAGTATTTTTGCGGCATCACTACAAATAATAAAACAGAATTATCTACTATAGACAAAAAAATGGTTTTGTCAAGCCCATTAAGGCTCTTTTTCGTAACACAAATCAGGCTACTATATCAATATCAACGGGGGATCACACAAGAACCAACTAATTGGAACCACAACAGATCCTCTTTCCGCGGAACAACTATCAGCAGAGACGGGCAGGGGGCCTCGCGCCTTGTCCGAACAATTCGTTTGTGTTATGCTTCCTCGATACTCACCAAGGCGAGACTTTTGTACTCGGTAGTGGATGTAATAACATAAGGTACATACTGAACAATAAAATGGAGGTGACCCATGTCACGCTTACCTGCTGTGGCCGACATGTTCTATCCCGGTGACCAGGGAGAGTTGAATGGGCAGCTGGCTACATTTGTTAAGCCGGTAAAAGAGCCGAAAAAAGTTCTGGCTGTTGTATCACCGCATGCGGGGTATATATATTCCGGCGGGGTGGCCGGTGCGGTTTTTTCTCAAATCCGAATCCCGGACGCCGTGGTAATCCTGGGGCCGAATCATCGGGGTATAGGAGCCAATATTGCTTTAAGCGCATCCGGGATATGGGAGATGCCATCGGGGCCTGTTGCAATCAACGAGGACCTGGCCGGATCGATCCTGAAGGTACCGACATCAGGGATCAAGATAAAAGACGACCCCGAGGCGCATGTAATGGAGCATTCAATCGAGGTTCAGGTACCGTTTCTTCAATTTTTGCAGCCTAAAGTTAGCATTGTACCTATTGCCCTGTCGCATTTGGGTTTTGATGCGTGTCAAGAGATTGGTCAGGCCTTGGTACAGGGTATTCAGGGCTATGGCAAGGAAGTCCTCCTGGTAGCAAGCACTGATATGACTCATTACGAATCTCAGGAATCGGCCAAGGCAAAGGATAAGCTGGCCATCGATAAAATCCTCGATTTGGATCCCGGGGGGCTCTATGAGACCGTGGCCCGGCACAGGATATCCATGTGCGGGGTGGTTCCCACGACTATCGTGCTCGAGGCGTGCAAGGCGCTGGGTGCGGAAAAGGCTGAGCTGGTCCAATATGCCACATCAGGGGACATGACCGGCGATTATGCCCAGGTTGTGGGATATGCGGGCTTTATTGTTTATTACTAATGAGCAACTTTTTTACTCGACATTGGTTTGGGCACAATGATGTTTTTTCTTTCGTTCCGAGTCTCCCGGGCTGGTGTTTTTTGTAACTTATCTGCAGGGGCATTCCTTACCCCCTCCGCATTCTCCCGCAAGCGGGAGCTGCGGTCTCCCCCACAGATAAGTCACAAAAACACAGCGCCCTCCCGACAGTCACTACAGAAAAGACATCATTGCGCCCTATCTATGATGTCGGGTAATTAATGTACTTTTTAGTAAACTCAATAAACCCAACAAACTCAATAAACCTAAGAGGACTCCATATCATGGAAGAAATTCGAACACGCTTTCCACCGAGTCCGACCGGATACCTTCATATCGGCGGTGCCCGGACAGCTATATTTAACTGGCTTTTTGCTCAAAAGACAGGCGGCAAGCTGATCCTGAGGATCGAGGATACCGACGAAGAAAGGTCTTCTGAGGAATCGATCCAGGGGATTATTGAAAGTTTGAAGTGGCTCGGGATTACCTGGGATGAAGGTCCTTATTTCCAGTCCCGGTTTATCAATGAGCATCTGGCGGCCGCCCGGAAACTCCTCGAATCAGGTCATGCTTATAAATGTTTTTGTACAAAAGAGGAACTTGATCGAAAGCGGGAGGAGGCGCGTAAGAAGAAGGCCGATTTTCAATATGACGGGACCTGTCGGAATTTAACGCCAAAGGAAGTAGCTGAAAAGGAAGCGGCCGGAGTTCCGTACACGATTCGTTTGAAAGTGCCCCGCGGGGAAGGCTTTGTCGGTTTTGAAGATATCGTGTATGGAATTATTGAGAAAAAATATGAAGATATAGAGGATTTTGTCATTGTTCGTTCCAACGGGCGGCCTCTTTACATACTTTCAAATACGGTCGATGACATTCGTGACAGGATTACCCATGTCATTCGCGGACAGGATGGGTTGGCGAATACACCAAAGCAGATCTTGATCTACAAGGCGCTTGGCGCATTGGTTCCAAAATTCGCCCACATGTCGCTTACCCTGGATCCAAAAAAGGCTAAAATCTCCAAACGTACACACGGCGAATTGGTTGCGGTCAGTTTTTACAGGGAGCACGGCTTCCTGCCATGGGCATTTGTAAACTATCTGGCCCTTTTAGGGTGGTCCACGCCTGATTCAAGGGAGATCTTTTCCAAGGAAGAATTGATCAAAGCGTTTTCTTTGCAAGGGATCGGTCGGGCCAATGCCGTCTTTGATTTCAGGAAGAATGATCCAAAATTCTTTACTGATCCAAAGGCCATTAGTGTCAATACCCATTACATAAGAAATCTCCCGGTTGAAGAGATCGAGCCTTATGTCAGGGCAGAGTTGGAAAAGGCTGGGATATGGGATCCGGATTTTCAGGGTGCAAAGCGCGATTGGTTTCTTCGCACGGTCGACTTGATTCGAACCAGATATCATGTAACCACCGATTTTGCGACCCTTGGTCGCGCCTATTTTTCGGACGACTATCCGATCGATCCCAAGGCCCTGAAAAAAAACATCCTGAAGCATGAAGGCTTTAAAGAGTGGTTCCCGGTCTTGGCGGATCGCCTACAGGCAATAAAGGCCTTTACCGTCGAGGAGGCCGAAAAGGTGATCCGTGAGACAGCCGAGGAGTTCGGAATCAAGGCAGGGATATTGATCAACGGTATTCGAACCACGGTCACCGGTCAGGCAGTCGGCCCGGGGCTTTTTGATGTCCTGATTGCCGTCGGACAGAGTCGAGTGGTAGAGCGCCTGCGAAAGTCCGTGATATTTTTTGAGTAAACATCTAACCCAGACAAGCTGGAAACAAAAAAATAAGTTTATCACGAAAACACGAAAGTACGAAGACACGAAAGAATGGTATATCATTATTGAGAGTTTGTCCGTAATGAACAAGAAGAACGAGAAGAGAACCGCAAATATGACTACCAACGATTCTGTTGCCTTGACTGACTTTATTCGCAATATCATCACGGAAGACTTGAAGGCAAACAAGAACGAAGCTCGAATCGTGACCCGGTTTCCGCCGGAGCCGAACGGCTATCTGCATATTGGGCACGCCAAGTCCATCTGCCTCAATTTTGGTATTGCCGCTGAAAACAAGGGTATTTGTAATTTGCGATTCGATGATACTAATCCAAGCAAGGAAGACATTGAATATGTGGAATCGATCAAAGAAGACGTCCGGTGGCTCGGATTTAATTGGAATGATCGACTGTTCTACGCATCCGATTACTTTGAGCAACTATATCAGTACGCTGTTCAGTTAGTCAAGGCCGGCAAGGCGTACGTTTGCGACCTTAATGCGCAGGAAATCAGAGACTACCGCGGCACCCTGACCAAGCCCGGCAAGGAGAGTCCATATCGTACGCGTTCGGTCGAAGAGAACCTGGACTTGTTCGAACGCATGCGGGCGGGAGAATTCGAGGATGGTTCTCGCGTACTTCGGGCAAAGATTGATATGGCATCCGGAAATTTGAACATGCGAGATCCGGTCATTTACCGGATACTACGGGCGGAGCATCACAGAACGGGTGACAAGTGGTGCATTTATCCGATGTACGATTTTGCCCATTGCCTTTCGGATTCCCTCGAAGGGATCACACATTCGATTTGTACACTCGAATTTGAAGATCATCGCCCCTTATACGACTGGTTTCTTGACGAATTGAACGTCCATCATCCCCAGCAGATTGAGTTCGCCCGCCTCAATCTCAGCTATACTGTGATGAGTAAACGTAAGCTGGCGGAACTGGTAGAACAAGGGCATGTCACGGGATGGGATGATCCGCGTATGCCGACACTATCGGGTTTGCGTAGACGTGGCTACACCCCCGAGTCGATTCGAAACTTCTGTGAGCGCATCGGGGTGGCCAAGAGGGATAGCATGGTCGACATAGCACTCCTTGAGCACTGCATCCGTGAAGATTTGAATCAACACGCCCCACGCGTTATGGGCGTGTTGCGTCCGCTTAGAGTGGTTATCGATAACTATCCGGAAGATCAGATAGAAGAGTTGGACGGCCCGTATCATCCGGAGGACTCGAGTATGGGGTCACGCAAACTACCTTTTTCACGCGTGCTGTACATCGAACGAGACGATTTTCGTGAGGACCCGCCAAAAAAGTTTTTCCGCTTGTCTCTTGGTCGTGAAGTACGACTCAGATACGCGTATTACATCAAATGCACGCGGGTGGTTAAGGATGAACAAACCAACGAAGTGGTCGAGGTGCACTGTACATATGATCCTGAGACGCGAGGCGGCTGGTCTTCAGACGGACGCAAGGTCAGGGGAACACTACACTGGGTTTCGGCTGATCATTCGCTTGAGGCCGAAGTACGCTTGTACGATCGTCTTTTTGATAAGGCAAACCCAACTGGTGAAAAGGACACTGATTTTAAAACCTATTTGAATCCCAATTCATTGGAGACGTTGACGTCGTGCCGGGTTGAACCGAGTCTGGCAGGCGAGGCACCAGGGAGTCGGTCTCAGTTCGAGAGACTGGGATATTTCTGTGTCGACGCCAAAGATTCTTCAGATGGAGCATTAGCGTTTAATCGGACGGTAACGTTGCGTGATTCATGGGCTAAGATAGAGAAGAGGAAGAAGTAGAAGTGGCGGACTAAACCATTGATTGTTACTGGCTGGGAGACCAGGATTCGAACCTGGGTTGACGGAGTCAGAGTCCGTAGTCCTGCCGCTGGACGATCTCCCATTGAGAGCTAAATTTATATACAAAAGATCAGAGAGAGTCAATAAGAATTAGTGTATTAGGCCGGGCTGTCGGGCGGGGCTTGACCGCCTATTAGGGATATGTTATAAAAAAGTTTGTGAAAAATAGCGCTATGAATAGAAAGATTTTGTAGTTCAAAGGGAAGTTTTTATGGAGCAGGTACTACTGCTGAATACCACCTTTGAGCCCTTAAAGGTGATTGATTGGAAAAGGGCGATACGGCTGCTCACCCTGGAAAAGGTGGAGGTCCTGGAAGAGTACGACAGGGAGATCCATTCAGTCACCTTTGCCATTAAACTGCCGGCAGTCCTACGCCTTCTCAGGCACGTAAGGTACAGGAAGAAACATATCAAGTTCTCTCGAGCAAACATCTATGCGCGAGACAGTTTTCGGTGTCAGTACTGCGGCCATGGATTTGAGTCTCAAGACCTGACCTTTGACCATGTGATTCCGAAGAGATTCGGTGGAAAGACCAAATGGGCTAATATAGTTACGTGCTGTTACAAGTGTAACCGCATAAAGGGAGGCAGGACCCTGAAGGAGGCCAGGCTTAAGCTTCTAAAGAAACCTGTAAGGCCGGATTGGGTGCCGTTCCTTATGATCACCATTCGCGTCAAGAGTGTTCCCGAGTCCTGGCGAGATTATTTGTACTGGAATGTGGAATTGAACGATTCCTAAGATCCACTGTATTGAATAATTCGACAAAAGCGCTCTGATCGGGACAGGGCCTCAAGGCTCTGCCACATCCACTTCTCTTTGTGGGCCTCAATGGTTATGATGGGCCTTAAGTGATTTTCTTCTACATATTTGAACAAGGACTCGAAGTCGATATTGCCCATACCAATGGCCATGTGATCATCCCAGGTTCCATTGTTGTCGTGTAGATGGAGTTCCTTCACAAAGGATCCCAGGGTCGCCAGCCAATCTTCCATATCAGTTTTAGAGAAAACGTTCATATGTCCCGCGTCAAAACAGAAGCCCGCCTTTTCTGAATTCAATCCACGCAAAAGTTTTTGAAGCAATGCAGGTCTTTTTTCATAGACATTCTCCAGCGCCAGTATTGTTCGGGTCCCTTCGAGATCCTTTACAATGGACCCCCACGTGTCAACGGCTGTCTCAAGCCACTCGTCTTCTACCTCATGATATCTATTTTTGTCATACCCGGTGTGGCAGACAATGGAGATCGGTTCGAATACCGGTATAAGGTCGAATGTTTGTTTCAGGCGCTCTCGAGTTGTTTTTAATATCTTTTTGTCCATGCCGCCCGGCACAAGGTCATAGAAAGGTCCGTGCAGTGTGATCAAAAGGCCTTCCTGTTTTAGCAGAGACGCGATTTCCAAAAGATCTTTCTTTGAATGTGTATCTATGATGTCCCCGTCAATACCGATTTCAGGATTGATCCTGTTTTCAAGGACCAAAGGCAGGTACTTTTCTTTCAGGAGCCCGAAAGGAATACATATCTGAACTTTTCTTATGATATCTTCGAACATAGCCTTCGATAAGTTTATTTTAACTATTTCTTTTTTGTTTTTATCCGGCGTTCCACCGCGCAATAGATCCCCTCATAACTCCTTGCGGCTCCAAAGCACTGGTTGCAGGATATGCATTTTGCCTTTTTCCGGTTTCCCCCCTTCCATCGTCTGATAAGACTAGGCTCTCGGATCAGAGGGCGAGACATAGAAACAAGGTCTGCGGCACCTGTCTTTAAGACGTGATTCACGGCTTTCAATGATCGGATGCCGCCGACAAGTATGATGGGAGTGGAGATATGTTTTTTTATTTTTTTTGCAAGAGGCAGGAAATAGGCTTCATCCTTTGTGCTGCGTATCTTTGCTCGTGCCGGACCGGAATCACCTGCCGCAGGAACCCCTCCGCTTGTTTCGATTGCATCAATGCCCATTTCGTCCAGCCTTTTAGCAACAAACAGGGCGTCTTTTTCTTGAAACCCGCCACGGACAAAATCCTTTGTGTTCAACTTTATAAGAACCGGAAAATCCCTTCCTACCATTTTTCGAACCGCTCTGTAGACCTCGAACAGAAATCTTGCCCGGTTTTCTATTGGGCCGCCATACTTGTCTGTGCGCCTGTTTTTTAAGGGTGATAGAAATTGGCTGACAAGATAGCCGTGAGCGGCATGAAGCTGCACAGCATCAAACCCCGTTCTTTTCACCCTGTCTGCCGCGCGTGCAAAAGCGTGGACCGTCTCTTTGATCTCCCGCTGTGTCATTGCTTTCGGCATTTTTTTGAAAAGCCTGTCATGTACAGCAGACGGCCCCCAGATGGGAGAGCCCTTTCTTTCTCTAAGAACGGTCTGGACGCCGGCGTGTACAATCTGCATTGCGATCTTTCCATTGGCTGCATGAACACGCCTTGTGAGCCGCAGCAGGTCAGGAATGACGGCATCGTCATCTATCCCGAGCTGTCTTATAAGGGCCTGGCCGTTTGGCAGGACATAGGCAAAGCCCGTGATAATCAGTCCGACCTCCCCTTGGGCAAGATCCTCCATAAGCTCTATGAGTCTCGTGCTGCAGCGACCGTCCTCCGCCATTCCTGTCCAGGTGGCCGAGCGCACACTCCTGTTTTTCAAGGTCATTCCATTGATCTTAATTTCGTCGAATAATTCAGCCATTGCCTTGCCTCCACTCCGTGCCCTCAGCGGGCTCTGTGAGAGATAAAAAGCAGACTAAGTAAATCATATACTTAAGTCAATCAAAAAGAATCCTCAATGTCTCCACAATGTATAACATCAACAATTGACAACTTGTTTTAATCGTTATAAATAAACCTTATGAGATTCTTCAATAAACATTTCTCCATTGGCTTGGGTTCAGGTGTCGTTCTGACCATCACGCTAATCTTCCTTGCCGGATATGTTCTTGTTAAGATTAGGTCTGTCTCGGACAGGGGAGAAACGAGGTCAAAACCGCCCGATTTTTCGAGTTATCAGCAAGCCGCTGTTTATGAACAAGCCGGTTCCTGGTCTATTCGCACCCTGGAAGGGAAGGAGGTGCCATTCTCACAGTTTAAGGGTAAAGTCGTGTTTCTGAATTTTTGGGCGACCTGGTGCCCGCCTTGCGTTGCTGAAATGCCGAGTATTCAGAACCTCTACGACTCTCTGAAAGATGACGATATTGCCTTCGTTCTCATCGCAGACGAAAACAAGAGGACCGTTCGAAACTTTATGAAGAAAAATCGGTTTACCTTTCCGGTGTATGTTCAAGGCAAAAATTTGCCGGATCTGTTTAACACACGCAGGATTCCAGCAACATATATCCTGGATCGAAAAGGAATAGTCGTCTTTAACCACGTGGGCTCGGCCAAATGGGACGATGAGGCTTGCCTGAGGTTTTTTCGTAGCTTAATGTAAGTTGACAACTGGTCATAATTGTTATAAAAAACTGAATTGGTCGATACTGCGTTACTTCTATTTTACATAGCGATTAATGCCCTAAACAAAAAAAGATATGGGGTAGAAAAATGATAAGGAATAGTAAGATGTTCTACGAGTTCGAGAAAGAACTGATAAAAAAAGAGAAGGCGGATGTTATAAAAAACTTTCATATGGTTGATTCAATGTATGACGAGGCAGTGGCTCTCGGGATAATTCCTATGAAGGATCCGCTTGATGGATTGGAGATTGACTTAAAGATTGCGAAGGTGGTGAATTATGTTTCAGAAGCTTCTCGGTAGGCTGGCGAATGAATTGAGCAACCTTCACATTCCCTATATGGTCATAGGTGGCCAGGCAGTGCTTCTTTACGGAGAACCAAGGCTAACCAAGGACATTGATATTACTCTGGGAAAGACAGAGGGTCAGGCAGAAACACGACGTGGGAGGTTACAATGAATAAGATCGGA
>JABXJX010000147.1 GCA_013375375.1 Desulfobacterales bacterium | reverse complement strand
CGTATCACATTAGGTTTATCGAGTATATGCCGATCGGGAGGGATGGTAACTGGACACCAGAAAGATATATCTCGTCAGATGAGATAAGGTCCACGATCAAGAGCCTTGGGCCTCTTCACAAGATTTCGCACTCAACCCATGACGGGCCTGCCGAGAGATATCGGTTTGAATTAGCCAAAGGAGAGGTTGGTTTCATAAGCCCCCTCAGCCACCACTTCTGCCCTTCGTGTAACCGTCTCAGGCTCACGGCAGACGGCAAGCTTCGCCCATGCCTTTTTGCCGATGATGAAATGGACATCAAGGCCCCACTTAGAAACGGATGCACCAGGGAAGATTTGGGCAAAGTATTTCAACATGCCGTTGCCGCTAAACCTAAGCGGCATCATGCTGAAATCCTGGAAAAAGGAAGGTGTGTTCGCCCAATGTCAGCTATCGGAGGTTAAAAGTCCCATGAAATGTCCTCGTTGCGAGGCCGAGTTGCCATCGCTGGAATGTCCTGAATGCCATGAAAAAGTCCCATTGGAGGGAAGGTTTTGCTCCCACTGCGGGGCAGAGATACCTCGCCTTGATAAAGCAGTAGAGTCCGGCGAAGACGGGATCGATTTTTCAAAGAGGACCCTGTGTAGTGACGGCACCTGCATTGGTGTGATTAACGAACATGGCGTTTGCAGTGAATGCGGAAAGCCGTACGCAGGGGAAGCATAGTAGCTACGCCTTAAACGGGCATAATTCGAGCTTTGTGATTCTTGGGCATGACCGTGCATAATATATTAGAAAACTCGAAACCCGAATATCGAAATTCGAAACAAATCCGAATTTTCAAATTTCATAATGTCTTAAACTACAGAATAGCTAATTTGTTTTGAATTTTATATTTTGGTAATTTGATATTGTTTAGTGCAAGCTTCACTTCGTGTCGTATTTCGTGCTTCGTATTTCGGATTTATTTGAACAAAACCCCTAACCTGATATGGTTCTAAGGTTATGTATGAACTGAAGGTTATTACAAACTTCTCTGCTGCACATCAACTCAAGAACTTCAAGGGGGCATGTGAGAATTTACATGGACACAACTGGAAGATCGAGGTCTGTGTAACTTCAGATAGCGTAAACGAGGCAGGCGTTGTAGTCGATTTTAGAGTTCTGAAAAAACACATGAATGCCATTGTGGCGGGTTTGGACCATAAATTCCTGAACGATCTGGATCCCTTCAAGGATCAGAATCCATCCTCAGAAAATATTGCTCGCTACGTTTCAGAGCAAATGACCCTTGCGCTCAACAGCTCGCAAATCAAGGTGAGCCGCGTAACCGCCTGGGAGTCTGAAACCTCCTGCGCAACCTACTACTCATAGGCCCATTATTGGAGACTATCTTTGAAAGTGTGCCGGCCAGGTCTTGGCGAACGATCCCAAAAAGCTTGACAGGATCTCGGCCACCTGTTTATAGTTATAAAAAGTTTTCAAAAAATACTTTGAAGACCATCATGAACTTTTTCAAAGCTCTCGCCTAAACAGGAATAGACTGACCATTATGTGTGAAGCAAATGCATATCTGCTAAAGGACGGCAAGGAAGAACTCCTCTTAGAGGCTTTAGACACTGTAGAGCCTGACGACGGCAGACTCCGGTTAACCAGCATATATGGTGAGCAGAAATTTATAAAGGGAAAAATCACCCATCTCTCACTCGTGGATCACAAAGTGATTATTGAACAAATAAACGAATAAAGAGCGGTTCCCCGCGGTTTTCCAAATGAAAAGGGGCCTCATCACGGCCCCTTAAGAATTTTTATTTTGTTGCTGGTGGAGCTGAGGGGGATCGAACCCCTGACCTCATGACTGCCAGTCATGCGCTCTCCCGGCTGAGCTACAGCCCCGTCTAATAAAAATGTACCATAACAAGGCGGAACTTCACTGTCAATCTCCTTTTTCTTGCCTTTTGACAACTCGTGTCGCACTTGCCCTCCCTTACGTATGATAAACCACGTATAGCTATGAATAATGAACTCGTAAAAAATCACAGACCGAATATTAGAAGTAGGCGTAGCAGAGGTCTTGCCTCTCGTGGGCGGCAGCAAGGCCGCTATCTTAAGATCATGAAGATAAAGCCGAGCGCCGATGCCAGGTTGAAGAAGGTCTTTGCCAGGATTGGCGTGCCCCGCGAGCGACCCTTCAAGCCGGACCCGTTCCAACTCAAGGCGCTTGCCGCGATTCGGCGGGCAGATTGCCTGGTTTCAGTTCCAACCGGTTCCGGGAAGACCTGGATCGCGGAAGAGGCGATTGCCCGAATCAGAAAAAAAGGCGGAAAGGCCTGGTATGCCTCCCCGCTTAAGGCCCTCACGAATTCAAAGTACATTGAATTCGCAAAACGATTCAGCCCTGAAGAGGTGGGCATATTGACAGGGGACCGCAAGGAGAACGCCGACGCACCTATTATCACGGGAACCACTGAAATTCTGCGCAACCCACTCTATGATGCTATGCACGAGGGTGTAGATCTCGCAACAGATCTTGTCATCCTGGACGAGGCCCATTTCTTGGGCGACGAAGACCGGGGTGTGGTGTGGGAGGAGATCATGATCTATCTCCCTGTTCGGGTCCACCTCCTCCTCCTTTCGGCCACCATAAGGAATTCCGGACAGGTTGCCGATTGGTTAGAATCTATACGATCAAAAGAATGTATAGTCGTGGAAGAGACCGGACGGCCCGTACCCCTGTTTCCGCTCTTTTTTCATCCCTCCGGCAGACTTCT
>JABXJX010000146.1 GCA_013375375.1 Desulfobacterales bacterium | reverse complement strand
AACTATTCTGGCAATCTGTGAGGCTCGGAAAAACAGCTTCTCAGATAAAGGGGACATTGACCTTGCGATAAAGCGCAGCTCTGACAACGGCCAAACCTGGACAAGAATGAAAATCATCTGGGATGACGGTGATAATACAGTTGGGAATCCCTGCCCGGTGGTAGACCGCCAGACGGGAACAATCTGGCTGCCGTTTTGCCGGAATAACAAAAGAGTATTCATTACAAAGAGTACAGATGATGGTGCTACCTGGTCGGCGCCGGTAGAAATCACTGAAGCCGTTTCGCAACCGGAATGGACCTGGTACGCCACCGGACCTGGACATGGAATTCAACTCAGCAGCGGGCGGCTGCTTATCCCTTGTGACCACAAAATAAAAAACGCCACCAAAGAAAACCCTCAGTGGTACTTTTCTCACGTAATATATAGTGATGACCACGGCAAGAGCTGGAAACTGGGCGGTACTTTGGATGGTAAAACAAATGAGTGCCAGGCGATTGAGGTCGAGGACGGTTCTGTTTATTTGAATATCCGAAGTTATGAGGGCAAGAACCGACGTGCTTACGCATGGAGTTCCGACGAGGGGCTCACGTGGTCCGGAGTCAAATTAGAGCAATCAATGATAGCGCCAAAATGTCAGGCGAGTATTACTCGTTTTACCACCAGAAAGCATCATGGAAAAAACCGCGTTTTATTCTCCAGCCCCGCCGGGACTGAAAGAGAGAATATGACTATCAGACTGAGTTATGATGAATGTCGAAGCTGGCCCGTTTTGCGGACTTTGTACCCGGGCAAAACCGCGTATTCTGAATTAGCTATTGCCCCCGATATGACAATCTGCTGCTTTTATGAGCGCGGTATTAAGGACAAGTACGAGAAGATTACTTTCGCCCGCTTCGGTCTTGAATGGTTGACGCAGGGTAAGGAAGCCTTCATTACTCTGACCCATCAAAAGCAGTTATTTCTTGACGATTACCTGATTAGATCGAGGACCAATATAAAGCGCAGGATTCATCCCGTACAAAAATACAGCGGCAATCCTGTCCTTTGGGCCTCCGAATCCTGGGAACCGAAGCTCGGCGTCCTCTACGGCTCGGTCATAGAAGATGATGGTAAGTATAAGATGTGGTACAAGGCTGGTATGGGGGTTGGATATGCCGAAAGTCGTGATGGAATTAAATGGATTAAACCACGAATGGACCTAGTAAAGATCAAAGGCCAGAAAACCAATTTACTCTTTCTTAAAAGGGAAAAATTCAAGGGGCCTGAAGCCTTCCCAACTTTTTGGGAACTGTTTGGAGTGCACAAGGATAAGAGGGATCCCGACCCATCGCGACGTTATAAGATGGGCTTTTTGAGTATTATTCGTCCTTATGAGGGACCTCGTCGAGACCCTTTCCATCCGACCGACCGGCGCGGTTTGGGGATTGCAGGCAGTCCCGATGGTATCCATTGGAAACTCATCAATGCGTTTGCGACGGAGGCGATTTGTGACGGTGATACTCACTGGATGTTTGACCCATCTCGCGAAAAGTATGTGCTTTACGGGCGAACAAAGAAGACCTTACCGGAGGTCCAGGCCGCTTGGTCGAAATACGATTGGTATGAACAGTATCATTCCGGCCGGGCTGTTGCTCGCCTCGAGTCGTCAGATTTCCTGAATTGGGATTTTACTGAGCCGGCCACTGCCCCTGTTGTCCTTACTGCCGATATCGATGACCAGCCGGGCACCGAGATTTACTCGATGATGGTTTTTCCATATGAAAGTCTGGACATCGGCCTGGTGCAGGTCTTTCACGCCCGCCCCGAAGCCTGTTATCTGGATGTGCAATTGGCTGTCAGCCATGACAGTGTGAGCTTTACTCGCGTTGCAGATAGGACACCGTTTATTCCTGTTGGCCCGATAGGCAGTTGGGACCGGTTCAATCACTCTCTGGCAAATAATTCGCCTATCTTGGTAGGTGATGAACTTAGATTTTATTATGGCGGAAGGACGTATCGACACACACCATACAAGGGAAAAGATACAGGTCCTGGGTGCGGAGGCATCGGTTTTGGGACCATTAAGAGGGACCGTTTCGTCTCCCTTCAAGCATCCTTTGATGGCGGCGAGATTCTCACAAAACCCCTCAGGCTCCTTGGCAGTGATTTGCACCTGAACGCTAAGTCTGACTTTGGTGAGATCTTAGTGGAGGTATTTGACCTTGCCGGCAACAGCATCGCCAGGTCGAAACCTATTCGAAGTGACAGTCTTGACATTGTGATCGATTGGAAGTATGGCAGCTTAAAAAGCTTGAAGGCCCCCGTTGTACTGCGGTTCACGCTCAAGAACGCCTGCCTGTTTGCTATCTGGTGCACATGACCGAAGGTGTGTCGATGGAACATTTCAGGGCGCACAGGTAATTGCCTGTCCACATGTGAAGCACGGAAATGGGTGACGGATTTAGCACTCTTGACCTTATAGGATTCGTTTTCCAAATGGGTGGATATGAGGCAAGGAATTCAACCATATCTCGGCATCCCTCCCAATAGTCTTTGCCATTTCGGGAAAATATTTCGCACGGGATTCTTTCACAGCATTACAATATTGCTTTAGTATATCTGTTACTTTCCGAGAGGAAATATCCGAGGGCTGATTGTTGAGAAGCAGGTCAAAGCCTGTACCGATGATAACCGCCCCGGCTTCTACAGCAGCGTCTATTTTTTCTAAATTCATTCCGCCGGTAATCATAATGGGGCATGTTCCAAACGTAGCACCTTTACGACAGTTTTTGACGACTTCCAAACTCGGTCCTAACACCTTGATGAAATGACT
>JABXJX010000021.1 GCA_013375375.1 Desulfobacterales bacterium | reverse complement strand
GTAGGGCGCTGTGTTTTTGTGACTTATCTGTGGGGGAAACCGCAGCTCCCGCTTGCGGGAGAATGCGGAGGGGGCAAAGAATGCCCCCGCAGATAAGTTACGAAAAACACCAGCCCGGGAGACTCGGAACGAAAGAAAAGACATCACGACCCCAAACCAATGTCGGTTACAAAGCGCTCTAATTAGTACCATTCAATAGATGCCGACACAACATGACTATGAAACAGCACGCGCACTGGCGCTCGACACCCTGTTAAAACTTGATGTGGAAAGCTGCTGCGCAAACGCGGGCCTTTCTCTGGAGCCGGACTCCTCCGGGATAAAACGGGTGCCGATTCCATACATAGGCAATACATACACCCTTACAGTTCAGAACGAGACAATTTTTTTCGATGATGCCTCAGGCCCCCTTAAAATCCCCGATCAGGTGCTCCTCCTGCATTATTTGATCACGGCCAATGGAGCTCCTGTTAAAGACAAATGGATTACCTTCCGTGAGGTTCCGTCCGGTTCCTTTTACTACCCGGCCTTTGTAAAACGGGCCATCATCCCCCTGGTGAAATGCTTTGGTCATGCCCCTGAGATGCTGGAAAAGTTGTCCGGCACCATTGGCCGGATAGTGGAACTGCCGGGAGACAAAGCGCTCAAGGTCCTCGCCCTTCCCCGCGTGCCCGTGGTGCTTTCTCTGTGGAAGGGAGACTCGGAGTTTCCAGCCGAAGGGAACATCTATCTTGATGAATCAGTCGGTTCCTACCTCTCCACAGCGGAAGACGTTGCCTACCTGGCCAGTGCAGTCGTGTACAAAATAATCGGCATTGCCCGGAGTATGTAATGAAAATAACCATACTCGGGTCAGGGACCTGTGTGCCTTCTTTGAAGCGGAGCAGTTGTTCGGTCCTGATTGAGATATCCCAAAGCCTGCTCCTGTTTGATTTTGGCGCAGGCACCATGAGGCGACTCCTTGAGGCGGGAGTCACCATTGAGAAACTTTCCTACATATTTTACAGCCATCTCCACCCGGACCATACGGCAGAGCTGGTTCCTTTCTTGTTTGCCAGCAAGTACCCCCAAACCTATAGGAGACGCAAGCCGTTTACCATTGTAGCGGCCAGGGGATTTGCGGATTTTTATGAAAAGCTCAAACTTGCTTATGGTGAATGGATCGAACCGGCACCGGGCCTTCTGAAGATCTCTGAACTTGACGCCACTGGCCGCGACCACCTCGACTGCGGCGTATTCGATGTGGACAGTCTTCCAATGGATCATACGAACATGAGCCTTGCCTACCGTATCACCGGAGCCGACGGAAGGTCTGTTGTCTATTCAGGGGACACTGATTTCTGCGACAACTTAGTGACACTGGCAAAGGGAGTGGACGTTCTGATCTGTGAATCCGCCCTTCCGGATGAGATGAAGGTGACCGGGCATCTTACGCCATCGCTGGCAGGCAGAATTGCGACACAGGCCGGCGTGAAGAAGCTTGTACTTACCCACTTTTACCCTGAATGCGATGCAATCGACATAGCTAAGGAGTGCAGAAAAACCTATGACGGCCCGCTTGTGCTGGCAGAGGATCTTATGGAGATAGAGTAGGCCTTGCCATGACCGTGAAAAAAGGACAGACCCTGGAATTAAAGATCGAAAAGTTGATTTTCGGGGGAAGGGGTCTTGCGCATATGAACGGGCTGGCCATATTCGTGGAGCGGACCGCGCCCGGCGATGAGGTGCGGGCCAGGGTGTTTAAGAAGAAGAAAAACCACGCTGAAGCGCGCCTTGTTGAATTGATCTCCCCCTCGCCTTTCAGGGTCAAACCTTTGTGCAGCTATTTTGGTTTTTGCGGTGGATGTACGTGGCAATGTCTTGATTATGAAAAGCAACTATTCTTCAAGAGAGAGCACATTGTCGAATCCCTGGAACACATCGGCCGGCTCGGTGACATCCGGGTGCATCCTGTTATACCATCCGAGAAAATACTCGGCTACCGCAACAAGATGGAGTTTTCCTTTTCCGACCGGAGGTGGCTGTTGCCCGAGGAACTCTCCAGGGAGGATATCCAAAAGGACTTTGCCCTGGGTCTTCACGTGCCGGGCACGTTTGACAAGGTTCTCGACACTGATGCCTGCCTGCTAATGCCAAACATGGGGAACAAGATCTTAGGTGATGTGCGGGACTATGCCGGAAAAAGCAACATCCCGCCTTATGGGCTGAAGTCCCACAAAGGGTTTTGGCGATTCTTGATGCTCAGGCATTCTTATGTCCACGATAACTGGATGGTCAATATCGTTACATCAGAAGAACAAAGGCCCTGGGTTCAACCATTAGCCGACCTGCTGCATGAAAAGTATAACAACATTATCTCGGTGGTTAATAACGTCAATACAAGGAGAGCCGGGATCGCTGTCGGCGAGTGGGAGATACCCCTTTCAGGCGAGCCCTTTATCTTGGACAAGATTGCCGGCTTTGAGTTTGAGATATCGGCCAATTCCTTTTTTCAAACAAATACTGCAGGGGCTGAACGCCTCTATGAGACCGTTAAGGCTTATTCCGGGCTGACAGGCAAGGAAACCGTGGTGGACCTGTACAGCGGAACCGGTACGATCCCTATATTTTTGTCTGATGGTGCGAGAGAGGTCGTAGGGATTGAGATCCTTGAAGGGGCTGTTAAGAACGCGCAAAAAAACTGCCGGAAAAACCGCATCCAAAACTGTCGATTCATATGCAAAGATATAAAAGAGGGTCTAAAGGATGTCACGGACAGGCCTGACGTGATGATCGTCGACCCTCCAAGGGCAGGTGTGCACCCGGATGTGATAAAGACGGTTCGCAGTTTGTCTCCCCGCAGAATCGTCTATCTCTCTTGCAATCCGGCCACGCTCGCACGGGATCTTGCCTTGCTGAAAGAAGACTATCACGTTGTGGAAATCCAGCCGGTTGATATGTTTCCCCATACCTACCACATAGAGTCCGTGGCAAGACTCGAAAAATCTCCTTAGCTTTTTTTGTCCAGCCGGTGCGGGCCGTGTTTATGGGTATATCTGCCATGCTCGTGGACATGAATATGGGTGTGAGGGACTCTCTCCTCATCAACAGAGATTTTCCCGTCAATCATGTAGCCGATATAGTGGGTGGTCTCCGCCAATAAGTCGATGTTATGTGAAACAAGGATATAGGAAAGGCCAATGCCTTTTAGGATGTCGATGATCCTCTTTTCCGTTGCCTCATCCAGCCCTGCGACCGGTTCGTCCAGGAGGAGCACCTCCGGTCCCATGGCAAGCACCGTGGCCAGGGAGACAAGCCTTTTCTCTCCTCCTGAAAGCTTGTATGTCACCCTATCTTCAAACCCGGCCAAGCCTAGGACCTCTAATGTCTTTCCGGCAATGGCCCTGGCCTCATCCCGGGACTTGCCCAAATTCAGCGGGCCAAAGGCCACGTCCTCCAAAACCGTGGGGTGAAACAACTGATCGTCGGCATCCTGAAAAAGAAGGCCGACTCTTTGCCGGACACCTTGAAAGTCTTCCTCCTGTCTTGCAGTCTTGCCGAAAATCTCGATATTTCCGGAGGAGGGTTTCAGGAGCCCCACAATAATGTGAAGCAGTGTGGTCTTGCCGCTCCCGTTCGGCCCTGCCAGGCCCAAGCACTCCCCTCGGCGTAATCGTAAGTTAAGCTTATCGAGCACAGGGGCCCCGTCCGGGTAGGCAAATGATACGTCCGTCAAATTTATTATAAAGTTATTCTTGTCTATTCCAGTACCGCCAACCCGAGTATGACCGCCAGCATCAAGATAAAGGATATGACATCAATGGACTTCAGGGAAAACCGGCTAAGACTGTAAAGCCTTCCCCTGAATCCCCGGCACAGCATGGCATTGTAAACCCTTTTCGCCCGCTCATGACTTTTGACAAGAAGCATCCCCACTAAATAGGCAAAGGTCCTGTATGTATGGATGTTCGTTGCCGGCCGGAAGTTCCGAATCTTCATGGCATTCACCAGCCGGAGATACTCGCGGTGCATGACATGAATATAGCGGTAAGTAAAGAAAAACAGATGCACGATCTTGTTCGGAATTCGCAGTTCGTGCAGGGCGTGTCCCAGAGCGAAGACAGGCGTTGAGGCAACCAGCGCAATTAATACGACTACGATAGCATTGGATTTGAGGGTAATCCTGGTGGCGTGGTATACGCCTTCATTAGTGGCGACCAGAGGACCCACGGCAAAGAGGGGCTCCCCGTCAAAGGTAAATGGCAGGAAAAGCCAAAGGAAAATGATAAACCCATTGACCGGCACCAGACGCATGAAGAGCTTTTTGACCGGCACCGCGCTTAACATTATAAGGATAAGCCCGATAATAAGAGCCGGTAACAGGACCCGGAATCGATCCGATACCGCAACAATCGTGGAAAAAAGAGCGGCCACAATAATCTTGACCCGCGGATCAAGACGGTGAATCAATGAATCACCATCGGCAAACTCTTCCACAATCATCTGCTTGAGCTATTCCTTTTTTCGACGGTTTGCAAAATACAGGGCAACGCCCACAAGGCCGAAGATATAACCTATGCCGCCTATAACCTCGGTCATCTTTGGACCACAATCAGTAGCGTCGGCCAGCATATCGACGATCGGCGCAAGCTTTCTGTCCAAAGACTTATCAATGAGGTCCTGGACCTCCTGCCGCGTGAGGCTAACCGCCTCCAGGCCGGGCTTGACGTCCGTCGAACGGACGGCCTCTTCAATGCCGGATTTAACATTGATTTCAGGGACAGTGCTGCCTGATACATCGCCAACCGCGCCGATCTCATCGGCCGGGATCTTCCACTCGGCCATATGGCCCATAGAGGCCTTTAAGACAACCTTGAGGTCAGTCTTTTTGGGTATCTTGAAGGAGAACTCCCCTTTTTCATCGGTCTTGCCTTCCAAAAGCCGGTTTCCCTTAGAATCGAAGACAAGAACCCGGGCCCCTTTGGCCCTTTTGCCAGCGCCGATCTTGCTCTGGGTGTGTACCGTATCTCCCTCAACCCAGGCAAAGATCGTGACCTTGTGGGCCGATGCAGGCGCATTAAAAAATACGAGCCATAAGACTGTAAAGAGGAGGCAAAAAAACAGGTGCCTACCCCGAACCACTCTTTGGCTACGATGACTGTTTCGGCACATATGCTCCCTCCAATAATTCCGGTTTTACCCTCCTTAGAAACAGGGCACAAACAGCCGTCAAGCCCCCTTCAATGACCATCACAGGTAAATGAGCCGCAACCACCACTTTGGCTGCGGGCAAAAAAGCCTCGCCGGACAAATACAGGGAAAGCCCCACCATCACACTGCCCAAAAAAACCGCACAAGATCCGCCTGCAAAGGCCGAAAGGATAAAGACAAGTCGCCTGTTGCCAATCCTTATACCCCATCCAAACAAATAGTAGCATACGACGGCAGGGAAGGCCATGTTCAAGGTGTTGACACCAAGTGTCGTAATGCCGCCAAACTGAAAAAGAAGGGCCTGCAGGGCCAGGCCAACCAATACGGCGGGAAAGGCTTTCCAGCCAAGTATTATACCCAGCATCCCGTTCAATATCAGGTGTATTGAAGCAGGACCAATAGGGACATGGATCAGCGAGGCCACAAAAAACGCCGCAGAGAGTATCCCCACCGATGGTATCTCTTTGGTCTCAAGCTTTCTCAAGCCGACGGCAACGCCTGCCGCCGTAAGGCCTGCACCTGCTATGAGAACACCCGGGGACAAAACGCCTTCTGATATATGCATTGTTTTCGTCCGTCCCTATTATTTCATGTCGTGAAATTTCACCCAAAGAACAGCCCCCAACTCAACCTCCTTGTTCTCCCCATTATACTTAATCTTGGCGTCCGAAGGGTTCAGAGCTGCAAAGCCCCACCAGCCGGCCTTTGGTGCAGCATAGGTAAAGATACCTTTGCCGTCCGCCTTGATCGTCTGGGTGACCATATAGTCGGCAGGGGCAGTATACTTGCCGTTTTTATTGTAATACTCGACCTCAACCTCTGCATAGGGTACTGGTTTTCCGTTCAGCTTTACAACCCCCTGGAAAACATTCCCGGCGTAAAGGCCATAAGGCTTGGACAGGGGCACGATCTCGGTCTTGAGCCCGATCTCCTGATCCCAACCTTCGTCATCGCCAAACGCTGTAACCACGGTCTTTGTGTAATGGATGATGTAGCAGTCCTCTACCGGTTCCCAGTAGGGCCGGGGCTCCATGTAGAACATATAAACACCAGGGCGTTTTGTCTTGTAAGTTGTAGTCCATGTCTGATGCCCTTTTGTTTTGTTGGGCCTGAGAGAGCCCAGCAGATCTCTCTTCTTGCCGTTGATCATAACACCAAACTTGGCCGGTTTAACCAGTTCCATGCCGATCCCTTCAAAGGGATGCCAGAACATGAGATCAATCTTAATGTCTCTATCCTCCCCCTGCATCACCATCTGGTCGGAGGGTATGACCATCCCAAAGTGTGCTGATACCGGGCCTGCCGTCCAAAGGGAAAGGATGAACATGCCGAGAGATGCCAGCGCCGCAAGAAAAAAACATTTTTTCATTTATGACCTCCTTTCAATAAAAAAGCCACGAAGCATGTCATCTTCTGATGACCATTTGCCTTCGTGGCACTATCTTTTTTGAAAAACTTAGGGTTTTGGACCAAACGGAAGCTTCAGCCCCCGATTCTGGCATCTAAATAGTAACTTATGAGTCCCTTGTCAAGGACTAAGAAAAGAGAGTTTTGCAAAGCTCTCGAGAAGGCGACGGTGTTTATTAGACAGCCGCCTCCTTGAGTTTCTCCACAAGCCGGTATGGTATCCTCATGTCCCCCACTCCGATCCCAATATGAATCCCCGGATTTACCATTCCGTGAAAATCCGTCCCGCCCGTAACAAGAAGCCCGTGCCGATCTGCAAGGCGCTCGTACTGCGCGGTGAGATCAGGCCCATGGCCTGGGTAGTAGACCTCCA
The DNA here is from genome assembly GCA_013375375.1 of Desulfobacterales bacterium. Taxonomy (GTDB): domain Bacteria; phylum Desulfobacterota; class Desulfobacteria; order Desulfobacterales. Next base: position 18,497 of record JABXJX010000021.1, on the reverse strand, counting down.
CGCCTTTTAAGCCGGCCTGTTTCAATTCAGCAACAATCCTGTCCAGGCCCCCCTCGGTCTTTGAATTCAATGTAAAGGGATGAGCCAGCACCGGGACGCCTCCTGCCTGCAAAATAGTCTGGATTGCCTCCACGGGCAGAAGTCGGTATCTTTCGGTATAGGCGGGACGCCCCTTTTTTAAAAACTTACTGAAGGCCTCGTCAATCGTTTGAACAACACCCTTTTTGACCAACACCTGGGCGATGTGAGGCCTTCCGGTCTGCCCCCCGCCCGAGACCTTTAGGACCTCATCATGGCTTATATCAGCCCCTAAATCTTGAAGCTTTTTTATGATCTGTAAGTTTCTGCCGGCCCGGCCCTTTTGCACGTCCTTCAGGGCCTGTCTCAAAGAGGGGTCATCCAAGCGGATCAAATAACCCAATATATGCATTGTACCTGAATCAAAGCCGACACTGACCTCAATTCCTGTTAGTATCTCAACGCCGGAGGAATGCTGGTGCCTCAAGGCCTCAGCCGAGCCTTCAACCGTATCGTGATCCGTGATCGATATGGCACGGAGACCCGCCTTCTCGGCAGTCTCTATGATCTCTATTGGCGAAAGGGAACCATCAGAGGCCGTGGAGTGGATATGGAGATCAATGCAGGAAGGCTTCAGGGGGGTATTTGCATGTGAGACACTCAAAAGGGTTCAAATCCCAAGGGCATTTTCCTTTGCCTCTTCTTCGGTCTTGCAATCGATACATTGTGTGGTTACCGGCCTGGCCTTCAGGCGTTTAGCCGAAATCGCAGAGCCGCAGGATTCACAGATCCCATATGTACCGTTCTCGATTCGCCCAAGGGCTTCACGGATCTTCATAATTAACTTCCGCTCCCTGTCTCGTATCCTCAGCATAAAGTTTCGGTCGGACTCAAGGGAGGCCCGGTCTGTGGGGTCAGGAAAATTTACAATCTCACCTGTCATGCCGGATACTGTCTTATTGGCCTCGGTCACCAGATTTTCCAGGCGTTCGGTCAGAAGTTTTCTGAAATACTCGATGTCATTCTTTTTCATTCTAAAACCCGCCAAATAACCGTCAATATATCAACATCGGGAAACGATGACGTGCATGGACGTCTATGTGCAAAATCGAAGCTCCCTGCAGTCCTAATAAATGATAAATCGGGACCGGGACAAGGAATCTTTAACTATAAGTTCGAACTTTAAAAAAAGTTTAATTACCACACAAGCAAATCCTTGTAAAGAAAAAACTCCGCTACCCATCGCCTGAAAGAGAGCTTTGCACGGATGAGACTCTTTCCATTTCTCTGGCATAAAGCGCTTTAAGGCGGAATTTAATTCCTATCTTTTTGACGTGTTTTGCCTGGCCCTTTTAGTGAGCTTTGAGCTAACTATCTAAAATTTAAGCTAATATTCTCAGCCAAAAATCTTGCATGATTTTTGCATAATATTAATGCCGTACAATACCGCCCACCTTCAGCCGGATGCATCGAGTCACACGAACCAGGAGCGCGTCAGTGCGGCTTACAATCTCAAAGGGGGTATGTTGAATGAATATTGATGAAATTAATGGGTATCCCCATACAAAACAGCCTTCCACGGATCGCAAGGTAAGGGATAACAAGAGATTTGACCAGATCTTGAATGATGCCGTGGACAGCGTCGGCCATGAAAAACGTGCCTTAGACGAGTTTACTCCCGTAAGAGGGATAGATCTCCCTCTCCTATGGGACCGTGGGCACGTGGAACAGCCGGCCTTGCAACATGCTTATAATATACTTGATTTGCTTGAAGAATACTCGCAGGCTTTGAGTAACCCCAATATGACCTTGAAGGGGATTGAACCGATTGTGACTAAAATAGAGCAGGAACTCAAAAGATTAGACGCTCAATCCTGGGACAATGTGGCTCAAAATCATGAGCTTGGAGGCATTATCAATGAGATAGCCGTTACAGCTAACATTGAAGCCTTGAAGTTCAAGCGCGGCGACTATATTGTATAATGCCGAAAGATGAAGCGTAACACCGCAGATGAACTTTCTACGAAGCCGTCATTAGTCGCTATTTGAAACCAATATTCCCTTCTATTAAACTTCCATCCGGAATGGTAATCGGTCTGTCAGAGCGATTGGCAATCACTACCTTGCCCCTGACTACAACATCTTTTCCAAACACCACATCCCCGTCAATATCAAGGGAGACACAGTCAAGCAAAGACGGGGTGCCATGGGGAAAACGCGCCTTAAGCTGGTCGATTCTTTTATAGTACCTGCTGTCAAGTTTTAGCACTATCGGCCCTGCTCTTCTCCTGGGGTTTTGGATTACAAAGTAGTCATCCGTGAGTACATAGCAGTCGGACCAGAGGCCAAGAAGATCGTGGCATTTCTTAACCGGGGCAAACCGCGTCCTTGGCACGCGAATAGCCGTGGCCCTGTCAAATATGGAAACAGCCGACCCCATCGCAGTCTCTAATTGATAAACAGGGGGTGATGAGTCATCTCTTGGGTCAACCGTCTTTGGGTTTCTGATCATGGACAGGTGGATCACATTTTGATGGGCTTCAAGCAAGTCTTTCAATGCCAAAAGGTTTACCCAGATCGTATTGGTATTGAAATACCTGTAGAGATTGACGTCCTGAAATTCGTCCGTCTCATCTTCGGGGCATTGCGCTATTTCCCGCAGTGTTAATCGACCGCTTTTAAGGCGTGCCAGGTGTCCTCCTTTGCTGCTTGCATAGGTTCGATCCGCCACCTCCATCATGAACGGAAAGTTGTTTTGGGCAAAATAGCCGAGTATGTCTTCATCCACGACCGCGCCCAGGTTGTCCGAGTTGGAGATGAACGCATAATGGATGCCGGCATCAAGAAGCTGTTGGAGCATCCCGGAGGTCGTCAGCGCGGTGTAAATATCGCCGTGGCCGGGAGGGTTCCACTCCAGATCGGGGTTCGAGGGACAGACGGCAGGGATAAGCCCATCCTGGACGACCTTTGGAAACTTGTGCTGCAAGAAAGTTAATGGAATTTCTGTAGCAAGTTCTTTGTAGGAAGAAAGGGCCTCCAGCGTATCGCCCTCTGTGTTGAAACTATTCATGAACACAATTGGAAGGTCGATTCCGTGTCTGCGCCTATGGACAAGAACCTGCCTGACAATAATATCGATAAAGGTAAGGCCGTCCTTGACCTCCAGGAGCGACTTGGCCCGTGATAGGCCCATGCTGGTCCCAAGACCACCGTTCAGCTTAATGACGACCAGTTTTTTTAGGGCTGCTAGCCCTGCTTCAGTCGGCCCGGAAAGCTTTTCTGCGTCGGCGAACTCACCCTCTCGGACAGGATCGATCTCTTCTCTCGTGATAAAGCCGGTTTCACCTTGAACCAAGAGGGTATAGTAATACCTGAAGGTATCGATAACAATCGGCGGGAGCCCGCTTCTCTCCATCTTCTCGGCAAAGGGCTGAAATTGTATGGCTGTCTTTGTTTCCAATGGATTGTGCTTATTGCAATTCACGGGAGGCAGTACGGTTTCTCATGGAACAACAGTCGGCGCCTGGCCGCCAAGGATATGGGCCATAATGGGCCCCAAAGTGACTATGTATATAATGACCGTTATGGCGATTGCTAACAAGGCCTGGGACATCCTGATGGAAAAGGTTCGACTAAGGCCCACGACTATCAGATAAAACCGGTAAAACTGCAGGAACAAGCCTATCACGGGAATCCAGGAAAACAGGGCCGTGGCTGCTGCATAGGCGTTTACCCTGAAGGCCGTCTCGTAATCCCCCGATGCCTTGAACAACCTTGTGGCAATGAAAAAGAGGATGCCCGCCGTCACAAACGGCATTATGATCCCGTTAATCAAATTAAATGCTATAATGGCTTGCTTAGTGACAAACAGGCCGACAATAAAGGTATGGACCAGGACACAGCAGACCAGGAAGATCAGCGGGTTTCGCAGGCCCCCTTTGGTTTTCATCCTCTCATAGAAAGATCCTGGAGACAATAAAACGGTCTTGGCTGTGACAAAAAAACTGCTCAAGAAATTGTTTGGTGTAAACTCGATTTGTGCGTCCTGTTCCGGAGATATCATGGTGTCTGCCTCTCTATACTAGTTACTAATAATTGTATCAAATAGTTTACATCTGAACATCTGCCGGCCGTGAAGGGGGCTCTCTTTTTGAGGTCAGGTCACTGAATATTGCCTGATAGCCTTCTCAACGGCACCATATTCGGCGGAAGGTCCTGACCCATTTACAAATGGGCTACCAAGCTTGTAGGGCACATTGACGTGTGCCTGGTTCGTGAAGTTCGTTACATTCTGCCGTTAACAAGCAGGACGAGATTTGACCTGACTCAAAAAGAGAGTCCCCTTCACAGCCGAAGACATATCTGCATTATTTATTGCAAACAATATTATGCTCCACTTATTAAAAGTCGGTAATGTATGAGTTGTGTCTTTTTTCAAGCGCAATGGTGGAAGTCGGGGTCCTTCCATAGTCATGACCCGGCCAGACAATCGTCTCATCGGGAAGAGAAACTATTCTCTCTTTAATAGACCTTAAAAGGGTCTCCATAGAGCCCCCCGGCAAATCGGCTCGCCCGACCGCTCCGACAAAAAGCGTGTCTCCTGTAAAAAGGTTGTTTTCCACATAAAGGCAGATGCCGCCTGGAGAATGGCCCGGAGTATGCAACACTGCCAGCTCTCTGTTCCCAAAAGGGATGTTATCCCCGTCTTCCAACAGGACATCTGCCGGAGGAGATGGTGTAAAGCCCATTTGCACGGCCATGGAGTTCCCCTCAGGTGTGTTGAAGAATCGATCGTCAAGGGCGTGCATATATATCTTTGCCCCGGTCTGCTCTGTTATCTTGCGGTTTCCGCAGGTATGATCAGGATGGCCGTGCGTGTTCACCACGGACTCGATGGTAAGGCCCAATGCCAGGGCGGTTTCAAGGATGTGTTCCTCGTCCCCTGCCGGATCGATTAACAGCCCCTTGTACGTCTCTTCACATCCCAGGATATAGCAAAACACGTCCATCGGGCCGACCCTCATCTGCTTGATAATCATCTTGTTCCTAATCAACCTGCACGATCCAGCCGAATGGATCTTCAGCTCGACTGTATTGGATATCTGTTATCGCCTTATAAAACTTTTGGGCCATTGGCCCTGCCGCGCCGTCTCCCATGGTTAAAACCTCGTCCTTCCAGGCCAGATGGCTCACAGGGGAAATAACCGCGGCCGTGCCGGACCCAAAGATCTCTTGAAGAGAGCCATCCTTGTGGGCTGCGATTACCTCGTCAATTGTGATAGGATGCTCTGCTACCGGGATGTTCCAGTGTCCGGCAAGGGTCAGAACCGAGTCTCGTGTAATACCGGACAATATACTCCCACCCAAAGATGGTGTAACAAGCTCTCCATTGATGACAAACATTATATTCATGGTGCCCACTTCTTCGACGTAGCGGTGCTCTGCGGCATCGAGCCATAGCACCTGGGTATAGCCCGCCTCCTTTGCCACCTCGGCCCCATACAGGCTGGCCGCATAGTTGGCCGGCGTCTTCGCCTCGCCCAGACCGCCGCGCGCAGCCCGGACATACTTGTCCGTAACCCATATCCTCACAGGATTGAATCCCTCCGGATAATAGGCGCCAACCGGCGACAAAATAATGAAGAGTCGATATGTGTAAGAAGGCCGCACACCCAGATAAGAATCCATTGCAATAATGGCAGGTCGAATATACAAAGAGGTGTCAGGCGTTCCCGGAACCCAGTCTTTATCAATGGAAACCAGCTTCTTCATAGCGTTCAGAACAAAGACCTCATCAATTTCCGGGATGCACACAAGCCTTGCCGACCGATTAAGCCTGGCCATGTTTCGGTCCGGACGGAAGAGTTGAATCTTTCCGTTGCCGGTACGGTATGCCTTCAGGCCCTCAAAAACGGCCTGACCATAGTGTAGAACCATGGTTGACGGATCCATCACGATCGGAGCATAAGGTTCTATACGTGCATTATGCCAGCCCCGCTCCTGGTTGTAGTCCATGTTAAACATGTGGTCGCTGAATAGTTGCCCAAATCCCAATTTCGAATCGTCCGGAAGCTCCTTTGGAGTTTTCGCCTTTATAATCTTGAGGTCCATTTCAGCATTCCTTCCATAATGAAAGCCCGGTTGTTTCGTCGTATTCTCTTTCTAAAGGCTTACCCAAAAGTTCCTGGATGTATATCTCTCCTGCGTAGACAACGGTCTCGGAAAAAATGTGCCCGCCTATGGTCCGGCCTTCTATATCTGCAAACGCGGCATGGGCATGCACGGTAACCCTGCCTTCCTTGAGCGAGACATTGCCCGTGCAATGGACGATTTCGAGCGCCTCCTCCTTTTTAAAGGTGACATACACCTGCTGATCCTGGTCATAGGAACCCAGCGTGGCCGACATAACAGACCCTATGATTGAAAAGACCCCGGTTTGAATCGAGTTTTGCGCACAGAAATCTTCTATGGTCTTAACAAGATCCTTGCCGTACGGCAACCTTCCCAGCATACACCGGCCTTTTTCAAAGGCTGAATGGATTATCTTATCCATATAAGTCTCATTTTGCACCCACGAATTAGGGTGCGAAGTTACATGTCTAAAACCAAATAGCACATTTGGCGAGTAAATCAAGCCGGATATCTTCATTCATTATTATTGACGCCACAATGCTGTGATGTTAATTGTCTGGCCATTCACTGATTTCGGGATGAGGGGTGAAGCGAATGCAGCCAGCTTACCTACAGAGTATCTTCGACAACGGGCAACGAGTAACCAGTAACCGGTAACTTATGTCATGGATGCCAAATCAATAAAAAAACTCTTAGAATCAGTCTCTTCCGGCCAAGTGACCGTAGATCGGGCCGTTGAGCAACTAAAGCGCCTCCCCTTTGAGGACCTCTCTTATGCGTGCGTGGATCACCATCGATCCTTGAGAAAAGGCTTCCCTGAAGTGATTTTTGGGGAGGGCAAATCAATAGAGCAGATCTTGGGTGTTATAGAGGCAATGATCGACCAGAAAGATACGGTCATGATCACCCGGATATCTGCTGAAAAGGCAAAGGCCATAACAACAAAATATCCCGAAGCCGTATATCATCCGGATGCACGCATGCTGGTGCTTGCATATAAACCGATAGAACCCGCGGGTAAGGGACTGATTATGGTGATCTCCGCCGGAACTTCGGATATTCCCGTAGCACAGGAGGCACTCATTACGGCAAAGACCATGGGCCACCGGGTGGAAAGCCTTTACGATGTGGGGGTGTCTGGTATCCATCGGCTTATGCAGCATGAGAAATTATGGATCGAAGCCACGGTCTTTATAGTGGTGGCCGGTATGGAAGGGGCGCTTCCGAGTGTCGTGGGCGGCCTTGTTGACAAGCCGATCATTGCCGTTCCCACCAGTATCGGCTACGGGGCAAGCTTTGGCGGGATCACGGCCCTTTTGGGGATGCTCAACAGCTGCGCTTCGAATGTAAGCGTTGTGAACATCGACAACGGCTTTGGGGCGGGCTATATGGCAGCCATGATTAACTCCTTGGCAAATTCATAGTAAAACCGAAAGCTCAAAGAAAAGAAAGACTAACAATCCCTTTCAGCCTTAAACTTTCAGCTTTCACCAAGGAGCCATTTTACGGCAGACATCAGGTCATCCGCCACATGGTTCGGCTTTATGCCGATATCTCGGCAAAAGCGCTCGGCCTCTTTACCGTGGCCCGTTCTTACCAGTATGGCCCTTCCGCAGCCGGCCAGCCGTGCACACTCGATATCCTTAAGGCTGTCTCCGATCATGCAGGTCTTGGAAAGGTCCGCGCCGTAATCAGCTTGTGCCCGGTAGATCAGCCCGGGTTCTGGTTTGCGGCAATTGCAGCCATCCTCAGGGACATGAGGACAATAATAGATAGCCTCTATTCTGCCGCCATGGTCAACCACGGCGTCTGTCATCTTCTGATGGATTTCTTGGAGCTCTGCCTCGGTAACCATTCTTCGATTGATCACGGATTGATTTGTGATCAGAATAATCTTATAGCCATTGAGCGTTAAGAGCTTAATGGCGTCGAGGCTACCGGGCAAGAATTCGAACTCGGGCCAGCTCTTAATATACCCGGAACTATCTTTGTTTATCACACCATCCCTGTCCAGAAAAACAATCTTCAATTTTTTGCACCTTTCATGAATAAATACTTGACAACGTTTTAAATTTCAGGCATATAAGGATACAATATACTGGATACTGGTCGAGTTGACGTTATATTTTAACGTTGTTTTATTGACTCGAAAGGGGTGTGTTTGATGGCTCTGACCAAAGACAAAATTATCACCGAAGTTTACACGAAGCTTGGTCTAAGAAAAAACGAAGCAAGACAGGTAGTTGAACAACTCCTGGAGATCATGAAACGGACCCTGGAAAGCGGCGAAGACCTCCTGATCAGCGGTTTCGGGAAATTCGTGGTTAAAGACAAGAAGGCCCGGCGGGGTCGCAACCCCCAGACGCGGCGTGACTTGCAGTTACGCGCCAGAAGGGTTGTCGTTTTCAAGGCCTCCGGTATATTGAGAAAAAAGATCAATTCCCCATAGTTGCGCTGCTGCTCGGTACTATCGGGCCACGACAAGAGCATCCGGGTACCCCGCAGTCTCCAGTATCTTCTCATACCTCCTGGCATCATTAAGCCTATTACACCTTGCAACCCTCACCCGGTAAAAGGTCCCCTTGGGGCTTTCGTATACAACGATGTGGGCGTTTTTGTACGTCTGTGCCAGCTTGTTCTTGAGCCTGATTGCGTTTTCTTTCTCCTTGAAGGCACCCACCTGGATAGTAAAGTCTCCAAAATAGTAGTTTCCGGGCACAAGTCTACGTTGAACCTTTCCGCCGACTACGGTCTCTTTCATCGATCCCAATGCGACAATCTTTACGGGCGCTGTTCCGGGCCCTACCAATCCCATCCGTCGAGCGGCTTCATACGACAGGTCAATGATCCGGCCGCGCACAAAAGGCCCCCGGTCGTTTATTCGAACGTCAATCGTTTTACCGTTGTTAAGGTTGTAAACCCTGACATGGGTGCCTAAGGGGAGCGTCTTGTGAGCCGCCGTCATGGCATACATATTATATATCTCACCATTCGCCGTCTTCCGACCATGAAATTTCTTCCCGTACCATGAGGCGATCCCGCGTTCCTGAAAACCATGGGCATGTTTCAAGGGTTGATACCAGCGTTTGCCGATCTTATACGATTCGGGATATCCGGGAAGGGCCGCGGGTCTTTTTCCCGGTACGGCACAGCCTAACAGAAAAACAAAGATCGCGACCGAAATAGCAAGTTGCAGATTGCAGAATTTAAGAATCTTGATCATACTGTTTTGCGTGCAAGTACTATGGAGTCGAATTACTAAAAAGTACATTAACTACCCGACGACATCATACACTGGGGTCATGATGTCTTCTGTGATTCATATTTCCTCATGCGCATTTTTTGGCTTTTAGCCCGTCAGAAGGATCCTCTAAACTGACGGCGGATTTTCAGCGGCGGACCTTCGGCCTTAAGTTTTCAGCTCACAGAGGCAGGTTATCATGCTTTTTTGCGGGCATTCGGTCTTGTTTATTTTTCAAGGACTCAAGGGCCTTGATCAACTTGGGCCGCGTCTGCTCCGGCAAGATAATCTCATCAATGTACCCTCTTTCAGCGGCGCGATATGGGCTCGCAAACGTACTTCGGTACTCCTCGATCATTTCAGCCTCTTTTTTTTCAGGGTCATCGGCAGCGCTAATCTCCTTCTTAAAGACAATATTCACGGCCCCATCCGGTCCCATGACCGCAATCTCTGCTGTTGGGTATGCATAGTTTATGTCTCCCCAAAGGTGTTTGCTTGACATCACGATGTAAGCGCCGCCGTAGGCCTTGCGAGTAACAACGGTAATCTTCGGCACCACGGCCTCGCAGTATGCGTAGATGAGTTTTGCCCCGTGTTTGATGATACCCCCGTATTCCTGGGCCGTGCCCGGGAGAAATCCGGGGACATCACAAAACGTGATAAGAGGAATGTTGAAACAATCACAGAATCGAACAAATCGGGCACCCTTGATAGAGGCATTGATATCCAAACATCCGGCCAAGAAAGAGGGTTGATTGGCCACCACTCCGACCACATGTCCGTTTAAGCGGGCAAAGCCGATGATGATATTCGGGGCATACCTTGCATGCACCTCAAAGAAATAGTGATCATCCACAATCGAGCTGATAATCCTGTGCATGTCATAAGGTTGCCTGGGACTTTCAGGGACAACGTCTCGAAGTCCCATATCGGTTCGGCCTGGATCATCAGTGGGCTCAACATAAGGGGGATCCTCACGATAATTTTGTGGAAGAAAGCTCAAAAGCCCCCTTATCATACTCAAGACCTCTTGATCGTCTCTACCGGAAAAATGGGCAACCCCGCTGGTGGCATTGTGGGTCAGGGCCCCTCCCAGCTTTTCAAAGGTGACATCTTCGTGGGTCACGGACTTAATAACCTGGGGGCCTGTAATAAACATGTAGCTGGTCTTTTCTACCATGAAGATGAAGTCGGTCAGTGCCGGAGAATAGACTGCCCCACCCGCGCACGGCCCCATGATGGCCGAGATCTGTGGAATCACCCCGCTTCCCAGGACATTTCGCATGAATATGTTGCCGTACCCGGCCAGACTTGAGACCCCCTCCTGTATCCTGGCCCCACCGGAATCGTTCAGCCCGATGAGCGGGGTACCGTTCTTGCGGGCAAGGTCCATCACCTTGCAAATCTTTTCGCTCACAGCCAAACTCAACGATCCTCCCAATATGGTGAAGTCCTGAGCAAAGACATAGACGGGCCGGCCATCGATGCGGCCATAGCCCGTAACAACGCCGTCTCCCGCAAACTTTTTCTTCTCCATGCCGAAACCCGTGGACTGGTGGAGGACAAACTTGTCGATCTCTTCAAAGGTCTCCTGGTCCAGCAGCTGATGAATCCGCTCCCGCGCGGTCCATTTCCCTTTTTTGTGCTGCACGTCGATCCGGTCTTGGCCGCCGCCCAGTTCTGCCTCGGTATTTTTTTCAATCAGTGCTTGAATCTTGTCTTCAATTGCCATAAAACTTCTCCAGACGTATCTCCTCTATCCCCCTTCTATCACCATCAGGGTCTCATCGGTTGAAACATTGTCCCCTACTTTGACCGCAATTGTCTTTATTATTCCATCTATGGGTGATGGGATCTCGTTTTCCATTTTCATTGCTTCCATCTTGATTACAGGTGCACCGGAAACTACTTGATCTCCGATCGCCACCATGATCTCGAGTATAAGGCCGGGCATGGGTGCAATAACCTCGCCGCTTGACGAGGCCAATCGGACGGGGGCTGGCGGCGGTTCCGGCGCTGTGGGGGCCGCCGTTTGTGCAGCAGATTGAGCAGGCGTCGACATGGGGGCAGGTTTTGATGCCGGGCCTACAGCCTTTTTCACTTCAATCTCGTAAGGCTTGCCGTCCACCTTCACCAAGGCTCGTTTGCCGTCAAACTCTTTGACATCTATCTTGTAGGCCTTGTCTCCAACTGAAATCTCAAATCTCTTCATGCTGACTTTCCTTGACTTTGAACAAAATTGACCATTTCGTAAAAATTGAATGTCTTGCAAAAAGTTTTAAGTACCATAATCGCCAAGTTTTTCAAGTATAAACTCCGAGGGAAGGCTGCTCTCCTGAAGAAGGCGGCGTAAACGCCGGCCAACGCCTACTGTTTGGGAAGGGCAATTCTTAAAACCTCGGCCATGGTTTCCACAAAATGGAACTGAATCGCTTTTCGGACCTTTTTAGGCACATCTTCGAGGTCCTTCTTGTTCCACTCCGGCAGTATGACGGTCTTTATCCCGGCCCGGTGGGCGGCAAGGATCTTCTCCTTGATTCCCCCCACCGGAAGGACCTGGCCCCTCAAGGTAATCTCACCCGTCATGGCCAAGTCGCTGACCATAGTCTTATCAGTAAGGAGGGAGGCCAAGGCGGTCAGCATGGTGACACCGGCTGACGGACCGTCCTTAGGAATCGCGCCAGCCGGCACATGGATATGAATCTCATGGTTTTCGTAAAAGTCTTTGGGTATGCCGATCTCTTCAGCGTGGGAACGGATGAAGCTGAGGGCGGCAGTGGCAGATTCCTTCATCACATTCCCTAACTGGCCGGTCAGGGTTAAGGCGTGTTTCCCTATCATTTTGGTAGCTTCCACAAACATCAGATCCCCGCCTGTCTGGGTCCACGCCAAGCCCGCTGCCACACCGGGCGTTGATATCCGCTCACCAATCTCTGAACGAAATCGGACAGGCCCCAGGAATTTGTGGATACCCTTTGGCTTGACGCGTCTGGGCCCTTTGGCCCCTTCCGCCACCATGCAAGCCGTTCCGCGGCAGATGGCCGCCAACTCTCGTTCCAAATTCCTCAAACCGGCTTCCCGCGTATAGCCGGATATAATGTGCTTGATGGTACCCGGAGTGACGGTAAGCTGCTCCGGCGTTAGACCATGGGCCTCTAACTGGCGGGGCATGAGATAGCGTTGAGCGATCTTCACCTTTTCGTCTTGGGTGTAGCCCAAGAGTTCCAACACCTCCATGCGGTCTCGAAGGGCCGGGGGAACGGTATCCAGGATGTTGCCGGTGGTAATAAACATCACCTTGGAAAGGTCAAAGGGAACATCTAAGTAATGATCTGAAAACGAGAAATTCTGCTCGGGATCGAGTACCTCAAGGAGGGCTGAAGAGGGGTCGCCGCGAAAATCGCTCCCTATTTTGTCTATCTCATCCAGCATGAACACAGGGTTGTTGCTTTCGCTCCGCCTGATGCCCTGGATGATTCGTCCGGGCAGCGCACCCACATAGGTTCGGCGATGACCGCGTATTTCAGCCTCATCCCGCACACCCCCGAGGGAGATGCGAATAAACTTTCTCCCCAGGGCTCGGGCGATCGAACGCCCCAAAGAGGTTTTCCCTGTGCCGGGCGGACCTACAAAGCACAGAATCGGCCCCTTGGAATCAGGTTTGAGTTTGCGAACGGCCAGATATTCGATGATACGTTTTTTCACTTTATCCAGGTCATAATGGTCTTCGTCCAAGATGTCCCTGGATTTCTTGATATCTAACATGTCCTCCGTGCTTTCGTTCCAGGGAAGCGCAGTAAGCCAGTCCAGGTAAGTGGTAGCAACAGTATACTCGGCTGAAGACGGATGCATACGTGACAAGCGTTCCAGTTCCCTTTCGGCCTCTTCCTTGGCGTCCTCGGTAAGGCCCTTCTCTGCAATCTTGGCCCGATAATCCTCAAGAACTGTCTTGTCTTCGTCCTTTTCACCAAGTTCCTCCTTAATCGCCTTTAGCTGCTGCCTCAGGTAGAAGTCCCGCTGGGCCTTATCCATATCCTGCTTGACCTGTGACTGGATCTTCCGGCCCAGCTCAAGGACCTGAAGCTCCCGGTTGATCAATCTGGTAATCTCTTTGAGGCGTTCCTTTACACCTTCGGTCTCGAGGATCTTCTGCTTTTCGTCTTTGGATATATTCAAGCTGGAAGCAATGAGGTCGGCCAGCACTCCCCCATCATCAAGCGATTTGGACAAAGTCCCTAATTCTCCCGGCAGGTAAGAAGCAAGCCCAAGGACCTTCTGATACAGCCCCACCAGATTAGTCATCATGGCATTTACTTCGATGTCCTTGATAGTTTGCTCGGGGACAGGTTCGATCCGCGCGCAAAGGTATGGTTTGTCAGGAAGATATTCTAGTATGCGGAATCGACCGACTCCCTGGACAAGGAGCTGGGCCCCGGTCTCATCTGGTTTAGACATCTTTAAGATTAAGGCCACGGTCCCCACGCTATAGAGGTTCGATGATTCATGTGCCGTCTTTGTATCAGTCTCCTTGGAAACAACGAGCCCGATAAGACGGTCCTTGGCCATGGCCTCATCGACCAATTGAACATATGCCTCTTCCTGGACCACCAGCGGAAGGACCATCCTGGGGAAGAGCGCTACATCTATGACCGGCAAGATCGGCAAAACCTCCGGGACCTTGCCGGTTTTCTCGACTTGGGAGGAAGCTTGGTTATTGTCTTCTGCTATCATCAATGTCTCCTGATCATCCGATTTATTCAACATCAATAGGGACCCTATGGACCTGATCTCGCAGCTTTTTCCCCATGGTGATCCTGAGGAAGCCGTTGGCATAGGAGGCTGTGACCGCCTCGGGGTTGATCGGCACCGGCAACAGCAAGACCCTTTCAAAGCGGCCGTAAGCGACTTCCGCCAGGTGGTACCTTATGCTTGGACCATGTGGGACCTCTCTCCTCCTGCCGGAGATCCTTACAGCGTTCTGATCGAGTTCCACTTCCAGGTCTTCCTTATCTACACCCGAGATCTCTCCAACAACAATGATCTCTTTTGGCGTTTCATAGATATCCATCTGGGGCCGCCATGTCTGCTCCGGCAGGACCAGCATTGGATTGACCCTCCGAAACATCTCATCTATGGTCCTGCTGAGCCTGCTGTGCATCTCTCCGAGATTCTTCCCAAAGCGTATTTTAATGTACTCCATGGGCAACTCCTTGTTCTTTCTATAATAGATCCTAACCCGAATATCTGGGCAACAAATCCTCCGTAACCTCAGCCAGTCTTGGATTTCGGCTGTCCTTTGCCGAGAGGACAGGGTTATCAATCGGCCAGTCAATGCCGATATCCGGGTCCGACCAAAAAATTCCATACTCATCATCAGGGACATAGAAATCCGTGCACTTATATATGACGTCTGCGATTCCACTCAGGACGCAGAAACCGTGGGCAAAGCCTTCAGGCACAAAGATCTGGCGCTTGTTCTCTGCAGAGAGGCGGGCCCCCGTCCATTGACCAAATGTGGGAGACCCCTGTCGTATATCCGCGACAACGTCGAATATTTCCCCTGTTATCACATAGACTAATTTACCCTGAGCATGCTTGAGCTGATAGTGAAGGCCCCGAAGGGTGCCTTGCTTTGAATGGGAATGGTTGTCCTGAACAAACACATGGTCTATTCCGCCTTCTGCATATCTCCTTTGATGGTAGGTTTCCATGAAGAATCCTCGATCATCTTTGAACACATCGGGCTCAAGCAGAAAAACGTCGGGCAGGGAGGTTTCAATAAATTTTACGGGCATTGTCTTTAATCAATCTTTGAGAGCTTTGAACTGCAAAAGCGAGCGCATTCCCCGTCCGCCTGAGGTCCGCCTGGGCGGACGTGGAGCTTCAAATGAAAATGATAAAAAGCCCCTTTCAAATCTTATATGTTAACAATATAATGGAAAAATCAATTGTGTCAATTATAAAGCCGGCACTCGATATTGATATAGATAACCCTTGCAATTCTCACGATATAGTATTAAACGCAAATGACTCTTTCTGTAGCAGAGTAAGTACCGTGAGCGGAAAATCAGAGAAGGCCGGCCAAACAGGTAACGGATCAATGGCAAAGGATATCCCCTTAAACGAACGCATCATCTTTGCCCTGGACGTATCAACCAGGGAAAAGGCAAAGCAGTACGTTAAAACCCTGGAACCCTACACCAGGTTTTTCAAGGTGGGCCTTCAGCTTTTTCTTGCGGAAGGCTTCGAGATCATCGAGTGGATCCTGAAGCGGGACCTTAAGGTATTTGCGGACCTTAAGCTTTTTGATGTGCCTGAAACGGTGAGATTGGCTGTTCGGGCATTGACGGACAGGGGAGTAACCTTTGCCACGGTCCACGGAAACGACGCCATACTGAAAGCCGCCGTGGAGGCCGCACAAGGGGTGCAGGTTCTTGCAGTCACCGTCCTTACGAGTTTGGATGAGGCGGATATTAGAGATCTCGGTTTTAATTGCTCTGTACAAGACCTTGTCCTTTCCCGTGCCAGGCGAGCCCTTGAAATTGGTTGCAGCGGTGTGATTTCATCGGGTCTTGAAGCGCCCATACTAAGAAAAGAGCTTGGCGAGAATTTTTTGGTCGTTGTTCCGGGAATCCGCCCGGTAAAAAACGTTGACGACCAAAAACGCACAGTGGATGTTGCAAAGGCCTTTAAAAACGGGGCAGATTACATTGTTGTGGGTCGCCCAATAAGAGATGCTTCCGACCCGGTTGCCGTGATAAAAACCATGCAGGCACAAATTCAGTCCGTACTTTCAAGTTCCTAACCCGGACAGGCCGCAGGCGGAGAACCAAAACAAAAGAACCTTATCACGAAAGTACGAAGACACGAAAGTCTGAATGTTGTTTTATTTCGTGTTTTGCGGCTTTACGCCTTGAGAAGAGGCGTGATTATCTCTTAAAATGTTCTGCCGGAAAAAACTCGAATTTCATGACTAAGTGCCTACGCCTAATATACGCCTAATAAGTGAGGATTAATGGCCAAGAAGAAGCGGGTTACGAGAAAACAGCTCTTAAAAGAACCGGATGAGTTCCTTACCTTTTCGGCCAAGGCCATTAGGTTTGTAGCCGACAATCAAAGGCCGGTTTTTGGCGTTGCAATCGGGGTGGCTGTGGTTCTCCTGGCTTTTGCCGGGTTTCAATATTTTTCAAACCTGTCCGAACGCAGGGCTTATGCCATGTTCGAACAGGGACGTTTAAACTATCTGGCTGAGATCTCAGGGAACAAAACAACGCCGGCCAAGGAAAAGGAACAAGCTGCCGGGCAATTTGAGGAAGTAATTAGAAAATACCCATCAACCAATGCAGCGCGGTTCAGTCTCATTGTCTATGCAGACATGAGTTATCATAGAGGCGACTATCAAAAGGCGATTGAATTATATAAAAAAGCACTCGGCGCTTTTTCAGGGGAGGTCGCCATCCAAAAACTTATCTTGAACGGCCTCGCACATGCCTATGAAGCCAAAAAAGACTACAGGTCCGCCGCAGAATACTTTCAGAAAATAACAGACACACAAGACGAGTTCATGAAGGGAGATACCTATTACAACCTTGGGCGGATGATGGAGGCCCTCAACCGCCCTGAAAAGGCCCTTGAGGCGTATAATAAGGTGTTACAGGACTATCCCGACTCGGCCGGCTTTCGGATCGCTAAAGAAAAAGTACTTTGGTGACCGTCTCGCTTTCGCATTGGTCAAGAAATCTTTAATGAGGGCCAGTAGGGCCTTTGAACTCGAATCACATCCTCAACAATGGGAGGCGCAGCCCCTTTTTCAAGGGCCTCCAAATCGCCGTCCGTCAAGATGCTGTCTCCGGATAGCTCCCTTAAGACAGCCCGCACCGACTCCATGAGCCCTGTGAGATGATAGCCACCCTCTAAAGTAATGGCTACCCTTTCGGAAGCGTATGTCCTGGCAAGGTCCATGATCAGGCGTGTCATTGCCGCATAACCCCTCGGCGTGACATTCATCCCGCCAAGGGGATCAGCAACGTATGTGTCAAAGCCGGCAGACACAAAGATCAATTCAGGCTTAAAGGCGCTTGCTATAGGACAAAGGATCTCCTTGAAGATCTTGAAGAAGTCTTTGTCCCCATGGCCCGGCGAGAGCGGCACGTTAACGGTGAACCCGATCCCATCCTTGTCTCCCACTTCTCTTAGGCCCCCTGTTCCCGGATAGTGTGGGTACTGGTGTGTGGAAAAATAGAGGACATCCGGGTCAGTATAAAAAGACTTCTGAGTGGCATTACCGTGGTGCAGATCCCAATCCACGATCAGGATCTTCTTTACGCCATGGGTATTCATAGCATAGCAGGCGCCAAGGGCCACATTATTGAACAGGCAAAACCCCATGGCCCGATCCCTTTCCGCATGATGCCCGGGGGGCCTGACCAAGGCAAAACCATTCTTTACGGTGCCGTCAAAGATCTTGTCCACGAGGGAGAACAGGCCGCCCGCCGCCAGTTTGGCCGCCTGATAGGAAAGGGGTGTGGTCTGGGTATCCGGATCAAGTGACGCATGCGGCTTACCGTCCGTACCGGCCACTCTCTCGATATGTGAATGACTGTGGACCCGGGCGAGTTCATCGTGGGTGGCTGGGCGAGGTGAGATGTTCACAAATCTTCCCGGCATGTCGGCTGCATCAAGCATATCATAGATGACTTGCAGGCGCTTGGGGCTTTCTACGTGGGGGGAACCAACAAGGTGCTCCTTGTAAAGGTCGTGGCGGACCACACCTGTCCTTGACGACATAAAGACCTCTCTTAATCTTTAGTGGGCTTGTGCTCCCCAAGTAGTGGTTGAGGGTATGCCTTGATCTCCTGCCAGGACAGCTTCTTTGAGTGCCGACCGGCACTTCCGGGCCGGATTTTTCAAGCCTGACACAGCCGGCCGCCACTTTTCTCGTTGGCCTTGGCTATACGCTCCAAGAATCTTTTAAACCAACTCCTTTTTTGGGTCTGTTTTGGCTCTCTTAAAGTTTTTCTTTTCAACGTGTACCTTCCTTCTGATAAAACAAACCTTGCAAGCCGCGACAAAAATTTATCAGCCAAGATACCCTTGTTGCATTGAA
>JABXJX010000145.1 GCA_013375375.1 Desulfobacterales bacterium | reverse complement strand
CATCCATCTATCTTCGCCGAATCTTCAAGAGAAGATGGAATTGATTCGAAAAAAGCTCTAAGTATAAGGGTTGGTAAGGCAATGTTCCATCCTATGTAAGGGAGAATTATCGCGAGATATGTGTTATACAAACCTGCCGCGTTTACAACAAAAAAAGTTGGGATGAGAAAGGCAAACACAGGCCCCGTTAATGAGGCTAAAAGCAAGTAAAAAAGAATACGCTTCCCCTTAAAATCTAATCTGGCAAACGCATACCCAGCAAAAGAGGTTATAAATACGACAGCTGGAGTAACAATTGATGCGATGAGCAAGCTATTAAACCAAAATTGACCGAGGGGCGCTGCAGTCCATATAAATTCATAATTCGAAAATGTAAATTCTGTCGGAAAGATGGGTGGGGGATAAGTAAAAATCTCGCCTGAAGGTTTAAATGAGGTCGTGATCATCCACCAAAATGGGCCGATCATAATAATTACGGCAATCAATATAATTATATAAATGAGGGCAGAATAAACATTTTCTCTTCTCATATTCTCATCTCCTACAGCTCCTCCTAGTACTCAACCCGTTTGCTTATTGCCTTTATTTGCAAAATTGATATGAATAGAATTATCGGCACTAGAAAGTAGCCCATTGCACACGCGTAACCAAAGTGGAGAAAAGAGAAAGCTTCCTTATATTGGAGAGTAAGAAGAGATTCAGTCGACCCTAATGGTCCTCCTTTGGTTAACACATATACTTGCGGAAAAATGTTAAACGCTCCAATTGATAAAAGGGCGGATACCATCCCAATCACTGGACTTATCAGAGGGAAAGTTACATGCCTAAATCTACCTAACACACCATCTCCATCTATTTTTGCCATTTCGTAAAATCTCTTAGGGATGGTTTGTAATGCAGCAAGAAAAATGACCATTGCCCACCCCACCCCCTTCCATATACAGAAAGCTATAATGGAAAGTCTAGCTGTTAAGGGGGTTGCCAACCACGGAATAGGGGTGTTTATGATGTTTGTTTGCAAGAGAACGGAGTTAAAGAAAGCGTAATTATCTGGAGCTAACATCATTTTCCAAACTACTGCAACTATCGCCCAACTTGTGATCACCGGTATATAGATCGCTGTGCTAAAGAAATTTCTTCCCTTGGTTATTTTGGAAAGAAGACCCGCAAATAGCAAACCAAGGATCACTTGTCCGGCTACGGTCGTGGCCACATAAATGAGGGTGTTTTCAAAAGCTTTCCAAAAGTATGGGTCCTTTATAACTGCCGCGTAATTATCTAACCCAACGAATTCCTCGGTAATTATCTCCCATTTAAAAAAACTCAGCCGAAAAGACCATATTATGGGGTAAAGGGAGAAAACCGTGAAAAAAAGGAAAGGCAAAGATAAAAAAAAAAAAGGAGTAGCTTTTTCCTTCAAAATCTGTCACTTTTTTTGCATTATATCGTTAATTTCAGTGTTATTTGGGTGAATTGCTCTTCTTTTAATAGTTTATTTATTTCTGCCATTGCTGCATCTAGAGCTTCTTTTGCCGTTTTCACTTGCGCGAATGCCTCTTCGAGATATTTGTGTATTATATCGTTAATTTCGGCGTACTTTGGGTGAATCACTCTGCTTTTCGCCGTTTCCATCTGTTCTGCGACTGTTGCCCATAGTGGATTACCGGCTATAATATTGGCTTGCGAGGCAGCTTTTAAAGTCGGGAACTGGTCGACTTCCATCATTGCGGATTGGTAGTAGTAGCTTGTTAAATACTTTGCTAGCTCAAAAGCTTCCTCTGAATGCTCTGTAAATTTTGGCATAACTAAGTTTTGTCCTCCGATAACAGATGCTTCTCCAGCGGGCCCGCCTGGAAGGATCGCCATCCCTAGCTTGGCTTCCACATCTAAACCAAATATATCTCGGCAGCACGCCCAACCCCATGGACCACACAGACCCATAGCGGTCTCTCCCGTCGAAATGGCTTCAATTGGCCATTTCCACTTTTCAGGTGGCGGGTTAACTTCATCCACATATATCAAATCCAAGAGAAATTGCAAGGCATTGACACCTTCACTCCTGTTTACAGTGGATGTCTTCATATCGGAGCTAAGCTCAGATCCACCTGCTTGCCATAGGAAAGAATTGAAGTGCCATGTGTCGTAACCCTCATAGAAAAAGCCCCATTGATCCGTTACACCATCGACGTCAAGGTCCTTGGTTAGTTGGCTGGCAACGCTTTTTATTTCAGCCCAAGTCGTAGGCACACTGACTCCTTCGACCTCGAAAAGGTCTTTCCTATAGAAGAGTATTCTGGTAGTAGTATCCAACGGCAATCCATATAGACCGTCTTCCCAAACACACGTTTCCCATGGCCCAGGATAGAAATCGTCCTTACTTATCTCTGCTGCTTCTGTGAGATCACTAAGATTTGTCAGCACGCCCATCTCTGCCAACCCGGGTGTTAAAGCAATATCATATCTAGCAAGGTCACATGGGACTTCTCCAGCAGCTAGAAGAGTTACCATTTTTTGAAAGAGCAAATCGTAAGGTACATATTCCATTTCTACTTCGATGTTCGTCTGGTTCTCATCCCATTCTTCTATGAGCGTCTCGGCTTTTTCTAACTCTGTTGCACCGTAAGAGTGCCAAAACCGTAGAGTCACTGCTTCTTCTGGTGGTTTCAAGATCAAAAATGCAGCAGTCCCACCCGTAATTGCAGCAGCGGCTATGATCACCGCTGCAATCGCTACAACTTTCATCTTTTTCGTCGATTTTTTTGTTTTTAGGTTATTTACTGTCATTTTTTCTTTCATTCTCTATTTTTTATATTAAATAAGATTTCTCTATTATTATAACTTTTTGTAGTATAATTTGTTAATTATATTAATAAAGTTTTTCTATTTTTATAACTTTTTGTAGTACAATATTGTTTTTTATCTAATAATAAAAATAATAAATTA
>JABXJX010000020.1 GCA_013375375.1 Desulfobacterales bacterium | reverse complement strand
ATGTAGAGCTCGGTCCCTGGTAGGACATGCAGGATACTGAAGACTATGGTAGTTGGTTTGAGCCGCATCATTGCCTTAATGGATCTGCAAAATCTGAAGAAATTATCCCCTGGAAGCCCAATAATGAGATCGGTTAACACCTCAATCCCACCATCAAGTAATAATCTTATGCCCCGGTTGAATTTTTCCTTTCGATAGTAGCGGTTAATATTCTTTATGGTGTTTTTGTTGACTGTTTGTGGACCGGTTTCTACGCTCAAAACATTTGCCTTTTTCAACAGTTCAATGGCCTCTTCATCAATCAGCTCTGCCATTACCTCCACCGTCCTCATGCCGGCACCAAATCTGTTGGCATCATAGAACATCTGTGCCAATCTTCTGAGTCTATCCTTCTTCAGGTTAAACACCGAATCTACCACGTGAAAACTGCGGATAGTGCGGTTACTCATTATCAATTCAATTTCTTTTTTTATTCGCTCCTCGGGAAAGAATCTGAGTCTTGGAAAATTTTTACCTTCAAAGCAGAAGGCACACCTGTAAGGGCATCCCCGGAAGGTCTCAAGATAGGTAACGTCATCTCTGGGGGTCAAAATTCCGGTTAAGTAGGGCGATGGTATATCTCCCAAATCGTTTAGAAGGGGCCTCTCTTTGGTGCTCACTATCCTGCCATTTTCTCGATAGGTAATCCCCTTTACAGATGCCGGTGACTCGTACACTCCCAAGTATGACCGCAGCAACTCCTGAAAGGTAACTTCCCCTTCTCCCCTGACAATGACATCCACCGCCGGATTCTCCATCATGTATTTTTGGGTTGCAGGTCCAGCCTCAGGACCACCAAGAATGATCTTTATCTCTGGATAAAGCTGCTTCAATAATCTCGAAATATCTAGAATCTTAGCCATGTTCCAACAATAACAGGAAAATCCCACTATATCCGGCTTTTCCTTAGAGAGGTAGTAGAGGGCCTGTTGCACATTGTGCGTCTCTGCGTCGAAATCCACTACCTGAATTAAGGCATTATCGCGAATTAATTTATCCTTTTCCGCATATGCCTTAAGATATCCGTTGGCCAAGGAAAAATGGTTGGACCAGTTGAAGGAAATTAAGACCACTTTAATCTTGTTCATTGCACAGGCTCCTGATGTCCTCTATATGCCTGCTCTCTGAAATAGGCTTAAGTTCACTGAAACCAAAGTTATCTAAATAGCGAGTACTCATGCCCGGACAGACCTCATCATAGAAGCATTTCTTACAATTTTTGGATTTCTTATAATCGCCGTCAGGTTCATGATATATTTCCGACACATGGTGTTCTAAGCCCATCATGACGCATAGAGGAATTCTTTGTGTAAGGATCCATACTCTGTTCAGGGTACATAGGTTGACGGCATCGTGAATATGCGGCAGCGCCTTAGACATTTCTAATTCACTATCGTCAAAGGACAGGATGATACGATCTATTTTATAGGGAATAAAGGCTAATCCTACATTGCCGATATCCTTATAATTTTGCCTTGATATAGATATTCTTAAGCCGATAAAGGCGCTGAAAGGTGTTTGATAAAGGGTGTCTATCCTGCGCAGATTTCTTATACCTTCCACCGTTTGTTGCAAACTCCCACTTACTTGAGTCACATAATCGTGGATACCGGGCTGATAGTGATGAACCTTTACTTCAAAGA
Source organism: Desulfobacterales bacterium (assembly GCA_013375375.1). Classification (GTDB taxonomy): domain Bacteria; phylum Desulfobacterota; class Desulfobacteria; order Desulfobacterales. The sequence goes on along the minus strand of JABXJX010000020.1, from coordinate 23,927 downwards.
AGTAACATCCGGACTCTACGGTTTTGACAGCAGCATTGATATCCGCAAGCGCCCTGGCGTTGGTAACAATCTTTATCCTTTTAAAGCCCTGATTCCGAGCGGCATCTAAAATACTGAAGAGATCCCTCCTTAAGGTGAGCTCTCCACCATAAAGTTCCACGCTGTCCAGGCCACCATTATGAGCCATCTGGGCTACTATATCCGACAGCTCTGGATCACGGGATCTATTTTTCTCATTACAGTAGAGGCAGCTATTGTTACACCTACTACCCACAAAAATCCTTTTATATGTAATCATGCAAAAATCCTGTGAATGTAATAGAGAAAGTCAACAATTTATCCTATCATGCGGAAATTATCCTATCAAGTTTTTCCAAAATCTTTTCTTTCTTGGTGGGCTGCGAAGTCCTAAGGAAATTTGTCATTTTGAGATTGTTCGCATCCCCTTGCTCCGCGCAGTCAGTGCACCTTAAACAACCGCATTTTCTGTCTTCACATTGGGGATAGGCTTACTCTTAAGGCTTCTACAGGTGACGATACGCGGCCTGGGGAGGTTTGAAGACAGGAATGACTTGCCGTTATTGTACAAGATCAGGGAACGGGAACAAGACTTTTTCTGGCGGTAATCAGCGTCAGCGTACTAGCCGAATAAGTAGAGGTATGGATCAGCAAAAAATATTATGTTGTGAGTTTCCTCGACAATTTTGTATAGTACCCGATAACCTGTTGCTTTTTACGTCGAAAGAATTAGTAATCAGAGAGAGTAATGAACCCAGATGATCTTACATACTTCAAGACATGGTTTTCCGGCTACGTGGTCGCCTACTATACGGATGATCCGGTGCGGAACAACAATATCAAGCTAAAAGAAGAACATACCGCACGGGTATGCAAGGATATCGTCATGCTCGGCAAGGCCCTGCATCTGGCAGCAGACGACATGTTACTTGCCGAGACCATGGCCCTGTTTCACGATGTTGGAAGGTTTGAACAGTATGTTGTCTACGGCACCTTTAAGGATAGTTCCTCAGAGAATCACGCGGGACTCGGGCTAAGGGAACTGGCCAAGCACAGGGTGCTTTCGGTCTGTTCGGACACGGAGCACGCCCTCATCACAAAGGCGATCGGCTACCATAATGTGCGCAGCTTGCCTGGAGACGAGGATGATCGCTGCCTGTTTTTTGCAAGACTTCTCCGGGATGCCGACAAGCTTGATATCTGGCGGGTGTTTATTGACTATTATGAACGTCGGGATGAAGAGCCGGATCAGACCATCGTATGGGGCCTGCCCGACAATGAGTCCTGTTCGCCTGCAATCATGGATTGCCTTCAAAAGCAGAGGATGGCCGACCTCAAAGACATGGCCACAGTCAACGATTTTAAGCTCCTGCACATCAGTTGGATATTTGATCTGAATTTTAAACCTACGTTTCGTGCGGCACAAAAGCGTCGGTACATAGAGAAGATTGCTGCCACATTGCCGCACACAAGAGAGATCGAACAGTTGGTGGCAATGGTGCAGGCATATCTGAAGGAGGAGGGATCTGTCCTTAAGATGTAAAAGGTTTTGAGAGGGTAGGGGAGATATTGGTCGGGGCGAGAGGATTTGAACCTCCGACTTCCTGCTCCCAAAGCAGGCGCGCTTCCAGGCTGCGCCACGCCCCGTATAGCTTTTTATTTATCATGCCTTTCTAATCGATGCAACCTACTTTAAAGAATTCCTTTATCGCATCACATATGGCTTGAGCGGCAGCGGATATCGCCTCCGGGCGCCCGAGTTCCTTTTCCTCGGCAGGATGGCTCAGATGACCAATCTCAACTAAAATGGCCGGCATATCGGCTCCTTGTAAAACCAGACAGGGGGCTTTGCGAATCCCGTTGTCTATGGGGCTGAGTTTTCCCGCCAGGTATTTGTGTATAAGTTTTGCCAGCACTTTATTCTTGGCTGCGTGTATGCCCTGAATGGAATTCCACGCAACCGGTTTTTCACCCGTTTCCCACGAGCCGTTCTGTTGTCGAGGGAGCATAGGCCCTATACCTGTGCCGGGACCATGATGATAAAATATGGCCGTGCCGCGGGCCTGGTGTCCAAAACCGCCCCCTGCATGAATGCTGAGAAATATGTCGGCACAGTAATGGTTCGCCAGTGCGGTCCGATGTTCAATATCTACCCTGTAATCGTCATTGCGGGTTAAGTGGACTTCATGTGTCCAGAAAAGAGTTTCCTTGATTTTGTCGGCGACCGAAAGCGTTACAATCTTTTCGGCCAGGCCGGAGGGTCCCACGGCACCCTGGTCATGCCCCCCGTGTCCGGGATCTATCACGATGACTTTTCGGCGTGGCAGTTCCTCTGAAAGAGATATGGCTTTGGCTGGGGGTGCATTGTTGACAACCAGCACCGATATCAGGAGGGCAGGCCATATCGAGTGCGAAATTATTCGCAGCAATCTTCGGCCCCGGTTTTTCTTGACAGGATTTGAGCTTGACATTATTTTGCAACACCTGGTACGGTTACTGCATATCTCACAGAGAGGACTCGGCACCTCAATTGTAGCCGAATCGTTTTATTCCAATTCCAATTGCGTAGCGAAGTGGCTTTAGGTTATTATCCATCGTATAGAAAATCAATATTATTTGTGCGAGGGTGGCGAAATTGGCAAACGCACTGGACTTAGGATCCAGCTCCGCCTGAGGCGGATTGGGGGTTCAAGTCCCCCCTCTCGCACCAAATAAACGCGATAGCTTGAGAAAGGAATTTGATGAAAATAGACGTTGAAGATATTAGCACTGTAAAGAAAATTCTGCACGTGGAAATTCCGAAAGCCGATGTAACCAAGGAACTGAACAAGGCATACACAACCCTCAAAAAGAATGTCAGGATCAAAGGATTTCGTCCCGGTAAAGTGCCGCTTTCTATTTTAGAACGGCGTTTCAAAAAAGACATGGATGCAGAAGTTTCCGGTCAATTGATTCAGAATTCCTATGTTGAGGCACTTCGCAAGACCGAGCTTGTCCCTCTTGGCGAGCCGATTGTTGATCGACCGGATCTCGAGCAAGGCCGGCCTTATCATTATTCCGTCACGGTCGAGGTGCGGCCTTCCGTCCGGGATTTAAACCTAAGCGACTTCAAGCTTAAGAAGAAGGTGTACAGGGTTACTGATGAAGAGGTCGAGACACAACTTAAAATACTCCAGAAAAGCCAAGCCCAACTCAGGGTCGTTGAAGAAGATCGCCCGGTTGAAAAAGGAGACTTCGTCCTTATAGATTACGAAGGATTTAAAGACGGCAAACCTTTTACACCGGCATCCAAAACCGAGAACTTTCTTATTGAGGTTGGCTCGGAACGGATATTAAAGGATTTTGACCAGCAACTCCTCGGGATGCGCCCCAATACGAGTAAGGAATTTCCGGTACATTTCCCGGCCGATTATTACAACAAGGAATTGGCCGGCCTCGACATTACCTTCAAGGTTGCCCTTAAGGAGATAAAGGAGGAGATATTGCCTGAAATCGATGATGAATTTGCAAAGGATTTAGGAGAACATGAGGCATTAGCAGAGCTTAAACAGACCATTAGAAGGGAATTAGAACGAAGATACAAGGCTCAATCCGAACAGGAACTCCGCCGTGATATTATTGACATGCTAATTGAACAGGCAGACTTTGAACTCCCGGAGGTCCTGGTTAAGCATGAGTTGTCTGCCTTGGTGAGCGAGGCCCGAAACGCGTTGTCCAATAGAGGACTCTCTTTGGATGAGGCCGGTCAGACCGAGGAGGGCCTTTCTAAAGAGTACTATCCAATTGCAGAAAAGAAGGTGCGGGGGTATCTGCTTTTACAGAAGATAGTTGAGCAGGAAGGGATTACTGCAACAGACGAAATGCTGGAGCAGGCGTACAAGGAGATGGCCGAGGCCATAAATCAGCCGGTAGACAAGATCAAGCAATTTCATGACAGCTACAAGGAGGCTTATGGGGCTTTCAAGCAGAGGACCCTTGAGGAACAGGCTATCAAATCAATCGTCCAAAAAAGCACGATTGAAACAATAGAGACCGACAAGGCAGACATAGCGAATGGGACGCATAGTGAAGTCGGCGCTAAATCATGAATCAGGAAACGAATAACGAATAAGGAGACAGATTATGCCACTTATTCCAATGGTTATCGAGCAGACTAGTCGAGGGGAACGGGCCTACGATATATATTCCAGGCTGCTCAAAGATCGGATTGTCTTTCTTGGTACACCACTGACCGATGAAGTTGCCAATCTTCTGATTGCCCAGTTTCTTTTTCTGGAATCGGATGATCCGGACAAAGACATCAATTTCTATATCAATTCCCCGGGTGGTATGGTGACCGCCGGATTGGCCATATATGATACCATGCGTTACGTGAAGCCCGACATATGTACACTGTGTATGGGCCAGGCAGCCAGTATGGGTGCAGTGTTGTTGGCCGCGGGATCAGAGGGGAAACGATACGCGCTCCCAAATGCCAGGATTCTGATCCATCAACCCATGGGTTCGTTTCAAGGCCAGGCGTCGGATGTAGCTATCCAGGCAAAGGAGATCCTGAGGATGCGAGAGTCCTTAAACGAGATCCTTGCCTCCCACACGCACCAGGATATTAAAAGAATTCAAAAGGATACAGACCGCGATTTTTTCATGGGCGGCCAGGAGGCCAAGGAATACGGTGTCGTAGATCATGTAATCACCCAGCGGGAAGCTGCATCGGCCTCCAAAGAGAAAAAAGATTAATGTCCCGAAATTAGAAAGGAAATGATTTTGGGATTGCCTTTTCGGCAAATATCTTATATTATGACATAATTGACCGATAACAAGGTAGGAACAAGTCCACCTGGTTCTAAATGTTGTTTGCAATAAATAATGTCCGTCTGTTTGGGTAACGGCATGTTTAGATGTAAATTATTGGTAAGTAGGACAAAGAATATATCCGGAGGAACACATGGCCAAACGAAGAAGTATTAATGGAAACAGTTTGCGGTGTTCGTTTTGCGGTAAGAGTCAGGATGAGGTCAAGAAGCTGATCGCGGGACCTGCGGTCTATATCTGTGACGAGTGTATTGAACTGTGCAATGAGATTATTGAGGAAGAATACGAAAAAGAGGGGCGAACGCAGAAAGAGGGAGGATGCCCCGAGCCGTCTACTATCAAGGTGTTTTTAGATGAGTATGTGGTTGAGCAGGAACAGGCCAAGAAGATCTTGGCAGTAGCTGTTTATAACCACTACAAGCGCCTTGAGACATCGGTAAATATGGCTGATGTGGAGCTACAGAAAAGCAACGTCATTCTGATCGGCCCCACGGGTTGTGGTAAAACGCTTATGGCTCAAACGCTGGCCAAGTTCCTTGACGTGCCGTTTACAATTGCAGATGCAACCTCCTTGACCGAAGCGGGATATGTGGGAGAAGATGTTGAAAATATTATCTTGTCGCTCCTTCAGAACGCTGATTATGATCTGGAACGGACCTCAAGAGGGATTGTCTACATTGATGAGATCGATAAGATTGCCCGCAGGGGGGACAACCCATCCATTACCCGCGATGTTTCAGGTGAAGGGGTGCAGCAGGCCCTTCTTAAGATCATTGAGGGAACGACTGCAAGTGTACCGCCAAAGGGAGGACGAAAGCATCCCCAGCAGGATTTCCTAAAAGTTGACACCTCAAACATCCTATTTATATGTGGTGGGACATTTAACGGGCTGGAGGAGATCATACAGCATAGACTGGGTGGCAAGGTGATGGGTTTTGGTGCTGATATCCAAGGTCGAAATGAGCGCAACATCGGTGAGATACTCCGGATGGCTCAGCCTGAAGACCTTGTAAAATTTGGCCTGATTCCAGAGTTTGTGGGTCGGCTTCCCGTGATTGCCACGCTGGGCGAACTAAATGAGGCCGCTTTAGTCAAGATACTCACAGAACCCAAAAATGCCCTGGTGAAACAGTTCCAGAAGCTTTTTGAGTTAGAGAATGTGGCCCTCCGCTTTACGGATAGCGCCTTGAAGGCTATTGGAAAAAAGTCTTTGGAGCGCAAATCCGGTGCCAGAGGGCTTAGGGCCATCATGGAAGGGGCCATGCTTGACATTATGTATGAGATTCCTTCCATGGATGCGGTTAAGGAATGCGTTGTAAACGAAGAGGTTATTTTGAACAACGAAGAGCCGATTTTGCTATTTGAACAATCCAAGGAAGTGGCTCTATCTCAATAGTGGTGCCGGATTGTAGTATTGGTATAATTCTAAAAAATTACGAGACGTTCATCTATGTTATCGAAACTAAAGAAACCAATGAGTGATTCAGGACAAAAGATTGCCCTCCCCCTTCTTCCGCTCAGGGATGTTGTGGTCTTCCCTCATATGGTGGTCCCACTCTTTGTAGGTCGTTCCAAGTCGGTTAATGCCCTATCTAACGCGATGAACCTGGACAAGAAGATATTGCTGTCCACCCAGAAGAATGCCGGAGTAGACTCGCCCGGCGAAAAAGACATGTATGACGTGGGGACAATCGGGATAGTACTACAACTGCTTCGGCTCCCGGACGGAACGGTTAAAGCGCTGGTCGAAGGTAAAAAACGGGCGCGTATAACCCGTTATACCGACAAAGAAAAATATATTATGGCTGAGGTTGAGGCGATTGCCGAGCCCGACATAGCGGATACGGAGAGTGAAGCCATCAGCCGAACAGTCATAGAGATGTTTGAAGAGTATGCCAAGATTAACAAGAGCATTTCAAAGGATCTCATAAATAACATATCAGCCATAAGCGACGTGTCTCAACTGGCGGACACGGTGGCTGCACACTTTAATTTCAAGATTCAGGATAAGCAGCAGTTGCTCGAGACTGTCCAGCCGATGGAGCGTATGCATTTCCTTTTCCATTTGATGCAGTCCGAAATTGAAATCTACAAGATGGAGCAGAGAATTAAAGGGCGTGTAAAGAAGCAGATGGAAAAGACCCAGAAGGACTATTATCTCAATGAACAGATGCGTGCTATACAGAAGGAGATGGGGGCCAAAGATGATTACAAGAGCGAGTTAGGCGAACTCCAGAGCCGCATCAAACGCAAGCGGATGTCTAAGGAATCGGCTGCAAAGGCAAGGCAGGAATTCAAAAAGCTTAAACTCATGGCCCCCATGTCGGCGGAAGGGACAGTGGTTCGGAATTATATTGAATGGCTCATAAGTCTCCCTTGGTTTGAGCGAAGCAAGCTACAGGCGGATATCGGCCAGGCGGAAACAATCCTGGAAGAAGACCACTATGGGCTGGAAAAACCGAAAGAGCGTATTTTAGAGTATCTGGCTGTTCAAAAGCTGGTCAAGAAGATAAGGGGCCCGATCCTGTGTTTTGTGGGTCCGCCCGGGGTAGGAAAGACATCTTTGGCCAAATCGGTGGCAAGGGCTACAGGGCGAGCTTTTGTCCGGCTTTCTTTGGGTGGGGTCAGGGATGAGGCCGAGATCCGAGGGCATAGACGTACCTATATCGGGGCGATGCCTGGAAAGATCATACAATCCCTTAAAAAGGCCAAGGTTAATAATCCTGTATTTTGTTTAGACGAAGTGGACAAGATGAGCGTGGATTTTCGAGGCGACCCGTCGGCGGCTTTGCTCGAGGTCCTTGACCCTGAACAAAATTTTGCGTTTAATGATCATTACTTGGATGTGGATTATGATCTTTCGGATATTCTTTTCATTACCACGGCCAACAACCTGCACGGGATTCCGCTTCCCCTCCAGGACCGCATGGAGATTATTCGATTACCCGGATACACGGAGTATGAGAAACTCCACATAGCTGAAGGTTTTTTGGTCCCCAAACAGACCGAAATGAACGGATTGTCCAAAGAGAACATCCAGTATACCGGAAATGCTATCCAGACTATTATTCGTCGTTATACCCATGAGGCGGGTGTGCGGAATCTGGAGCGTGAAATTGCATCTGTCTGTCGGAAGGTAGCAAGAAAGCTCACGAAAGAGGATGGAAAAAAGAGTTTCAAAATAACGGCCCAGTCCATACAAAAACATTTGGGTGTGCCTCGGTTCCGTTATGGACAGGTTGAAGAGAAGGATGAGATCGGTCTTGCCACGGGTATGGCCTGGACACAAGTGGGTGGAGAGTTGCTGACCATTGAGACCGTCATTATGCCCGGCAGGGGAAAGCTTACAGTAACAGGAAAGCTGGGAGAGGTTATGCAGGAATCCGCCCAGGCCGCCTTGAGCTATGTTCGGTCGAGGGCGGGGAGGCTTGGCCTGAAGAAAAATTTTTATAAAAAGGTGGATATCCATGTCCACATACCCGAGGGGGCTACGCCGAAGGATGGACCATCGGCAGGTATAACCATGGCAACGTCCATTGTATCTGCGCTGATTAAAAAGCCGGTCCGTCGTGATCTGGCCATGACCGGAGAGATTACTCTTCGGGGTCGTATTCTGCCAATCGGCGGGCTAAAAGAGAAGATCCTGGCGGCCCACCGAGGAGGTATATCTCAGGTTATTATTCCTGATGAAAGCAGTAAGGATTTGAAGGAGATTCCCGCAAAGATCCTGAAGCATATCGAAGTGATAACAGCAAGCCACATGGATGATGTCTTGTCCCGTGCCATCATTTTACCACCCAACGAGACTCTTTTCAAAGAAGAACAGGATGAAGTCATCCCGCCGGAGTTGATCCCAAAGGGGGAGGAAGCAATAAGGCCCCATCAAGTAAACTGAACCTGCCGTGCATTTTGCTTGACATGGATTTGGTTATTCGTTATTCGTGAACCGGACACGAAGTGAAGCTTGCGCTAAATCGCGAACATCATACTTTAACAGGGATGGTTGCGATTGGCGAATAACGATTCCATGGGCGGGTAGCTCAGTTGGGAGAGCGCCGGCCTTACAAGCCGGAGGTCACAGGTTCAAGCCCTGTTCCGCCTACCATAAACTCAATAAACCCAATAAACTCAACAAACCGAGAGACCCTTACAAAATGTTCAGTTTTGTTCAAGGTCAAGGAAGGCGAAGATTTTAACCGCAGGAATACTTTGAGTATTTTGAGGATTGAAATCTGAGACTGACGCAGAGATTGGACAAAAGGGGATGTTTTGCAAAGGTCTCGCCGAGTAGACCGTGTTCCGGGGGCGTAGTTCAGTTTGGTTAGAACGCCGGCCTGTCACGCCGGAGGTCGCGAGTTCGAGTCTCGTCGTCCCCGCCAACTTAAAATAAGACCTTTGCATAACCCCTTTTCATGAAAAATCAATTAAAATTATAAGAATGTTTAAGAAAAAGTGTTGACAAGATATTGGCGATTTGTTATTTTTAAAGATACTTTTGTTCATAACAGGAGTTTGAATTTCTATGATCAGAGCTCAGGCCATTACGAGCGCCACCGGGACAATTCTTGTAGTAGTAGGGATTATTATATCCCTGCTACCGGCTGGAGGCTTGGTAATGGCTTAGGCTTTTGGACATAGACCTACTCAAAAATCCGTTATCAGGCCTCCTGACAACGGATTTTTTTTTATTACAAAGTAGCACTACGAAAATTTGGAGATGAGACGCTATGAAATCGATCTTGGTCTACGACACAACGCTCAGAGACGGTTCGCAGGGAGAAAAGATCAATTTTTCTGCTGAGGACCAACTCCGGATTACCAAAAGACTCGATGCCATGGGTATACATTACGTCGAAGGCGGGTGGCCCGGTTCCAATCCCAGGGATGTGCAGTTCTTTGAACTGGCTAAAAAAGTGTCCTTTAAACATACATGCCTTGCGGCCTTTGGGAGCACGAGGCGTCCGAAAACCAGCACGGGAGAAGATAAAAGCATCATGGCCCTTCTCGAGGCCGAGACTCCTGCCGTGACTATCTTCGGCAAAAGCTGGGATCTCCACGTCAAGAAAGTTTTGGTAACTACTCTGAAGGAAAACCTGAAGATGATTTGTGACAGCGTTGCCTACCTTCATTCTCGGGACCGCGAGATCATTTACGACGCCGAGCATTTCTTTGACGGCTACAAGAACAATCCAAACTATGCCGTGAAGACAATAGGGGCGGCCATTGCAGGCGGGGCCGATGTGATCGTGTTGTGTGATACAAACGGGGGGACTATGCCTTTTGAGGTAGAAGAGATCATGGACAAAGTCTGCCCGAAGATTCCGGTCAAGGTCGGCATCCATGCCCACAATGACTGTGGTCTTGCGGTGGCAAACACGCTTGCGGCGGTCCGCGCCGGTGCGGTTATGGTTCAAGGAACTGTCAATGGGTATGGGGAGCGATGCGGCAATGCCGACTTGACCTCGGTCATTCCTAACTTGCAGCTTAAGATGGGATTGTCATGTATGACAAACAAAAATCTCCATCGTCTCACGGAGCTGTCTCGCTATGTCAGTGAGGTGGCCAATATGACGCCGTTTAATGGACGACCCTTTGTAGGGAAAAGCGCCTTTGCCCACAAAGGGGGGATCCATGTGAACGCCATTATGAAGACGCCAAAGGCCTATGAACACATAGAACCAGAGACCATCGGCAATGAGCGTCGTGTCCTTGTGTCCGATCTTTGTGGGAAAAGTAACGTAGATTACAAGGCCGGAGAACTAGGAATAGAGCTGGGAGGACGTGGGTTTGACGGCAAGAAAATTTCCAAGGAGATAAAAAGATTGGAGCATGAAGGGTATCAGTTTGATGCGGGCGAGGGGTCATTTGAACTCTTGCTGAAAAAGCTCACCGGCCAATTCAAACCCCTTTTCGAGTTAGAGTCGTTTCGGGTGGCCGTTGAAAAGGAGAAGGATCTGCCGTGCAGGGCATATGCCACCATCAAGATTTCGGTGGGGGATCAACAGGAGATTACTGCTGCAGAGGGAAACGGCCCGGTGGGCGCCCTGGATAATGCCTTGAGAAAAGCCCTGAACAAATTCTTTCGGGTGAATTTGGAAAAGATGCACCTTGTCGATTTTAAGGTGCGAGTGATTGATGGTCGCGATGGAACATCAGCCCGTGTAAAGGTTTTTATCGATTCCCGCGACCAAAAGCGCGTGTGGAGTACCATTGGGGTTTCTACAGATATTATCGAGGCAAGCTGGCAGGCCCTGGAGGACAGCTTTCAGTACAAACTTTCGCACACGTGATCGGATTTATGATTGACGATTGATGATTGATGATTGTCGATTGACGATTGATGATTGATGATTCTTGGAGGGCAAAAGTTGGATGCTGAGAAATTGAAGCAGAGAACAAAGGGATTTGCGCATAGATGCGTTAAACTTGCTCTTGCATTACCAGGAACTGTATTGGGAAATCATATAAAAAAACAGTTAATCAGGTGTGCGACATCGGTTGCAGCAAATTACCGAGCGACTCTTTTGGCTCAAACAAAGGCGGCTTTTATATCAAAAATCAGTATCGTAATAGAAGAAGCAGATGAATCTGAATTTTGGTTGGAATTTATTATGGATGAAAAACTAATGGCAGGAAAAAAGGTTTTACCTCTTTTCAATGAAGCACACGAATTATCGTCAATTTTCATCACAACAAGAAAGACGGCACAGAGAAGAAAATCAAAGAAGAAACAACCGTCGATTGAAGACTGAAAGAAGAGCCTTGAATTTTCAATCGACAATCGACAATCAACAATCGAATAACAACCCCGGAGGGTACCTATGAAAAGTGACAGCGTAAAATCGGGTATAGAACGTGCACCCCATCGCTCCCTGTTTAAGGCCATGGGGTATACGGATGAGGAATTGCGCAGGCCGCTGGTAGGGATTGCCAATTCAGCCAACGATATCATACCAGGGCACGTGGAACTCGACCGGATCGTCAATGCGGTGAAGGCTGGTGTATACATGGCAGGCGGCACACCCATCACATTTGGTACCATCGGGATTTGTGACGGGATAGCCATGAACCACATAGGGATGAAGTATTCGCTGGGAAGCCGCGAGCTGATTGCGGACTCGATTGAGGTGATGGCTATTGCCCATGCTTTTGATGCCATGGTAATGGTTACCAACTGTGACAAGATTGTACCCGGTATGCTTATGGCGGCAGCCCGATTGAACCTGCCTAGCGTTATAGTCAGTGGCGGTCCCATGCTGACCGGTACCCGTGAAGGGGAAAAGATAGACCTTATAAGCGTGTTTGAAGGGGTTGGGGCTGTCGGCTCAGGCAAAATGAGTAAGGCGGAACTGGCGGATATTGAAAACAGCGCATGCCCCACATGCGGCTCCTGTGCCGGCATGTTCACAGCCAATTCCATGAATTGCCTGACCGAGGCCATCGGCATGGGTCTTCCCGGAAACGGTACAATCCCGGCGGTTATGGCCGCTCGAACACGCCTGGCCAAAGAGGCGGGTATGAAGGTCATGATGCTCTTGAAGAAGAGAATAACTCCCAAGAAGATCATGACGAAAAAGGCTTTTGCAAATGCCATGGCAATAGATATGGCCTTAGGCTGCTCTACCAATACGGTCCTGCATTTGATGGCCATTGCTCAAGAGACGGGAGTCAGGCTTGACCTTGATGCTTTTAATCGAGTAAGTGAAAAAACACCTCACCTTTGTAACATGAGCCCTGGAGGAAGACACCACATGGAGGATCTTGACCTGGCAGGCGGCGTGAGTGCCGTGATGAAGGAGCTTTCTCGCAAAAGACTGATACATGGCGACTGCATCACGGTCACAGGCAGATCAGTCAAAGAGAACATTAAAGACAGCCGGATCAGAGAAAAAAGTGTCATTCGTTCTTTGGAAAGGCCATACCACAAGGAGGGGGGGCTTGCCGTGCTGTTCGGCAATCTGGCCCCTTCAGGATGTGTGGTGAAGCAATCGGCCGTGGTGCGGCATATGCTCCGCCATGAGGGCCCTGCCCGGGTATTTAACACTGAAGAAGAGGCCTCGTCTGCTATCATGGCAGGCAGGATAAAGAAGGGGGACGTAGTGGTTATCCGCTATGAGGGGCCCAAGGGAGGACCGGGCATGCGGGAGATGTTGATGCCTACCTCGGCCATTGCCGGCATGGGCCTTGACGCTGATGTGGCTTTAATCACTGACGGCAGATTTTCAGGGGGGACCCGCGGGTCTGCCATAGGGCACGTCTCACCAGAGGCCATGGAGGGCGGGCCTATTGCCGTTGTTATGGACGGGGACACGATAGCTATAGATATTCCCAAACGACGTGTCACCTTGAAGGTAGCTGAAAAAGAGATTAAAGCGAGGCTTTTAAAATGGTGTCCCCCTAAATCAAAGATATCTAAGGGATACATGGCACGGTATGCCCGGGCAGTCTCTTCGGGTGGCGAAGGGGCTGTTGTGAAGTGAGTTTGAGGGGCATAGTGCAGAGCGCAAAGCGCAGAGGGTATAAGGATAAAAACGCCATGCGCCGTGCGCTATGCGCTTTGCTCATTAAACACAATAAACACAATCAGGAGGAAATAGAGTGAAAACATTGACAGGAGCGCAAATCATCATGTCCGTCCTGAAGCAGGAAGGCGTGGACACTATCTTTGGCTTCCCGGGCGGGGTTGTCATTGACATCTTTGACGAACTCAGCAGGACGGACATCAAGCATATCCTGGTTCGCCATGAACAGGGGGCGGCACATGCGGCAGACGGCTACGCGCGGGCAAAGGGGAGTGTGGGCGTTTGTCTGGGGACCTCCGGCCCTGGGGCTACCAATACCGTTAGCGGGCTTGCTTCTGCCTATATGGACTCTATCCCTGTGGTTGTCTTGACAGGCCAGGTGCCTACCGCACTCATCGGAAACGATGCCTTCCAGGAAGTCGACATCGTAGGCATCACCCGGCCTTGCACCAAGCATAACTATCTTGTGAAACGTACAGAGGATCTGGCACGCGTGCTGAGGGAGGCTTTCCACATAGCCCGATCAGGTCGCCCGGGCCCGGTTCTGGTGGATCTTCCAAAGGACGTTACCCAAGGAAAAGCAAGGTACGAGCCCTTACCAGAGCCCCGGATGCCATCCTACAATCCCACATATAAGCCCAATGTTAAACAATTGCGGCGGGCAATAGAGCTTATTAAGGGAGCAGAAAAACCTGTTATCTTTTCCGGAGGCGGGGTCATCCTTTCGGGGGCATCAAAGGAATTGACTAAATTTGCCAAGAAGTTGCACGCTCCGGTTACAGCTTCTCTGATGGGTCTCGGCAGCTTTCCGGGAACCGATCCTCTCTGGCTGGGAATGCTGGGGATGCACGGAACCTATCGGGCCAATATGGCCATCGGGGCATGCGATCTGCTGATCGGCATTGGTGTGCGCTTTGATGACAGGGTAACGGGCAAGGTTGAAACATTCGCGCCAAATGCCAAGATCATCCATATTGACATCGACCCTACTTCTATCAGCAAGAATATCCCCGTTACGGTCCCGATCGTGGGCGATTGCAAGAGCGCCGTAAAAGGGCTTAACAGCTTGCTTAACGAGGAGAAAGTAAAGATCACCAAGAAAAACCGCAAGGCCTGGCTTGACCGGATAGAGGAATGGAAGAGTACTACGCCTCTAAGATATAAGCAGAAGGATGTTATTAAACCCCAATATGTGATTGAAAAGCTGTACGAACTGACAAAAGGCCAGGCCATCATTACCACCGAGGTGGGACAAAACCAGATGTGGGCGGCCCAGTATTACCACTTTGATCGTCCCAACTGTTTCATTACCTCCGGTGGACTCGGGTGTATGGGTTTTGGTTTCCCTGCCGCCATTGGAGCCCAGGTGGCTTGTCCGGACAAACTGGTTGTCGATGTGGCCGGAGACGGCAGTATTCAGATGAACATCCAGGAACTGGCTACGGCAGTGCAATACAAGTTGCCGGTCAAGGTGGTTATCTTAAACAACAGGTATCTTGGGATGGTAAGGCAGTGGCAGCAACTCTTTTATGAAAAGCGTTACGCTGCCACAGATATGAAATACGCCCCTGATTTTGCAAGGCTTGCCGAGTCATACGGTGCCTTGGGCCTGAAGGCCACAAAGCCGCGAGAGGTGGAGGCCGTGCTAAAGAAAGGGCTGAGCAGCCCGGGTCCCGCTTTCATGGATTTTTGGGTGGCTCGTGAAGAATGCGTATACCCCATGGTTCCTGCAGGGGCAGCCATAACCGAAATGCTTTTGGCTTAGAATGGAGACGAATTATGAAGAAACATATCATATCATTACTGGTGGACAATGAGCCGGGAGTCCTTGCCAGGGTATCAGGTCTGTTCAGCGGCCGTGGTTTCAACATAGAGAGCCTCTGTGTGGCGGAGACACTGGACTTCTCTGTCTCCCGTATAACCCTGGTCACTCGGGGAGACGATGCCGTTGCTGAACAGATCAAGAAGCAGCTTAATAAACTGATTAACGTCGTTAAGCTGTCCGACCTGACCGGAGTCGAATATGTGGAGCGGGAGATGGCCCTGATCAAGGTCAACGCCAAGACCGACCACAGGGCGGAAATCTTGAGAATTGTCGACATATTCAGGTGCAATGTGGTTGATGTTACTCCCACACATTACACCATTGAGGCGACTGGTACGGCCGAGAAGCTTGCGGCGATCTTAAGCCTCTTGAAGCCCATTGGGATCAAGGAGATTGCCCGCACAGGGGCTATAGCCCTGGCCCGCGAGAAGAAAGGCAAGGCAGGGGAGGTATTTTAAGTCGTTATTCATGAACCGCAAAAGCGAGCGCATTCCCTGTCCGCCTTAGGTCCGCCCGGGCGGACAGAGATCTTCAATCTGATATCTGATACCTGATGCCGGATACCGGCAAAACCAATGACCAATAACCAATGACTAATGACCAAGGAGAAGAACTATGGCAAGGATTGATTTTGGGGGAGTACAGGAAGATGTGGTGACTTCAGAAGAATTTCCTCTGGAGAAGGCCATAGAGATATTGTCTAATGAGACCATAGCCGTGCTTGGATATGGTGTGCAGGGTCCTGCCCAGGCCTTGAATATGAAAGACAACGGCATTTCGGTCATCATAGGCCAGCGCGAAGGGGGCAAGTCCTGGGAAAAGGCTATCCAAGACGGTTTTGTGCCGGGCCGGACCCTCTTTTCACTGGAAGAGGCGGCTGATAGGGCAACCGTCGTCCAGTATCTCATATCTGATGCGGGCCAGGTAGCGGCATGGCCAAGAATAAAGCCTTGCTTGAAAGAAGGGGATGCCCTTTATTTTTCTCACGGGTTTTCTATTGTGTATCGAGACCAGACCGAGATCGTCCCGCCGGACAACATTGATGTTATACTGGTTGCCCCGAAGGGTTCCGGGAGAAATGTGCGATTAAATTTCCTGGATGGTAGCGGCATTAACGCGAGCTATGCTGTTTTTCAGGATTTCACGGGCCGAGCAAAAGAGAGGGCACTCGCCCTTGGGATAGTCATCGGTTCCGGATACCTTTTTCCCACCACCTTTGCGAAGGAAGTGTACAGCGATCTTACCGGAGAACGGGGAGTGCTCATGGGCTGCTTAGAGGGTGTCTTTGAGGCACAGTACAATGTCTTGCGCAAACATGGACACAGCCCCAGCGAGGCATTTAATGAGACCGTAGAAGAGCTGACCCAGAGCCTTATCCGACTCGTAGCTGAACAGGGGATGGATTGGATGTATGCCAACTGCAGCACCACGGCCCAGAGGGGGGCGCTCGATTGGAGGCACAAATTCCGCGATGCGATCACGCCGGTTTTTGAGGAACTTTACGATCGCGTGGTTTCCGGAGAAGAGACCAGGATTGTGCTGGAGTCAAACAGTGCGCCCGACTACAGCGAAAAGCTCAGGAAAGAATTGGACGAAATAAAAAATTCAGAGATGTGGCGAGCAGGCGCGGCTGTTCGGGCCCTGAGACCTGAAAACAGGAAGAAATAGTTTGGCATTCTGGGTAGGGTGACCTCCAATTCCTTACTTCAGATCCCGGATGCCGGATGCCAGATCCACGATTGAGGACATGGAACGTCCAGCTCATCAGGCATCAGGGATCAGGTATCCGGCATCAGATACTTATGTTGAGGAACTAATGCTAAAGATCGCGGTAACCGGCGGAGCAGCCAGTGGAAAAAGCATAGTGTGTGAGTGTTTTGGACGATTGGGCGCTCATGTGATAAGCATGGATGCATTGGCCCGGGGGGCTGTCCGGCCCGAATCATCGGTTCTTGATGCCATAGTAGATCATTTTGGGCGGGGTGTCCTGGCCTCTGACGGAGGTCTTGATCGAAGGAAACTGCGAGGTATCATTACAAGGGACCCTGAGGCGAGAAAAACCTTGGAGGGATTGATTCATCCCGAGATTTTTAGACTCTTTGAAAAGGAGGTGGCCGTGATTGAGTCCCGCCATCGAGACGCTGTTGTGGTCGCGGAGGTTCCCCTTTTGATCGAGCTCGGGATTCAAGATCGGTTTGATGTGGTGGTCCTGGTCGAAGCCGGTTCAGATCTACAAAAAGAGCGGTTGATGGTCCGTGACGACTCATCTGCAGGGGAGTCCCAGGCCCTGTTGGATATCCAGATGCCTGCCGAACAAAAGCGATCAGATGCTGATTACATTATTGAAAACCGGGGGTCGCTCAAGGAGGTGGAGGTTGCTGCCGGGGAGATTTACAGGAAAATAACTAAAGTTTCTTGAAAAGGCTTGACATATGTATTGAGGGATGTATTATATCTTTTGACACAATACAACCTGCCTAGGAGAGCATAAAAAAACACCCTATAATTTCTGCATGCAATAGAGCACAAGCTGAAAGACACTGCCACTTATCCCCATTATTTTCAATAAGAGGAACCAGCCATTTTTTGCAGAGTCTCCTTACGCTATATAGGCGTGATGAGTCGTGGGGTTTGGGCGGCTCATCCTTAGGGCCACGAGAACCGCCGTTTTAATCCTTTTGTAACCATCTTATAAGGAAGATGATTCAATGAACCTAGTAGAGCTAAAGGCCAAAAAAGCAGCCGAGCTGACCAATATGGCCAAAGAATTTAAGATCGAAGGCGTTTCGGGTATGCGAAAGCAGGAATTGATTTTTGCCCTGTTGCAGGCCCAGACAGAGAAGAACGGTCTAATTTATGGTGAGGGCGTACTTGAAATACTACCTGACGGCTTCGGCTTTCTGAGGGCGACCGACTACAGCTATCTGCCGGGCCCTGACGACATTTACGTTTCTCCTTCCCAGATCCGGCGTTTTAATCTTCGTACCGGTGACACGGTGTCCGGACAGATTCGGCCGCCCAAGGATAGCGAGCGGTATTTTGCGCTGCTGAAGGTGGAAGCAGTAAACTATGAGGACCCGGAGAGATCACGGGAAAAGATTCTCTTTGATAATCTAACCCCCCTTTATCCAGAGAACCGGATAGCCCTTGAAAGGGACCCAGGCAACTATTGCGTGCGGATTATGGACCTGTTGACCCCGATTGGGTTTGGCCAGAGGGGCCTTATCGTTTCAGCGCCGAGAACAGGCAAGACTATGTTATTGCAAGACATAGCCAATAGCATCAATGCCAACCACAAAGATACCGTACTGATCGTTTTACTCATTGACGAGCGACCGGAAGAGGTGACCGACATGGAGCGTTCGGTGAATGCCGAAGTGATCAGTTCCACCTTTGACGAGCCCCCCCAGAGGCATGTCCAGGTAGCTGAAATGGTGCTTGAGAAGGCCAAACGCTTGGTGGAACATCAACGCAATGTGATCATCCTCTTAGACAGTATTACCCGTCTTGCCCGTGCTTACAACACGGTAGTACCTCCGAGCGGCAAAATACTCTCGGGCGGGGTAGATTCCAATGCGCTGCATCGTCCAAAACGCTTCTTTGGCGCTGCCCGTAATATTGAAGAGGGTGGAAGCCTTACGATCATCGCTACGGCCCTGGTTGATACCGGAAGTCGAATGGACGAAGTCATCTTTGAAGAGTTCAAGGGGACCGGCAACCTGGAGTTGCAGTTGGACCGAAAGTTGTCGGACAAGCGTGTTTTTCCCGCCATCGACATCAATCGGTCGGGAACACGTAAAGAGGAACTGCTGCTTGAGCCGGACGTGTTGAACCGGGTTTGGATTTTGAGAAAACTGCTTGCATCCTTGAATCCAGTAGACAGCATGGAATTTTTGCTTGAAAAAATGAAAGGAACCGAAGATAATAAGGAGTTTTTGGCATCAATGAACAGTTAAGAAAGAGTGCCTAACCTGGATCCGCCGAAGGCGGAGAACCAAAAAAATTATCACGAAAGCACGAAAATACGAAGATACGAAAATTTTAATTTTAATATTGTTTTTATTTCGTGCTTTCAATCTTTCGTGTTTTGCGGCTTTACGCCTTGAGAAGAGGCGTGATTATCTTTTAAATTTTCTGCCATGAAAAACACGAATTTCACAACTAATGGAGTAATAACGAATTAAACCTGGAGGCCTGAGATGAAACAGAAAATACATCCTAAGTATTTTCAAACCACGATTCGCTGTGCTTGCGGCAACGTAGTGGAAGT
Organism: Desulfobacterales bacterium; assembly: GCA_013375375.1. Lineage (GTDB taxonomy): Bacteria > Desulfobacterota > Desulfobacteria > Desulfobacterales. Next base: position 4,480 of record JABXJX010000020.1, on the reverse strand, counting down.
AGGATCCACCACAAAGGATATCAGTGTTGAAATCTGCTCCCAATGCCACCCCTTTTTTACGGGCAAACAGAAACTGATTGATACAGCCGGGCGTATTGAGCGATTCCGCAGGAAATATGCCAAGTTTGAGGCCCGGAATCAGAATAAAGGGGAAGCAGCAGAATAATTGACGATTGATGATTGTAGATTGTGAAAGGATTGTGAACTGGCAATCAACAATCAACAGGCTGTTGCCCAAACAGGCAGGTTGGCAGATAGCCTCTGAAAAAGCCGTCAAGGGGCATCTTTTTTTGAGTCGGGTCAAATCTCATCCTGCTTGTAAGGGGCAAAAAGCTCGGGTCTCACAGATCAGGCACACGTATACGCTATCTACAAGCAAACAAGCCCCTATTGTAAGTGGGTCAGGACCGCATGTCGAATATGGTGCCGTCTTTGAAGCTGCCAGGTCACATCAGTGACCAGATCTCAAAAAAAGATGCCCCCTGGCGGCCTGCAAACACAACAAGACCGCTCATATTTGCATTCAAGGGATTTGAGCAACAGCCCGTTGATTGTTGATAGTTTTTTTCAATCATCAATCATCAATCATCAATCGAAAGTTTCACGCATCATCGGCGAGTTGCTTTATCTTCACTAAATTTTCCTGCAGCTTGTTTCTCTTTTCCTCAAGCCTTTCTCTCTTTTCCCGCACCTTTTTAACCACCTCTTGCGGGGCCTTTGCCAAAAAATCTTCATTGCTCAACTTTCTTCCAACCACATCCAGCTCCTTGCTGATCTTGGCAATCTCCTTGTCGAGACGAACTTGTTCGGCCTTAAAGTCTACGATGCCCTTTAAAGAAACAAATATCGTACTGTTGCCGAAGATGGACGTAGCACATGAAGCAGGTCGCTCACCGGGCAATGTTATCTCGAGAGCCTCCAGCTTGGCCAGATTGATAATGATATCCCGGTGCTCGTCAAGGGTCTCGCGCACATCGCTCTCCGCGGACTGTACTATGGCCTCCAACTGCAGGGAGGGAGGGACGTTCATCTCCCCCCTGATATTGCGTATTCTGCCTGTAATACCCATAAGAAGGTCCATGGACGCTTCTGCTTCAACGTCATAACGACCCTTGTCGACGGCGGGAAACTCCGCATTCATGATGGAGCCCCTGGTCCCGGGAAGCTTATCCCAGATCTCCTCGGTAACAAACGGGATAAAGGGATGGAGCAGCCGCAGGGTTTTGTTGAGGGCCGACCAGAGGATAAACCGGGTCGTCTCGTACCGCGAAGAGCCGGCCTTTGTTTCCCCTTCAGACAAAGCGCCGTTCCCGTAGAGCACGGGCTTGATCATCTCAAGGTACCAATCACAGAGCTCGTGCCACACAAACTGATACAGGGTGTTTGCCGCTTCATTGAATTTGTACTCGTCAAGTCTCGTTTTCACTGTTCCCGCAACCGAACTGAGCCGGCTCATGATCCACCTGTCTGCCAGTGAAAGGCCTTTGATATCCCGACCGGTCTCATCAGGACGAAAATCCGACAGGTGCATGAGGGAAAAGCGGGCCGCATTCCAGAGCTTGTTGATGAAGTGCCGGTAGCCTTCTATGCGGTCTTCTGAGAGCTTAATATCCCGTCCCTGGGCCGCGAACGCGGCCAGGGTAAACCTGAAGGCGTCCGTGCCGAACTCATCTATTACATAAAGGGGATCGATTACGTTCCCCTTTGATTTGCTCATCTTTTTCCCTTCAGCGTCCCGGACCAGGGCGTGGATATAGACATCCTTGAACGGCACCTCATTCATGAAGTGGAGCCCCATCATCATCATCCGGGCAACCCAGAAAAAGAGGATGTCAAAACCGGTCACCAGCACCGATGTCGGATAAAAGGTCTTAAGGGCCTGGGTTTCGTCAGGCCAGCCCATAGTGGAAAACGGCCACAGCGCCGAGCTGAACCAGGTGTCAAGGACGTCTGTTTCCTGTACAAGGGTTTTGCCTTTACAGGAAGGGCATGCCTTTGGAGGCTCCATTGCCACGATCATCTCGCCGCACTCCTCGCATGTCCAGGCCGGTATGCGATGCCCCCACCAGATCTGTCTGGAGATGCACCAGTCCTTGATATTGTTCATCCACTCAAAATATGTCTTGGTCCAGGTATCCGGTATGATCCGGACGGCACCTGTTTTGACGGCATTGATCGCCTTTTCCGCCAAAGGCTTGACCTTGACAAACCACTGTTTGGAAAGATACGGCTCAATGGTTGTTCTGCACCGATAGCAATGTCCCACGCTGTGCTGATAGGGCTCTATCTTCTCAAGGAGGCCTTCCGCCTTCAGGGCCTCAAGGACCGCCTCTCGACATTCAAAACGATCCTGCCCCTGGAAACGGCCCGCTTGTTCGTTCATCCGGCCGTCACCCCCTATTACCTTGATGGAGGCAAGGTTGTGCTGCCGCCCTATCTCAAAGTCATGGGGATCGTGGGCGGGAGTGATCTTCAGGGCGCCTGTCCCAAAACTCATATCCACATACTCGTCAAGTATGACGGGAATGACCCGGTTCATCAGGGGCAATATAACTCTTTTCTTGTTCAGGTCGCCGTACCGCTTGTCGTTGGGATTTATTGCTACGGCAGTATCCCCGAGCATGGTCTCGGGACGTGTGGTCGCTACAACAATCCCGTGCTCTCCTTTTTCAAACAGATACCTGATGTAATACAGGTGTCCGTTGTGATCCTCATGGTCCACTTCCAAGTCGGACAGGGCGGTGTGACAACGAGGACACCAGTTAATAATATAGTCTCCCCGATAGATTAAGCCTTGTTCATAGAGCTTGACAAAGACGGTCCTCACGGCCTTAGAAAGGCCCTCGTCCATGGTGAAGCGCTCCCGGTCCCAATCGCACGAAGCCCCCAGGTGCTTCAACTGTTTGATGATCAGGCCGCCGTATTCCTCGCGCCACTGCCAAACCCGTTTAACGAATTCTTCGCGCCCCAGGCTGTGCCGGTCTTTCCCTTCTTCGGCAAGACCTTTTTCCACCACATTCTGCGTGGCAATCCCGGCATGGTCGGTACCCGGCATCCACAGCACGTTATAGCCCTGCATGCGCCGATAACGACACAGGATGTCCTGCAAGGTGTTGTTATGGGCGTGGCCCATGTGAAGCACGCCGGTCACGTTGGGCGGAGGAATGACAATAGAAAACGGTTCTTTGTCGCTGACGTCCGCGGCCGCAAAAAGACCTTCCTTTTCCCAGTACGCGTACCAACGTCTTTCCGCTTCCTTGGGATCATAACCCTTGTTGAGTAAGTGTGAACTCATTCAGTTCCCTTAAAATTGACGGCCTCGTAAAAAGTCCATCTGCGGCGTTGCGCTTCATCTTTCGTCATTGCGACGTACGATAAGTACGCCTCATTCCTCAAGACTCGCGTGCCTTGCATCTGAAGCTTTTTACTGTGCCGTCCATTTGATGACTTTTTGCGAAACCATCAAAATTAAAAAGGGGATTAATCTCTTAACCCCCTGTTCAACGAACCTCATTACCCTGTTTGGATCTCAAAGGGCTTGTTTGACTTTATCTATCTCCCTGGCAATAGCCGCCTCGGCAGCTTCAAGGAGTATGCGCTCAACCTTTTCATCTACTCTTTGTTTTACGATGTTTGTGATGATCTCTTCCAGCTTTTCATCGGGGAATCGTTCAAGTATTGCCTGTTCCGGGGCACCTTCGGAAAGGGGCGCCTCACCGGGATCTTCGGGCACGGCCAAGTCCTCATCCGCAGGCCCCTCTTCAGAGATCTCGATACCGAGGGTGTCTACCAGGTTATCCCCTTCGTCGGGTTCGGGTATGGCGGTAATATCGTTTTCCGACAACTCCGGCAATTCGCTCTCATCAGCATCCGGGCCCGGCTCCTCGGCCAAACCGCCCGGTTCAACAGCTTCTTCTTCTAACGCGAAATCAACCTCGGAATCTGCTTCGTCTGCCGGTTCAACAGGTTGTTCCGCCTCGGCTTCGAGTATATCCTCTACTCTCACTTCATCAGGGGCTGTGTCGGCACTTTGAGATTCCGGGGGGCCTTCTTCCTCAAGCAGATCTTCGCCGCCTTCTTCTGTCTTGGACTCAATCTCTTCGGCCTGTTCCGGCTGGCCGCTCTCGTCATCCGGAGTGACCTCATCCACAAGCTCGATAATCTCTTCCGGCTCCTCTGTTTCTACACCGGAGACATCACCGGCAGATGTTGAATCATTTTTGCCTTGCTCGTCTGCGCTCATAATGAAACTCCTTAAAGCTCTCTCATCTTTTTTATCAAAATTATCACGGTCTTTTCCTATATGTCAAGGGCTTTGTAAGACCTTTGCATAACCCCTTTTCACTTCCTTGTATGAATTTTTTGATCCGCCTGAGGCGGACTTGCTCACTAAATAGTGCATTGGCAGTCAAGGGGGATCTCTTTTTGAGATCAGGTCACTTAATATTGCCTGATAGCCTTCCCAACGGCACCATATTCA
>JABXJX010000144.1 GCA_013375375.1 Desulfobacterales bacterium | reverse complement strand
TTCGTCATTGCGATCCGCCTGAGGCGGACCTCATTCCTCAAGACTCGCGCGCCTTGCATCTGGAGCTTTTTACTGTGTCGTCCATTTGATGAGTTTTTACGAGATCATCAACGTTCAAATCCAGAACCGCCTGAAGTACTCTGCTTAGTTGCTGTCTCTTTAAGAATATCTATCTATTATCTATCTATGGTCTACGCCTGTATAATTCCTTTGAGGCACCCCTTTCTCTGCCTAAAAATGACCCCATAAAAATTAATCGGGTATGCCACTGTTACAAAAGGTTACAATATTACGATTTCGGCGAGCTATTTAGTGTTACTAATTTTTCGCATTATATAGGGCATAACTATAGTATGTCAAGGAAATTATTACCTAAAACCATACTAGCTACATGACGGGCATGAATCGCATGTTTGATGAGGCATGTTCCGTGGCGCACCCCCGGGACCTCTGAAAAGTCATCCTTCTCGGAGCCTTCGGATATCCCCGACCCGAATTGTGACCTTTGTGGTATCAAAATACTCGATAAGCGGAATAGCATACTTGCGTGATGCCCCTGTCATCTCCTTAAACTGTGGCGTGGTGATTTCATTATTTGCCCTTAAATAGGATGCCAGCCTGTTTTTCAATTCTTCTATCACTCGACCGTGAAAATAGAGGTCTTCCTTGACCTTGACAAGGGCACCCTCTTCCAGCATGTGCACCAGGATTTCCTTTGTATTGGCAGAATTTTGCCCCAGAGACGACACCAGATCTCTGAAATACGGCGGTTGAAGCCCGGCCTGAAGGTAGGCCTGTTCAATCCTGTGCCTGACATCCTTCTGCTCGGACTCTAAAGCCACTCTGTGCCCGGGAAGGCGCAGGATCTCTTTTTCCTGCACCACGGCGTCGGCCTTGGTCAGATCCTGAACCAGGAGACTAAAGAGCTTGCTGTGCAACGAACGGTCCACCTTGGACATTAAGGCCTGCCGGGGCATTCCCGCCTTCAGCGGGTGGTCTTTGTGATAGCCCTCCAGAATTTTTATGGCCCTCCGGCTAAGCTCATCAAAGAGAGCCCCGTGAATGAATGTACGATTTTCCCTGTCTACCTGGATGATCGCCCTTTGGGAAAGGAAGTGTTGGGTGTGCTGTTCGAGGTCCTTTTCGGAAAGGTTTGCCATAAGCCTCAACTCGGAAAAACGAACGCCTGAAATGCCGGACTCTTTTACATGGTAATCAATGATCTCCCTGGCGGAACTTTCGGCCAGACCCTTAAGCTCGGTTATGAGCGGTTCTTTGAATCGTTTGTGTTTTCCGGGGACAGGGTTCAATATCCAGCCGCCCCCTATGGTCCTGATCGGTGAATAACTCCTGATCACAAACCGATCATCCTTTACGGCCGTCACAGGGGCGTCTAACCGGAACTGAACAACAGCCGTGTCATTAGGCGACAGTTCCTCGCAATCTAAGAGGACGGCATAACCGAGTATCTCGCTCGTGCCTGTATGGAACCTAACCTTGGTGCGGTTCTTGAGGGGCTTTTCATTGGAGGAAAGGTATGCCAGTAAAGCATCTACCATATAGCTCGGTTTCAATGTATTCACGCCTCCAACTACGTCCCCTCTGGATATGGCATCCCTGTCGACCCCCTGAAAGTTTATAGCCGTCCTTATGCCGGCTGTAGCCTGATCCGCTGCTCGGCCGTGGACCTGGAGCCCGCGAACCTTTGACTGAATACCGGACGGATAGATCATAACCGTTTCGCCTACCCTGACCTTCCCTGAAACCAGGCTCCCGGTAACAACCGTGCCAAAGCCTTTCATAGTAAATACACGGTCTACAGGGAGGCGGAACAGCCCGCCGGGGGTGCGTTCGGGGACCGCCTTGCACAAAGTTTCCAGGGTCTCAAGAAGCTCCGGGAACCCTTGACCTGTTAAAGATGAAACATGGACAAAGGGGGCGCCTTCCAGGAAAGTCCCCTTGAGAGATCCCTGAACATCATTCGTAACCATCGCCAACCATTCTTCGTCCACCATATCAATCTTGGTCAGGGCCACAAGACCATGCTTGATGTTCAGGAGCCTGCATATGTCAAGGTGCTCCTTTGTCTGGGGCATAATTCCCTCGTCAGCCGCAATAACCAGGACGACAAGGTCGATCCCGGATGCGCCCGCCACCATGTTCTTGACGAATCTTTCGTGGCCCGGCACATCCACAATACCCACGCGCTGCCCCCCGGGAAGGTCAAGCCGGGCAAACCCTAACTCTATGGTAATACCCCGGAGTTTCTCCTCCTTAAGGCGATCCGTGTCTATGCCGGTCAAGGCCTTGATCAGGCTGGTCTTGCCGTGGTCGATGTGGCCCGCGGTTCCAAGGATAATCTGTTTCAATGATTTTTCCCTTTATGGTCCCTTTTTTCGCTTGCGGAAATATTCCGTGACGTAGGCCAGGCCGACTAAGAATACGGCAAGCGCAATGATACCGATGATGGGGGCTCTTGGGAAAAAGAATCGTGTCGCGAGGACGGCAAAAAGGCCGCCGAGAATAGCCCGAATAACGAATATGTAGAATGCGGTCAAGGAAACACCTCGGTGTGGATATACAAGAGATTGATTTTACCGTCAATCATAAGTTTGGATGGTACCATGAATGCCCTTGAAAACCCCTGTGTCGTGTGTTACAAAATCAATAATCGGACACAAGGTGAAGCTCGCGCTAAATTGTATAACCGGATAACGAATAACGATTTTCGAATAACGAATCTGCATGGTGGGTGTAGCTCAGATGGTAGAGCACCGGGTTGTGGCCCCGGCGGTCGAGGGTTCAAGTCCCTTCACTCACCCCATTTTTTTGCGCCCGTAGCTCAGCTGGATAGAGCGCCGGACTTCGAATCCGTAGGTCGCCCGTTCGAATCGGGCCGGGCGTGCCAAACAAATCACCGACCACCGGCAAAGCCAGTAGATTAACTACCCGACATTATACACTGGGGTCGTGATGTCTTTTCTGGAGTGACTGGCGTTAGGGCGCTGTGTTTTTGTGACTTATCTGTGGGGGAAACCGCC
>JABXJX010000143.1 GCA_013375375.1 Desulfobacterales bacterium | reverse complement strand
AAAGAATCATAAAGATGCGAGCGTCTCACCGGCTTTACGAGGCAAGCGGCAAAACCGATCTCTTTCAAGCGTTCGGCATCGCCACGTTGGCGTATTGAGGTCAGCATGACCAGCATGCAGGTGGTCAAATCAGGATCTTCCTTGATCTTTCGTCCAAGGGTTTCTCCGTCCATCTCCGGCATTTGCATATCGAGGATGGCGATGCCGAAGGGGTTCCTCTCAGCCACGGCCCGGCGGAGCTTGTCTATGGCCTGTGCCCCGCTTGAGGCCTCCTCAATACGGCGGCACCCCAAGGATCTTAGGTGCTCTTTCAGCATATGCCGTGTGTTCGCATTGTCATCCACCACCAGGATGCGTTTTCTCGAGATGCTCCCTGGAACAACTGTTTCAGTGTCACGGCCTTCCGGCTGCTTTTCCAAAACTACCGTAAACCAGAACGTTGAGCCCTTGCCCTCGTCGCTTTCCACTCCGATCCGGCCGCCCATAAGCTCGGCAAGCTGCTTTGAGATAGCCAGCCCGAGCCCTGTCCCGCCATACTTGCGGGTCGTGGAGGCATCCACCTGTGAGAATGACTCGAATAAAGAGGCCATTTGGTCCCGGGGAATTCCGATACCGGTATCGGAAACCCTAAAGTTCACCACGGCGTGAGTGTCATCTTCTTTTTCCAGGGTTGCACGGATTACCACTTCACCCTTTTCCGTGAACTTAATCGCATTGCCCGCAAGGTTAAGCAGGATCTGGTGCAACCGCTCAGGATCACCACGCACCATCACGGGAACGTCATAGTCGATTGGGCAGGAAAATTCGAGCCCCTTTTTGTGGGCTGGTATTGCCAGTATTTCCATTACATCTTCAACTGTTTTCCTGAGGTCAAAGTCGAGGATCTCGAGTACCATTTTTTCAGCCTCGATCTTGGAGTGGTCCAGGATATCGTTGATTACCACCAGAAGGTTGTTGCCGCTGTCACGGATTGTTTCAGCATATTCATGCTGTTCGGGAGTCAATTCAGTTTCGAGCAACAGCGCCGCCATGCCAATCACGCCGTTTAAGGGCGTGCGGATCTCGTGACTCATATTGGCCAGAAATCGGCTTTTTGCAATATTTGCTGCATCTGCCGCCTGGACAGCTTTTCGTAGTTCCCCGGTCCGTCTCTTGATTATCTCTTCGAGATTACGATTCTGGTCGCTGATCTGTTTGTAAAGGACCGAGTTTTCCAGTGCATGTGCCGTGTTGAACAAAATTACGGTGAGCAAGTTTGTTGATAGCCCGGTTATTGTAGTCTCATCACCGGCCACCAATCCAACAAACACGCCCACAACGTGAGATCTCGTCGCAAGGGGATGAAATACCAGTGTATGCCCGGAATGTTCCGTTGGTACCGTGACGGCACGATTTTGTTGCAGAGCCCAGGCAAAGGTCCCTTCCGCAATCTGGATGTCTACCTCCTTTTGGATGAGCGTCCGATCGGATTCAGGTTCACAGTCGGTCAGAACAAAATCAAAATCTGATTCATTGACCATCAGAAATGCCACAGCACGGAAAGGTAACAACCGTTTCAGGTGTTGCCGGGCCAAACTGAAAATCGTGGCATGATCCTGCTCGGGGTTGAGGTTGGCCTGAAAGTCCGCAAACGACACTACCATGTCCAAAGCGTCTAATGTCCACCGATTAACTTCCTCAATATGCTTGACCCGAGCCTCTAATTCGCGGGGGGAACCTGTGGAATCCAAAGACTCAGTCATGATTATGCCTCCTGGAGTATCGTCCGGGCCACATCAGTGAGCTGTCTATCCAGTTGATCCAAAGTTGGAGACAATATGCTCTCCGGTAGTCCAATACTTTTCCAAGCTTCTTCATCCAATGGCGGCACAAAGCGTTCACCACTGGTCCCAAATTGCATGGCATGAGCAATAATGTCCGCCACGTGAATAATTGCTGTTTCTATAGGAAAGTGTCGCGCTCCACAAGGGTTGTGATGATACGCTACTACTTCTTGCATGCTGTGAGGTAGGTTCCAAGATTGCAGCAACGCTTGTCCCACAGCGGCATGGTCAAACCCTATCACCTCGCGCTCTACCATGTACAACAGCTCGCCGCTGGATTCGCATCGAAGAATCGTTTCACGCGCTTGATCCGGGATCTTTGTATTAATAATAATGCGACCAATGTCGTGCAACATACCTGCGACAAAAAAGCGCTCGACGTTGGTTTCACGCCGGTAGGTGGCTAATATTCTCGCGGCCACCCCACAGGCGATGCTGTGTCGCCAAAACGACTCCATACTTACAAGGTGTTTCGGTATCCCCTTGAACAAATTCACAATCGAGGTAGCCATGGTCAGATCTCGTACCTGCTGTAAACCAACGATAACAACAGCCCGAGTGACCGTATCGATCTTTGATGGGAAACCGTAGAAAGCGCTATTGACAATCCGAAGCAGGCGGGCGGTGAGCCCGGGGTCATCTCTGATGATCTTGCCTATATCCAACATTGATGCCTTCGGACTATTGATTACTTCATTGAGCCTGGTGTATATCGTCGACAGTGATGAAATCTTGGTGTAGCCTCTCAAGAGATCCCCGGGCTTACGAAACATGGTCATCTCCCCCGGACTTTTGTCGAACCATTCGTAGCGTGAACAATCTAAATAATTCCTTGATAAAAGGATGTTCCAGGTCTGTGTGGTGAAACAGCTCACGGCCCTGTGCTTCCGCTTCTTGGAGTAGCAAGGGGTCTATCTCTGCGGCCGTCTCGACAGCAATCTCTTCTTTTTCAATACCTCGAATATCGGCTTCGGTAACCCCCCACATCTTGAAAATTCTCAGGTGCTTCTCCGTGATCTCACTTCCGGCACCCAGCAAGAGCCGACCACTGCGGTCTTTTACCTCAGCGTCTAAGATCATACCTGGTTGAATATCTTCTAAGTTGATGATCCCCATTTCACTAATCCTTGGTCACTTTCCGAGACCTTTGCATAACCCCTTTTCACTCCTTTAATAGTGCATTGGCAGCCAAGGGGGATCTCTTTTTGAGTCAGGTCAAATCTCGTCCTGCTTGTTAACGGCAGTGTAACGAACCTTACGAACCAGGCACACGTCAACGTTGCATACGAGCTTATTAGCCCATTAGTAAGTGGGTCTGGACCGTATGTTGAA
>JABXJX010000142.1 GCA_013375375.1 Desulfobacterales bacterium | reverse complement strand
GGAACATCATTTCTGGGTGTTTTCCACAACTGAGCACCATCCTTCAGATTAAAGGCAGCAATAAAAGAATTCTTCTGAACATCACATTGAATAATTACCATCTGCTCATAGATGACGGGCGAACTACCCCCTGCCCATTGTGCGGAGGGACTACGATAGTAACCCCAATCAAGTTTTCCAAGGTCTTTTTTCCATATAAGATTTCCTTTCATATCGTAACAGTACATGCCTTCAGAGCCAAAGAATGCAACGACGTAATTTCCGTCCGTACAAGGAGTAGGATTTGCGTGGCTGGATTTGGGATGCCGTTTTACCTTTGGCTTTCCCTTGTGAGATTGTCGGTTCCATAGAATTTTACCGTTTTTTCTATCTATACAGTAAACATGCCAGCTGAAAATATTCCCTTCTTTCACTGATTCAACATCTCCGTATAAGCCTACCTTCAAACTTGATTGGCCCTTGTCCTTAACAGCAGCAGTAATAAAGATGTGGTCACCCCATATTACCGGACTGGAATGACCAAGCCCGGGGATATAGGTTTTGAAGCGAATGTTTTCGGAACGTTCGATGTCCCACTTGGTTGGAACAGGATAACCTTCTGCAACACCAGCTGCTAAGGGACCACGAAATGAAGGCCAGTTCTGTCCGGCGCATAATCTTGGCATTAAAAAACAGATTGTGACAGTGAAACTGAATATACTAATCATAAGTTTACTAATTGAACAACGATGTTGTTTTGTTAGTATATGAAGCATCCTTTCAGCTCCTTTGGTTAGAACTTAGTAAAGAAATTACATTAAAAATACTTTATTAATCTAAAACTTCCCATTTAACTTTCGCCCAGCGACTCTACTGGCTGTCTAATAGTTATAATAAGCGAACAATTGGCACAATTCCAATTCCTTTTACGAACAGTTATCAGCTTTGCCACAAGAGCACCTCACCGAAGCCAAGTGGGATAAATGGATTGATATGGATTGACCTCAGATGAAGTTGAAGTGATTTTGGGAATGAAACTCCATCCTATAGGGAAATAGCGCGGCGAAAGGGCCGCAGATTGGGCAGTGCCAAAGAATTTCTCCGCTGGAGGGCTTGCTGCGGTTGGGGGAACGGTGTATAATTGGTGTCTGGAGCAGCAGGCAATGACCTGGCCAAAGGTTATCTGCGAAACGCCATGACTCCGGAAAAAAGTGAACTTTTGTCAGATTGCATTGCGCCGAATCGTCAAAGGAGGTCCTCATGAGAGTCAAGAAGAAACGTACGGGAAGCAAGGCACTTCTTGCGGCACTGACCGTGCTGGTCCTTGTGCACGCCGGTCGGGCCGGCCAGGCTGGGAAAAGCCCGGTGAAGGTCTTTATCTTAGCAGGCCAATCGAATATGGAAGGACAGGGGAAAATCAAGATTGATGCCAAGAGGAATGAAGGAAAAGGGAGCCTGGAATATTTGGTCAAAGACCCTACCACGACAAAACGCTACAAACATCTCGTAGATGACAGCGGCCAGTGGGTCGTACGTAAAGACGTGTGGATATGGTATCTCGGGCGTAAGGGCGGACTCACTGTCGGCTATGGGGCGAGGAACGACAGGATAGGGCCGGAGCTTCAGTTCGGACACGTCATGGCCGATTATTTCGACAACCAGGTACTGCTGGTCAAGACTGCCTGGGGCGGCAAGAGTCTGGCAAAGGATTTCCGTCCGCCGAGTTCCGGGGGCGAGGTCGGGCCGTACTATATTGAGATGATAAAGCACGTTAAGGATGTGCTGGCCAATCTCAAGAAGCACTTCGGTGACTATGATGGCCGGGGATATGAGCTTGCAGGTTTCGGCTGGCATCAAGGTTGGAACGACCGCGTAAATCAGGCTTTCAATGATGAGTATGAAAAGAACCTTGCCAACTTCATCCGCGACATCCGCAAGGACCTGGACGCTAAGGACATCCCGTTTGTCATCGCAGAGACTGGGATGCGCGGACATGAAGAGACCCATCCCCGGGCGCTGTCGCTGATGCGGGCCCAAGCCGCGGTCGCCAACTACGAGCAGTTCAAGGGTAACGTGGCCTTTGTCGGGACCAAGGATTTCTACCGGCCGAAGGAAGTCTCGCCGTCAGGCCAGGGGTATCACTGGAACCACAACGCAGAAACGTATTTCCTGATCGGCAACGGTATGGGCGAGGCAATGAGAAAGCTGTTAGAAAAACAGCGAAAAACCCCTGGCCTCCGAGAACACCTGTGACATCGGTGTTCATCGGTGACGATGTAAAAGGAAGAAGCAGAGTTCCTTTTGTCGTCTTTATGTGGTCATCTACAAAACAACCTTCTTGTAAGACCCGGCTCCAGGGACGAGGTAGGTTACTGTGAACAACCATCATCAAACACTGCAAGAAGTTGTCCTGGCTGTTCTGCTTGGGCTATCCTTTGATATTGCTCAAAGTAGCGGCACCTTCCAGGATAGAACCACCCAATTGGGTCTTGCCTTAACGAATGGTCCCGCCACATGGGGGGATTATGATAACGACGGCTGGGTGGATTTATATGCCGCAGGCACGCTGTGGCGCAATAATAAGGGCAAAGCCTTTACAAAAGTCATGAGTAATGGAGCAGGCATTTGGGGCGATTATGATAATGACGGACATCTTGACTTATTTGTCTGGAATTCTCGCCAATTACTGAGAAACGACCAAAAGGGAGTTTTCATATCGGCATCCTTGCCGGAGTTTCCTAAATCTATAATCCGCGGAGCCAGTTGGGCTGATTATGACGGTGACGGATATATTGACCTCTACATCGGTGGATACGAAACCTGGCCGTCGTCCTCATACCGCGACGTAATTCTAAGGAATGAAGGAGGCGCCAGGTTTGCTGTGAAATGGACCCAGTCGGACCCTGTTTCTCGCGCCAGGGGTGTTACCTCTTGTGACTTCGATAACGACGGCGATATGGACGTATATGTCTCCAACTACCGTTTACAGGCGAATCTTTTGTGGCTCAATGACGGAACGGGCCGGTTTGAGAACGTAGCGAAGGAATTCGGCGTGGATGGTGATTACAATGGGAAAAAATGGACGTATGGTCACACTATCAGCTCGGCATGGGGCGACATGGACGAAGACGGCCACATGGATTTATTTGTAGGCAACTTTAGTCATCCACCGGCTTACCAGGACCGGTGCAAGTTTTATAGAAATCTTGGGT
>JABXJX010000019.1 GCA_013375375.1 Desulfobacterales bacterium | reverse complement strand
AGCTTATTAGCCCATTAGTAAGTGGGTCTGGACCGTATGTTGAATATGGTGCCGTTGGGAAGGCTACCAGGCAATATTAAGTGACCTGATCTCAAAAAGAGATCCCCCCTTGACTGCCAACAGATAAAACGGGCTGTTCGCTTCGCCCGGATGGGTGCCCCAAAAAGTTCATGATACCCGCTCAAAGGGGTTATGCAAAGGTCTCGTGTAATTTCTGTTAGTTAGCCCTTGAAAATTGGCGTACAAAAAGTTGACACCCATGCCTATCGTCTATGATCTTAATTCGTTAAGTGGAGCCGGAGCCCGCCTTGTACAAAAAGTTGACACCTGGTATTATCCTATACTGAATCAACTTGTTAAGGACTATTTTGCCGCACTTTGTACAAAAATTTGTACAAATCAGCCGGCGTTCAGGGGCCTATGCAGCCACTAAACAAAACAATTTTAACTTGGTCATCTCTAATCCCTAAAAATGTTGTCACACATTATCCCCATAAAAATGACAGCGTTAAGCTTTTGCCGCTCCGCTTGAGCGGCTGGACAAGATAAAATTTTTCCCAAGACATCACGGTTTGGCATCATTGTTGCGAAATAAAAGGGCAAGAAGCTGAGAAGAGATTTCTTCATCGGCTTTCCTCCTTCCCGAGGCTAATCGCATTAATGCGATTAGCCTTTTTTTTGAGGAAATTTCCCTCATGAGAAGAAGAAATAGAGAAGAAATGTTGAGTTAGAGTGTTAGTAATCCACTTGCCCCAATGGCCTGGCAAAGGTGAAACCAGCAGGCTCTCCCACCAGCTTATGGAAAGCCTTTCCAGCGCTTCCGGTAGGGACGCTGAAGGGAAGTGAGGCAATGAAAAAAACCGTGCCCACGGCGGTTGCCACGATCCCTAAGGGTCTGAGCAAAACAAAGTCTACTATCATTCCCTCCGCAGTGATATCATCTTTCAGTTCTTGGTCCTGGGCGAGGGCCGAAAACCCTGTGGTCGTGCAGACCAGAACCGTTGCCATTACAAAAACCAGCGACCTTTTTTTCCATCCGTGCATGATGCTGTCCTCCTTAACCCGGACAAGCCGGAACAAAAAACAAAAACTATCACGAAAACACGAAAGTACGAAAACACGAAAAACTGAATGTTGTTTTATTTCGTGCTTTTAATCTTTCGTGCTTTCGTGATTATCTTTTAATTTTTTTGCCAGAAAAAACACATAAAGATTATCATAGAATCATCAAATTGGCCAACTATTTTGTATGCCGTCTCCACACGACCTCAGGTCATTTTAATGGGGTCCAGCAACTTCACCAGCTCTTCTTCAGGCAGGACCTTTGCCTTAATGGCCACCTCTCGCACTGTTTTTCCGGTTTTGTGGGCTTTCTCGGCTATATCTGCGGCCTTTTCATATCCAATGACCGGGGCGAGGGCCGTGCACATTGCCAGGCTGTTTTCTATAAAGGCCCTGCATTTTTCTTCATCGGCAGTGATGTTGTTGATACATTTTTCAGCAAAGATCTTTGCTGCTGAACAAAGAATCGCTATAGACTGCAAGAGATTGTGGGCAATCACCGGAAGCATCACATTCAGATCCAAATTGCCTCCCTGGCCGCCCATGGTGATGGTCATGTCATTGCCTATGACTTGTGCTGCAACCTGGATGACGGACTCGGGTATGACAGGGTTTACCTTGCCCGGCATGATAGAGGAACCGGGCTGGAGGGCCGGTAAGTTGATCTCTCCAAGACCGCACTTAGGGCCCGAGGAGAGCCATCTGATATCGTTCGCTATCTTCATCAGGCTCACCGCCACTGTTTTCAAGGCGCCGCTTGTCTCTACGGCCGCATCCTGAGCGGCCTGGGCCTCAAAGCGATTTTCCGCTTCTTTAAATTCACGCCCGGTCTCCTGCGAGATCAAGTCGATAACCCTGGGGGCAAATTCCCGGTGAGTATTCAGGCCCGTGCCTAAGGCGGTACCGCCGAGGGCAAGCTCGGAAAGAGAGCCCTTGACCGCTTCGACCCTTTTTATGCCGAGCCTGACCTGATGGGCATAGCCGCTGAACTCCTGGCCCAGCCGGATGGGGACCGCATCTTGAAGATGGGTTCGTCCGACCTTGACAATGCCGTCAAAGGCCTCGGATTTGTTGCGGAGCGATTCGCAGAGGATCTCAAGGGCCGGAATGAGTTCCTCTGCAATAGATGTCAGTGCGGCTATATGAATGGCCGTGGGGATCACGTCGTTGCTCGACTGGCCCATATTCACGTGGTCATTGGGATGCACGGTGTTCTTGGTCTCTCGGTTGCCGGTGATGAGTTCATTGGCCCTTGTTGCAATCACCTCATTCGCGTTCATATTGGTAGAGGTGCCCGAGCCTGTTTGAAAAATATCCACCACAAATTGCTCGTCCATCTTTCCCGCCGCCACCTCATCTGCGGCCGTTATTATGGGCTTCGCAAGTTGTGCGTCCAAGAGTCCGAGGTCTTCATTTACCCTGGCCGCGTATTTCTTTATTAGGCCGAGCGCCCTGATGAAAACTCTTGGGAACCTGATCCCGCTTATTGGAAAGTTCTCAACGGCTCGCTGGGTTTGAGCGCCGTAATAGGCATCTGCAGGGACCTGCACCTCGCCCATGGTGTCTCTTTCTGTCCTGAATTTGAGGTCTTGATCGGCCATGGTCATCCTTCCTCGTTGAGGGTGATTCCTACCGGACTATCGATTGATTCTAAGAATAGGATTCTCTCTCAGGGGATGGAGCATTTCTTTTCACTCCGGTGTCTCCAACCCTTGTTTTTCCAGTTAGTTAGCAATGGGGGATACTTTGCCCCCTCCGCATTCCACCTTTGTTTCACTTCGGCGGCTGCGGTTTCCCCCATTGCTAACTCACGGAAACACTAAGGGTTTCCGCCAAGTCGTTTCAAGAAATACCCCATCCCCTGAAAGGTAACTATCTCTGAGCTAAAGGGAAAATTGTCTAATGAAATTTATTTGCAAGTATAAGTGAAGCGGCTTTAGTGTCAAGGTAAAACAGGGGGGCTTGACGCCCGAAATCCTATCTAATATGGTGACCACGATTACGCAACAGGAGAATGTCATGCCGGATCTGCAGTGTGAAGTCCCTGAATACAATCCTCCTTCTGAAGAGATCAAGGGAATACTTGAGAAATACAAGACAGTGGCTGTTGTGGGCCTGTCTCCCAAGCCGGAAAGGGACAGTCACAAGGTGGCCAAATACCTTAAAGAAAGCCATTACAGGATCGTGCCGGTCAATCCCGGCCAAAAGGAGATATTAGGCGAAAAGTGCTATCCCAATCTAAAGGCGATCCCTTTTCCGATAGATGTGGTGGACATATTCAGGAGACCGGAGGCCATACCCCCTGTTGTGGATGATGCCGTGGAGATCGGGGCCAGGGTAGTCTGGATGCAGTTGGGCCTTGCGCACAATCAGGCGGCGGACAAGGCACGAAATGCCGGCCTTGAGGTCGTGATGAACAAGTGTATAAAGATCGAACATATGAATATGTGAGCTTAGTTATGAGATTCGTGTTTTTTATTTCGTGTCTTCCTACTTTCGTGCTTTCGTGATAAATTTTTTATTTGGTTCCGGCCCGTCCGCTATCGGCTACGCCTTAGGCGAATGCCGGGCGGGCTTGGCCGGGTTAAGGAGGAATAATGCCGGTTACAAACAAACAAGATGCTGAGATCATCAAACTTGTAACTCAGGAAGCGAAAAAATTTCAGGCCAAGGTCAATCAGATCGACCTCGAAAAGCAGATCTTAGATATAGATTGTCCGGATGAAAACAAGGCCGAGTGCGCAGTAGCGATTCAGAAGATATTGGACAAACAGACAAAATAGGGTGGGCATGTCTGCCATTGACACATTCGCATTTTTATCTTTTCCTACAAGCTAATTCTTTGTAGTGTGGCACTTATTGCAGCCTGAAAAGGCGGTGGCAAGGTCGGTGTTCTTGTAATCCCAGCGCAGTATGGAATCATATTGGGAGCCATGGGCACGATGGCAGGAGAGGCACATGACCATGTCTGAGCCAAGCGTTACGGTGGAACTGGGGGAGACCGGCACTGTGGATCTTGCCACTGGAAAATCAGGATCATAAGCGCCCGTGCCGCTACCTGCCGCACCAAAGGCATTGGCATATTCTCCCGAGTTTTGTATCACGATATCCGAGGGATGCCGTTTAAAGGGGCTGCTGAGTGCCCCCTGGACGTTATGGAACTCGGGATGGCACCCTGTGCAATACGCAGTCATTGTGTTTCCAAGGCCAGTAAACCCATAACTGCCAGAAACAACCGACCCCTTATACTCATTGTGGTCACCTGCACCAGATGAATGCTCCCAATCGCCGTCCTCAAAGCCCTCAACCCCGTCTACATTCGCGTTTGCGAAGCCTCCGTGCGGTAAAAGGAAACGATACCAGCCTTTGTCATAACTATCCACCTTACCCCCTTGCAAATGAACATGGTCGTTTGCATGGTGCTCTGGATGAAGGTGGCAGGATTCACAGGCCTTAATGCCTGGAAGTAGCTCCGAGAAACCATACTGAGTCGGTCGATCCAGGTTAAGATGACAACTGTCAGTCTGACCCGAACAGGTATCTGGGAATTCGCTGAGCCCAGGGGCCTCTGTAAGGGTGTCCGAATTGTCAGAAAATATATTGTGTCCTTTTCTGTCATCAGAGCCGCCTGCTACAGACACGTAATAGAAGTTGCCACCGGCCAAAGGCGGATCTGGGTACCCTCCCGTATTGTAGACAATGGGGATTTTACTGCCGTCAGCCATGGTTTCTACCGCAGAGCCGCCCGTTGAGCTGTGGCAGCCCAAGCAAGTGGCAATTAATAACTGCGGGCGTGGATCAGTAGACCCACCTGTGCCGCCCCATCCTGTGTCACCACGGGCCATCGGGTCGCCCCCCTGGCTGTTGTGCATGGTGTGGCAGTTGCAGCACAGCCCTCCCACCTTGGCCTGTAGTGTATAAGGTATGGCCACTATCAAAATAGCCAATGTTATGTTGAAGAATAGCTTTTTCATAATAGTCCTATTGCTTATACTCTATGCTCTGCCCTTCTCCGACCCGATAAACCCAACAAACCCTCTGCTTTTCGCCCTTGGACTTTGCTTACTGTTTTCTTCCGGCTCCAAACCTCCTCAGTTTTTGGCAGTAAGGCCCCTAAAAAGTCGTATGGCCTGAATGGGTTGACCCATGGAAATGGCAGTCAGTGCAAACCTTCTTGGTTCGGTCGGCGCTACACCCGTCGCTTCCACCTCCGCTCCCACCGTGACAGCTGTTGCAACTGCCGCTTGTATAATATGGATCACCACCGTACGTAGTAGAATGGTGAATGTTATAATAATGATCTTCCTGACAGGAAGTGGTAAGTTCATAATCGTCCTTATGGCACCTGTCGCACAGGAGGTGCCAATCGGTGGTAGAAAAAGTGGTAATGGTTCCGACTCCGACCGCCTCGCCGTTTACCTCTTCTCTTATCAGAAAGGCATTCGGTGAACCGTGCGGCTCATGGCAGTCCAAACAGGAAAGCACGTAACCCAATGCCCCGCTTCCGGCCGTATAAGGCGCATCGACAGTAATATAAGTATCCGCATTTCCATTGCCGTGAACTTCGGTAGCCCAGTCAATTGTTTTCAGGTTTCGACCCAGGACAGTGCTGAATATCGTGTTGGACGAATTGTGGCAGTCCGTACACAGGCTGACGTAGTCAGCAAGGTTCCGGCCATCCTGATAGATGGTGGAACCATCCGGTTCGTACTTGTCAGTAAAGCCCTTTCGATAAGGGGCCTGATAGTCGGTAGTATAATCGCTCATCCTTTCCCCTGCACTATCTCCCCAAAGCTCCCATGTTGTTAAGTCCGCGTGAGCACTGGGCCTGGACACGGCACTTACTATCAGGTTCCCGCTCCCATCAGTCCTTCCACTGGTAGTATCATGGGGATCTCTCTTGGCCCTGTGTGGATTGTGGCAAGCAGAGCAGGGGTTAACCGTAGCACCCCATCCCCATTTACTCTGAAGAAACGTCTTGATATCGACCAAAAAGTGGGATGAACCAACACTTGAACTGCAATTTGACTGAGGCACTCCAGCAGTGTCCACAAATTTAAATGACTCTTTAATATCATCCGGACAGGTAATGGTCGTATCACCACCGGCCATGCGGCTATAATTATACTGTGCGGGCATACCTCCTTGCTGGTCGGTCGAGGATCTGTGGCATCGAAAGCAAAAAGAGTTTGCTTGGCTTGTGCCAGATGCAAAGATCAGATATGCTGTCGGACTTCCACTGGCCGGTGGTGGTTCTGATCCGCAGATACTGGCATGCTGTTCGTGACAGTGGGCGCAGTGGCCCATCGGATAGCCGAAATCGGTCGGCGTGTAAAGACCCACGCGATCGACTCCATATGATGTGTTTCCGTGGGCGGAATTGAGATAAGGGCCCCCCGCCGCAATGGCAGCATCTCTGCCGATTAAAATCAACACCACCATAATTAACAGTAGCGGAATCATAACCGACATATTTTTTAGAGATTTTAATTTTTCCGCCATTTTGAGCCCTTAATCCTTGTCGTGAGTTATTTCTTGAGAAAATTGGCCCTTTTTGCCTTTGAGCAACCTTATAATTGTATCTTAAGAACCAATGCCTATAAGGGTGTATGCACTACCAATACATGAATCAACGCCGAATGTCAAGTAGTAACGATAAGTTAGGCAGCGACAGCAAGGCTCCGGAAAACACGGAGGATTGTCCCATGTCAGGTCAGCTTGTGGTGATAAGAAATATGACATTTTACACCCTCTCACATCTATCTATCGGTTATTTTACGCTTTTTGTTTAACACTTTATGGAGCATCATAGACCTGAGTCACCAGAATAATATGCTACATAGCTCAATGTTGCGCATTGCTTGCTTATACGTATCAATGAAAAAGGATTTAGAGGGGACAAAAGGCTTCCGGATAATCCTGTCGATCCTGTCGGATAAAACAAACGATCTTCCATCGGCAAGCCACGGGGGCTTCAAAAAAAACTTGACATTATTTTCCCGTAATGATAAGCATTTGCGATCTTTGGTGATTAGTAAACCCCATCAAAAAATTTAGAAAAGGGGCCTTAGGACGGAGCGTTTTTTAACAGGGTAAACCTTCGGCCGATATATGGGCCTCCTGTTGAGGGAATTTCTAAGGAGAGAAGGAATGAGAATGCTAAGCAGAAAAAGGGGAATCGCTTTTTTCAGCATCTTTAGCGTAGTCGTTATGGCACTTGTGGTATTTGGCGGTCATATAAAGGCAGCGTCCGCAAAAAAGCCGTCTCTGTCCAATTCTCAATGTGTCGTCTGCCACCCGGATGAGCCTGCAACCATTAAGGCGCACGGGGGCAAGCACAAGACCAAGGTCGGGTGCCAGGACTGCCACGTGGAACATCCCCCGGCAGGGACAAATACTATTCCGGCATGCAGCACGTGCCACAGCGGCAAGGCCCATTACGAGCTCAAAAAGTGTTCGGCCTGTCATTCCAACACCCACGCCCCTGTTGACCTGAAGTTGGAAGGCGAGATTACCGGACCGTGCCTTACATGCCACCCGCAACAGGGTGATGAGGTGAAGGAGTACCCCAGCGCCCATACGGATCAGGCTTGCAGCGAGTGCCACAAGACACACAGGCAGGTCCCGGATTGCATGGAATGTCACGAAAAGCACACCGAGGACATGGAGTTTGAGACTTGCAAATCCTGTCATCCTGTTCATATGCCCCTCCAAGTCACTTACACCAACAAGACCCCGTCGCGGTATTGCGGGTCATGTCACAAGAAAGCTGCGGGTCTACTTCAAGCAAATAAGAGCAAACACCACGACCTTGCCTGTGCTTATTGCCATCGGAACAAACATAAAGTCATACCGCCGTGTACGGCGTGTCATGGCCAGCCGCATCCGTACAGCATGCTCCAGAAATTTCCGGAATGCGGTAACTGCCACAGTGCGGCGCATGACTTGAGATAGTCCGTTAGTTGTGAAACTCGTGTGTTTTGCGACAGAAAATTGTTAAAACTATCACGAAGACACGAAAGAACGAAAACACGAAAAATACAGTTTCTCTTTTTATCGTAAGAGATTAGCTTTGACGTTCGCAAAAGGCCCTTTTTCAGAGCCGTAAAGTGTTACTTTTTATCTTGTTTCGTGATTTCAAGTTTTCGTGTTTTCGTGATTATTTTTTTTGGTTTCGGCATGTCCGAGTTAGGGATTAGAGGAACTGTCAAAAAATATACGGAAACCCTCAGATCTCAGAGGTGATCAGATGATGATTTCAAAAAAGGTGGCCGCAGCCGTCGGTATCATTGGTATTATCGGCCTAATCACGGTCTACGGATGCGCGACTCAGCCCGGAGCAGGTCCGGCTCCGGAAAAACAGGTTGAAAAAGCTGCAGCAAAACCCGAAAAGGTGTCGCCGCTGTATAAAAAGAAGATAAAGCCGCTGACGACTGCTGAGTGCGGCCGTTGCCACTTTTCCGTGTATCAGGCAATTAAGACAAAGGGAGGGAAACACCAGATCGAATGTGTACGCTGTCATACCGAATACCACGTTTATAATCCTCGCAAGAGAAACTATAACAAGATTATGCCCAAGTGTGCGTCCTGCCACCTCAGTGCAAGCGGGGGGCCGTTTCACGGAAAAAACAAAAGACTCACCCGGTGTCTGAAGTGCCATGCCGATCCCCATAAGCCTTTACAGATGCCCATGTCGGACATTGAGGCCTCGTGCGGTCTCTGTCATTCAAAAGAGGGTAAGGAAATAAAGAAATACCCGAGCAAGCACAAGACCGATGTAAGTTGTACTGACTGCCACGCTGAAAAGCATGGATACATCCCCGAGTGCAACGCATGTCACGAATCTCATAGCCCGGATGTGGAACTGGCCACAAAAGACTGTATGGCATGCCATCCTGTGCACAAACCGACCCGGATATCTTACACTGAAGATGCGATATCGACCATTTGTGCCGGCTGTCACGGGAAGGCTTACGAACTGCTACAGAAAAAGGAGACAAAGCATACATCTATCAAGTGTTCCGAATGTCATCCCGCCCACAAAGAGATACCTCCTTGCAGCAGGTGTCATGGGGAGCCCCATCCCAAGGGGATGATGATGGATGTGACAAAATGCGGGGACTGCCACGGTATTGCCCATAAGCTGGTCAGTTAGGTGGTGGTATTAAAATATTCTTTTGTCGTTGGGATTTTGACATTAATTTGAGTATTTTTTTGACACTTGCCATCCTACTAAGCATGGCTCTTCTTCATTTACGAGCCCATTTGACCTACATTTTGCCGATCTCCGCACCTGTCAGTTGTATTCACTGTTTCCTTTGCTTCCTCGCACGCATTTTGCATATATTTTCATATAAAAGCAGGGCAAGAAAAGGCCCTTTTATGAACGACCCGGAGGGGCTTATACTGGTTCTTCAAATTTGACATTATCTAATATAATACTTATCTAATACTAAAGTATTAAATGGGTTGTAAGAAACGCCCCAAAATATAATCAAAAAATACGACTTTAGTAGAATTGACAAAAGTGGCTTTTGTCATTAAGGTGCGTTTAAATAACAAGAAGCTTTTGCCCCTAATTGTAAAGAAACTATTCAAGATAGGTTTCAGATAAAGCCAAATCCTGAGTGATCGGGAGACGGAAAGTCACGGGTCTTATCCCTTATAAAGACGGCCGGACTGCCTGAACGCAGTCCGGCTTTTTTTGTTGAACATTCACCGCCCGCTTGCGGCGTGGTTACCGTATAGTCCCCCCTTTGGAAAAGGGGGTTAGGGGGATTTTATTTGATGTGGGTTATTTTTCCCTTAGCGGACACGCAACACGGACACGGACACGTCTTTTAAGTAATACGGACACGTCTTCTTAAAAAGGGGGAGATGAAACAAGCGAAAATGTTAACCTTGACGGTTATTCTGGCGACTGCAGCTCTGGTTGCGGTCTTTCTTGCGGTCTTTTCCACTCCTGCCGCGGCCAAGGTAACAGGTCCGTGTGGTAACTGCCACACCATGCACAACAGCCAGGGTGGAAGCAACATGCAGACAGGTTACGATTCAGGTTCTGATGCCCAGGCAACCCTGCTTCGGGCAAATGGTTGCCTGGGTTGCCATGGTGCCACTAATGGGGCCACGTGGCAGGGCGTCGGGGGCGCTCCGGTTGTCTTTAATTTCAACGAGCCTGCCTTCAACGCGGCCAAGGGCCTGGCTGGTGGCAATTTCTACTGGGTCTCCCCGAACTCGCCATATACCGACCCGAAAAGAGATGCCTGCGGACACAATGTATTCTCTGATAATCCAGACACTCTGACCCCAGCCCCTGGGGGATTTGCGTGCGGGAGCGATTCCTGCCACGACAACATTGACAAAACCTCCGCTGGTTCCGGCGGTTTGGGCAACAGACAGGGTTGCACCAAGTGCCACATGGTCGATAATAATAGCGGCCCTAAAGGTTTCCACCATGCTGATGATTCAGCCGCTGTGATAAATAGTTTTCCCTGGTACCGCTTCCTGAAAGGACATGGTCCTGGGAATAGCCGTGGTGTTACAGGGATTGAGGATGGTGACTGGGAGCAAGAGACAAGCACAGATCACAATGAGTATCTAGGTGCAGTTGTTTATGGCGACGAAGGTCTTGACGGTCTTGGTGTTAACACTATGACTGCCTTTTGTTCTGGCTGCCATGGCGATTTTCACGACGACCAACATCAGGGTACGGAGGCAGAGGGCAATGCGTGGATCCGGCACCCGTCAGACGCGGTTTTGCCAACCGATACGCCTCCTACAGAATATGATGCTTACATGATATACAATCCCCAGGCTCCGGTGGCCAGACCCGAAAGTGGCGGAACCTTTGATTGGACTGGTTCAAGCAACACTGTGTATCCGGGTGAAGACATGGTCATGTGCCTGTCGTGTCACAGGCCGCACGGAAGCCCTTATCCGGACATGCTCAGGTGGGATTATGACACAATGAACGCAGGGGGCGGCGGAGCCGATGGCACGGGTTGCTTTATATGCCATACAAACAAGGACGATGCCTAATAATTCTTAGAACTTTAGATACGGACACGGACACGAAACACGGACACGTTTTTTAAAAACCAAAGGAGGTGGATGAATCAAAAAAGATGAATACATCAAAAAAGCAACACGGACACGGACACGAAACACGGACACGTTTTTTGAGTAACACGAAACACGGACACAGACACGTCTTCTTAAAAAAAGGGGGTGAAACAATGAAAAAAGCAATTTTAACATTAACCGTCATGCTGGCAGCAGCAGCCCTGATCGCGGCCTTTTCCGGCCCGGCCTCGGCAGCGGTAAGCGGCGTGTGTAGCGACTGCCACACCATGCACAATTCGCAGGGTGGCACGGCCATGAGGACAGACGACGAGTCGGCACCAATGCAGACATTGTTGATAGGAACCTGTGTCGGCTGTCATTCGGCAGGTGCTGGCACCTCGATAGAGGCCGTTACTGGGGCTCCCATTGTGTACAACACAGGTGCTCCCGGTTACGGCTATAACAACGAGGGCTTGGCTGCGGGGAATTTCTACAATTGCGATACAACGGCTGAAAGAGTCTTTGGGCACAATATTACAGATATGGGAATTGGTAGCCAAGGGATCGATAGTGGTATTACGGGTGGCCCCCCAGGATTTGTGGCTGCTACCAAGCCAGCGGAATTTACCCAAAGCGGATCGGCCTGGGGACCTACAACGTGGGACAATGTTGGCACCACCCCGGTCACATGTGCAGGTGAGCTTGGTTGCCATGGTGACCGCAGCGGAGGTTATGATTCCTACAAAGGTATCAAAGGCGCCCATCACACGAATGACGGCACTATAGATGGAGGCACGGTAGGAAGTAGTTATCGTTTCCTCGCAGGAATTAAGGGAGTTGAGCTAAATACTAGTGGCTATGAGTGGGAGGTTCAGGCTGACGGAACGCACCATAACGGGTATCAGGGTGATAGCTCATATGGCTCAGATAACACGATAAGCTATCTTTGCGGTGAATGCCACGGTAACTTCCATGCTCATACGAACCTGGGAGGAACAGATGAGGTTGGGTCTGATTCCCCATGGCTAAGGCATCCCACAGATATAGAACTGGATGCCAGTACCAGCGGCGTCTTTACGACGGACTATACGTCATACAATGTAGAGACTCCGGTAGCTCTTGCCACACCATCAACAAGTACCTCGACGGTAGATACCACGAGTATCGTCATGTGCCTCTCCTGCCACAGAGCGCATGCAAGCCCGCACACGGACATCCTGCGGTTTGAATATGACATGAATGCGGGGGATTTAGCCGACGATGGTGGTTGCGAGCGCTGTCACCAGAGGCAGAGATAACTAATCATTTGGATATTTTAAAAGGGGCCGCTTTCCTTTCCTTGCGTGAGAGGAAAGTGGCCTTTTTTGTCGGGGAGTTTTGTCTCCCGACCTTATTGGAATTGAAACCACCAGGGCTAAGGATTCAAGGGGCGGCTGCCCCACGAATTGCAGCTAACCTTCCCTTGGCTTGTGCATGGCTGGGAGCGGTTTTGAGTACCTTCTGATAGGCCTCAGCCGCTTTATTAAAGAGTCTTTTTTGTTCATAGGCAAAGGCTAGGTTAAAGAGGGTGATAGGGTCATCAGGGGATAGGTCTAATGCCCTTTGAAAGAGGTCTATAGCTTCGTCAATTCTTCCCTCTTGCCCGTAGAGGATACCCAGGTTGGACAGGGCTTGAGGATATTGGGGGGATATTTTCAGGGCCTGCTTATAATGATACGCTGCCTCCCTAAGTCGGCCCTTTCTATCATAGGCAATTCCCAGGTTGTTGTGCGCCTTCGCCTCATCAGGGGCGAACTTCAAGATCTGTTTGTACTGGTCAATCGCATTATCAATAAGCCCTTTTTGGGCATAGGCCCTGCCAAGAACATATCTGGCAATCAGGAAGTCGGGCTTAACCATCAGGGCCTTCTGGTAGTAGAGGATCGCCATGCCGAGTATACCTTTCTTTTCGTAGACAGTCCCGAGATTGTACAGCGCTTCTTTGGAAAGGGGATCCACCCTGAGAGCGTCACTATACGCGGCAATCGCTTCATCGAACAGTCCCTTCTCATTGTAGATACTCGCCAGGTTGTTATAGGCCTTGGCTGCCACGGGATTCAGCCTCAATGCCTCTTTGTATTCAGCTATGGCTGAATCGTCTTGCCCGTTGGAGTAATGCACAAGACCCAGGTATATGTGAGCCCTGTAGTTTCGCGGAGCCTTCTCGGCTATGTCGGACCAGAGAGAAAAGTCTGTTTTCCAGACGAGATTACGCTGAAAGGTGCCAAAGCCGAGTATCACCAATAAGCTGATTACCATCAGGGTTTCAACGTATGAATTCAGCCTGGCTGGTTTTATATAGTCTATTTGGTTCAATTCGTTCAACTCGCTTGCCGGTTTTGGAATCAATCCAGTCAATTCAATTAGTCATTCCTTGGCCTATCTTGTATAAGATTTCTCTGGCAAAGAATAACTAGGCGCTTCGCCATCTTATTATGAGGGTCGACTCTCAATATAGCCTTGAACTCGTTCATTGCCTCCCTATATCTTTTCATCTGAAGATATATGAATCCAAGATTATTATGAGCATGAATATGATTTGGGGCAATTCTGATGGCGTGTTCAAAGTGTTTGATGGCAAGGCCTGGCCATCCTTTATCGAAACAGCAAAGCCCCAGATTGTTGTAAGTATCTGCGGTATCTGCATGGTTGGGTTCGAGGGTAAGGGCTTTGTGGAATCGTGCAATGGCTTCGTCTACCAGTCCCTTTCTCTGATAGGCCAGCCCGAGCCAGATGTAAGGCCTGGCCTTGTTGGGAGATTTCTTAACCACATCTTGCCACAAAGAAAAATCATCTTTCCAGGCCAGGTTACGCTGGTGGGTAGCGACGCCGAATACCGTCACAAGGCTTATCAGCACCAGAAATTCAACATATAAACTTAAACTTTGTCTCATTTGATTTTTGTATTTGGCTTCTCTCTTAATTCTTAGCTTTCAGCTTCTGGATCCTCTCCCTTGCCTGGACATTATCGGGGTCAAGCACAAGAACCTTCTGATATGTCTGAATGGCCTTAACCCTCAGCCCCTTGCGCTTTGCGCTTGGCCCTTTGCGCTTGGCTAATTGCTCGTATGCAAACGCAAGGTTAAGCATGGTTATTGGATCATCCGGTTTAAAACCCAGGGCGCGTTCAAAGAGGTCTGCTGCCTGGTCCAATTGCCCCATCTTGGCGTAGATGATCCCTAAATTGGAAAGGGCCTCAGGATAATCCGGCTTTAATCTTAATGCCTTTTTGTAGTAGGTGACGGCCTGTTGCAACAACCCCTTCTTGTCATAGGCCAAACCCATATTGTAATTAGACTTGGCATGGTCAGGATTTGTGCTAAGGGCTGCCTGATATTCACGGATGGCCATGTCAACAAGACCCATCTCGTTATAAACGCTCCCTAAGCTACACCTGGCCTTAACATAGTCTGGTCTTATCTTCAGCGCCCTCTTATAAGCGGAGATGGCCATCCGGTGTAACCCTTTCTTGAAATAGCAGGCCCCGAGGTTGAGTAATGCTTCTCTCGAACGGAGCTGTAACTCAAGGGCCTTCTTATATTCGGCGATTGCCTGGTCTATTCGGTCCATGGCCTGATAGAGATTCCCCATATTGTTGTGAGCCTTGTCTGCTCGCGGGTTCAGTGTCAATGTATATTTGAACTCAGCCATAGCCTGATCATATTGTTCCAGTTTTGCATATGCCTCTCCAAGATTGTTGTGGTCCCTGAACTTTGTTGGTGATTTCTCAACCACATCCGACCAGAGGGAAAGATTATCTTTCCATACCAGGTTTCGCTGATATGCAACAAAGCTGAGTCCAGCCACAAGTATTGTTACTACCAAAAACTCAATATATATTAATCGATTCATATTGATTCCGCATAGAGATAGGAGCATAGCGTATAGGGCTCGCTTAAGGATGCCCAGGTATTGAGGGCATTTTTCCTTTTATTCCCTTAGCGGTCTTTTCCCATTGCCGGCCGGCACTAAGGCTTTTGGCGATTCTCATCTCTTTGAAGGCCATATCATATTTCCCTTTTGAGCCGTATGCCACGCCTAAGTTGTGATGTGCATCAGCATGATTGGGATCTATCTGAATGGCATGTTGAAATTGCGAAATGGCCTGGTCTACCCAACCCTTGTCGAAGTAGCAAACACCGAGATTATTATGGGCATCAACAAAGTATGGATTTATCTCCAATGCCTGCTTGTGTTGTTCAACGGCCGTGTCCTTTTGTCCCTGCATGGAATAAGCTAACCCCAGGTTTGTGTGGGCACGTGCAAATCTTGGCTTGATCCTGACGGCGTGTTGAAATTCAATGGCGGCCTTATCTGCCCACCCCTTGTCAAGATAGCAAATTCCCAGGTTGTTATGCGGCTCGGCCAGATTCGGGTTTAAGGCAATACTCTTCTTGGCAAGGAGAATAGCGCGGTCGATCAGGCCTCTTTTTTCACAGGCATCGGCAAGATTGTTATAGGGCCTGGCCTTGTCGGGAGATTTTTTGACCACATCCGACCAGAGTAAAAGATTATTTTTCCAGACCAGGTTTCGCTGGTGGGTAGCGACGGCAAATACCAGCACCAGGCCCGCAAGCACAAAGAATTCAAGATATCTCAATAAATTCATAACCCTTACGATCTGAGTCTATTCTTGTTCAAGCTGGACCAGAAAAACCGGCACCGGCACCAGGCTTATCGATTGGCGTTCCTGTGAGTCTTGTTTTGTAATAACGCTTAATCGCGCCCCCTTGGGGCGGATTTTTTTAAACCATTGAAACTCAGAAGCAGGCACCTTTTCTTGATATTTGACTTCGAAGAAATGCAGCTTGTTACCCTCTTTGGCTACAAAATCGATTTCCTTCTGACCCTGCCAATAAAAACAGTTCTGATAGCGCCGAAAGATATGCATTCCCACGACCGACTCCACTAATTTCGACTTGCCCGAAGGATCGTTTAAAAATCTCTGGCATTCGGTAAAAAAATTATCCCCTATCCCATTATTTTTTGCAGAAAAACAGTGAAAAATAAGCGGGTCTTGAAAATAGAGTTTCTTGTTTTTTCGGTACATCGGCAATTTCGACGACAGGTCAATAAACGGAACAGCCCGTAAGACATACATCCTTTCCAGAATCTCAATATACTCCTGTACTGTGGCATGGGATGCGATATTGGATTCTCTGCTGAGTTTATACCAGCTAATTCCGGTAGAGATATGTGCCAAAACCCGGGACATTATTTGGTAAAGATTCCGTTCCAATTTCCCTGCACGCCCGATGTCTCCTTCAATCCAACTCAAGTAGAGTTGGTACACATAGGAAGAAATGTGGCCTCGGGTGAAAAACAAGTTTATGGAGAGAGGGAATCCCCCGGTGATGAGATACTCCTCAAAGCGGTGTAAAAGGAGGTCTTTGTGATAGACGAGACTGTCGATATCGGTCAATTCAATCGTGGGTTCTGTCAAATGGATGAACTCGGCAAATGTCATCGGCAGTTGCTCAAAATCGACTCTGGAGAGTCTTCCTCTTCGACCTGGCATCCGCTCGGCCCCTCCACGAATATCGATCAAATTGGAACCGGTCAACAAGAGGGTTACATTTTTCAGCTTTCCCTCGTCCGATAGGGCCTTTACCCCTCGTTGCCACTGGCGGACAAATGATATCTCATCCAGGAAAATATACAACCGTTGCGGGTTGTCCGGTCTGACGTTTCTGAGATAGCAGTCTATCAATTCATAGAGTTGGTTGTAATCCTCAATCCTGTCCAGGGAAAAATAGAAGATGTGTTTCTTCGGTATCTTTAATTCAAGTAAACACCTGCGGATAAGCAATTTCATACTGGTGCTTTTTCCGATTTGCCGTGGTCCCCTGAGTGTTAGAACGGCATCTGTGTTCTCCGGAAACTCTGACAGGATCGGGGGAATATACTGGTAGGCTTCCCGTTCGTAGTCCGCTATCTTCTCATCATCTAAAATAACTTCTTCACGGAACCACCAGGGATTCTGTTGTTGTAAAAGCTGGAATGATATTTCCATGGCACCCCCATAGTATTTGTCATATACATAAAATATGCCTATATTTGTATCTAATAGATACAATGTTTTAATATAAATGTAAAGGCATAATCAGGACAGGACTCAGGAAAGTACAGTGGAAAGGGGAAAGAGTGGGCCGAGATAGGGGGAGCTTGGCGGATATTTTTGAGGCATTAGGGACATTAGAGGCATCATAGCGGTTTTGGTGTTGACAAAAAGAGTCATGTGATCAAAAAATAGTGTCGACTGATCGTCAACGGACACTACAGAAAAATAATCGGAAAATGATGAAATATTAAAGTATTATTGAAATAATGTCGATAAGAATGATAGTTTAGTCTTGTCGAAGGGCTAACCTCTCGTAAGGGCGGGGCGCAAAGCTATCGGTCCGGCTTAGACGGACAGCGGGGCTGCGAGACAAAGATGAAGATGAAAATGCCCGCCTCGCACATCGAGAGCGGGTTTTTTGTGGATTAGGTGAAGATGTGACATGAAAAGGATTAATGCCATAGCACAAAGCCGAAGTTCCCTTGGAGAAGCAGGGAACATCACCCTTTTGATTGTGGTGACGGCCGCTGCCATGGTTATTGCTTTTTCCGCCGTGGGAAGAGCACAGCTCATGACAGAGTCTTGTGT
The DNA here is from genome assembly GCA_013375375.1 of Desulfobacterales bacterium. GTDB lineage: Bacteria > Desulfobacterota > Desulfobacteria > Desulfobacterales. Next base: position 8,567 of record JABXJX010000019.1, on the reverse strand, counting down.
TGAGTGCCATGTTGTTCACGCTTGGCAGGATGAAGATGAATTAGAGGGGCTTTTCGGAAGCAAGGGCAAGCGCTGGCGGAAGCTGTACGCATCTAAGGACAAAGGCAAGCGAAGGTTGTATGCATCTGGCCTGGAAGAGACTTGTGAGGGGTGCCATGCGGATGCAAACAGCCATACCCTTAGTAAGGCGGGGCTGAACACGGTACCGATTGTAAGGAATGGACAAGAACCGGAAATCCCCCTGGCCGGCGGCAATTTTTACTATGTTTCAGGACAGTCGCACCTTGAAAAAGCAGGCGGATCATGCTCCTCGTGCCACAGGAATGTCAGGCACCACGGTACCGGCCACGGGTATCGTTTTCTTGGGCCGGATATCGAAGGGATCGCAGACCCCCAATACGAACATGGGGATGGCCATAACATATACAAGAGCGGCGATCACTACTGTGTGACGTGTCATCCGAATTTTTGCGGCACCGAGAATCAGAGTGCCAACGGCAAATGGATACGCCACCCCACAAACACGACGATCCCGATGCGTGGAGAATATGCAAACTACGTTTACAGGAAGGATGTTCCGGTGAGTTATCCTGACCCGAACAAACCAGAAAGGTCTGCCGCGCGTATCATGTGCCTTTCTTGCCACCGCCCACATGGGACACCCCATCGCTATTTACTAAGGTGGAACTACGATTCTATGTTGGTAGACGGCGGCGAAAATGACGATGGCTGCTTTGCCTGCCACAGCCAAAAAGATGAAGAATATCAGGGAGTACAGTAACTTAGCAAAAATAATCAAAAATATAAAAAAATATTAATATTTTATAGAGATAATGCCGATATATGAATCAGAATAGACACTTGAATCAGAATAGATACTTTGTCAAAGGGCAAACCTCTCGTGAGGGCGGGGCGCAAAGCCTCCGGTCCGGCTTAGGCGGACAGCGGGGCTGCGAGACAAAGATGAAGATGAAAAAGCCCGCCTCGCACACCGAGAGTGGGTTTTTTTATTGATAAGGACGGGGGTGTTAAGAATGAAAAAGTCAATTATAACATCGACTATCATGCTGGCGGCTGCAGCCCTGATCGCGGTCTTTTCCAGCCCGGCCGCGGCCATCCAGGGGGCGTGCGGCGACTGCCACACCATGCACAACAGCCAGGGTGGGTCGGAGATGGCCACAGGTGGACCATATGCCCATCTTTTAGCGGGCGATTGTGTGGCCTGCCACACAGGGACCAATACAGAAGGCAAAGCCTATGTTCTCTCTACTGGTGAGCCGACGTTTGGTACCGATACCCTGGCTGGCGGTAATTTCTACTGGGTGGCTGACGCCGGCGGTGATGATGACACCAAGGGGCATAATGTGTATGGCATATCAGTCCAGGATCTCAGTATCACGGCAGCGGAAGGGGCGCCAGGGGACGCAAACGGAACGGGCGGATGCACTTGCCACGAAACTTTGGCTACAGCAGCAGGCGGCTGTGAGGGCTGCCATTTGGACGCGGCGCACCATAGTGATAATTCAGGTACTGTGACCGTTGCCCCGTGGTTCCGCTGGCTGGCAAAGTGTAATAGTGGTGTTGCTGATGCTACCCATGGCGTTGCAGGGATAGAAGATAATGATTGGGATTTCGAGACTGCCACAGACCACAACGAGTATCTGGGCGTTGTTGGGGGGCACGATGCGACCCAGAGCATTACGAATCATAATATGAGTGCCTTCTGTTCCGGATGCCACGGGAACTTCCATATTCAAAACACCGTGGCCGATGGCTCTGGAAGCTGGACCAGGCACCCTTCAGATGCCGTGATCCCGGCTTCAGGGGAATATAGCTCTGCCTTTGGTGGCGGTGGCGCTGACAGTTGGGACCCGACCGTCCCGGTGGCGCGGCCTGCAGCTGTTATCAATGCAGGAACAGTTACCAACATTGTAACACCGGGCACGGACATGGTCATGTGCTTGTCCTGCCACGTGGCCCACGGAAGCCCATATTCTGATATGTTACGGTGGGATTATACCCTGATGATACTCGACACCACGGGTGCCGGTCAGGGAAAGAGTTGTTTTGTCTGTCATACCCAAAAGGATGGTTAATCTTTAAACTTACATAAGGGTAGTTTAGCCCGGGCGGGATGAGATGCAACTCTCATCCCGCTTTTTTTTGCCCAAACCCGGATATCCTGCTGATCATAAGGGCCCCAAACAGGGCAAATCCTATAGAGGGGAGGTAAAGGCGGTGCTCGAAGATCACATCGTAGATGACGACAAAGCTTGAGGTGACTGAGAGGGTGACGAAAAACCAGATGATGCCGAAGGAGAGCAAGCGGGAACGCCGGTATACCCAGACGGCAAAGGCCGCGATGGCTGCAAGGAGGATGAAAAAGAGGATGGTTGAAAGATCGATACTCCGGGTAACCGGCCAGTCGTAATCGAGGTTGAGGTTGGTGGGGATAAAAAGGAGCTTGATATAATACGGGATCACATGGAGCTGGGTCAGAAAGTATTGCCAGGAGGTCACAGCGTCCCCGACGCCGGACGGCATAGGCACTCCCTTGGCATAATCAAAGGAGACAAACTTTTGCAGCCCGGATGCGCTCAAATAGACGGCTACGCCTATGGTGGAGAACATGGCGAGATGGGCCTTATAATGGTCTTTCAGGATCTTCCAATCCCCGTCGGATATGAAATAAAAATCGTAGATCAAAAGAGTTAAAGGGAGGGTGGCCGCTATCTGCTTTGTACCCATACCGAGGCAGGAGGCCAAAAATGCCCCGACGAGATAAAGCTTGTTTGTTGAGTTTGTTGAGTAGGCCCGAATGAATAACAAAAGGGTGAGCAGGTAGAAGGTTGTAGCCAGGACCGAGGACCGGCTGATAATGTAGGTGACAGCCTGGGTTTGAATCGGGTGGACAATAAAGATCAAAGAGGCATAAAGGGCTATCCTGTACGACCTTTCCCGGTATTTTTCTCTTATCGATGGGAGGTTGGCAGTCCATAGCAGGATAAAATAGAGCATAATCCCGTTTGAGATATGTAACAGCAGGTTGACCAGGTGGTAGCCGAAGACATTCAGCTTGCCGAAATGGTAATTGATCGCCAATGTAAGGTCTAATACGGGACGGCTTGAGGAAGAGAAAATTTGCCTTAAATCAAATCTGTGGACAACATAATTTTCCACGATCGCATGTTGATCATCAAAATGAAATGAACAGTCAAACGAATTTGAGTAGATTGTCGCAGCCACGAGACCTATCAGAAGAACGGCTATAATATTTTTGCGAGTGCCGGACATGCCTTCAATACCTCCATTTTATCTTTTCATAACTCAACAAACCAAATTTTAACTTTGTTCTCAATCTTTATCTCTATGCTCTTTTACCTCGTCATGCAGAATGGCCAGTTCCTGGGTCAGTTTCCTTACCTGATCCGTCAGGGCTGATATCTTAATCGAGTAATGAAGGGCGATCAACATTAAAAAGACCACACCAAAGAGAAAGAGTGTGGTTGTGGGCAAGGCCGCACCAATGAGGTCGGTGATAAAGACGAGAAGGTCGTACCAGGCCGCAAGCACAATGATTCCAAGGCCTGTCAGGAGCCAGAGCCAGGAATATTCCTCTCGTAGTTTTCTTCTGCGTACCATTTCAAGGATAAAAAGAAATATTGCTATTCCTATTGCCAAGGCAAATATCTTTTGTCTGATCGGCATAATTCCCTCCTGAACAGCCTGGACTTGGAGTTACTAAGGCGAACTTTTGTATCCGACATTGATTTGGGCTAATGATGTCTTTTCTTTCGTCTGGTGGTGAGTATATTATTGTTTGAGTTCCGGAATTATATATTATATAAGCAGATTAACTATCGCATAAAAAATGAGAATTCAAAAGAAAAATAGTATGGAAAAGAAAACCCTCGTCATCATTCCTGCCTATAACGAAGAAGAAAACATCACGGCCGTAATAAACGGCATAAGAAATGCCGTTCCTGGTGTTGATATTCTGGTCGTCAATGACGGTGGCGAGGATCGGACAGGACAAATCGTACGGCAACTGGGCGGGAGGCTCGTCAATCTGCCCTACAATATGGGTTATGGGGCGGCATTGCAGACCGGATTCAAATATGCCTTAAAGCACGGCTATAGACATGTGGTCCAGATAGACGGAGACGGCCAGCATGATCCAAAGGACATGCCCAGGCTCCTAAATGTGGTTTCAGGCGGAGAGGCAGACGTTGCTATCGGATCGAGGTTTTTGGATAGTAGATCGTATAAGGCACCCCTCATCCGGAGGGCCGGTATGCTGATCTTTGGTTGGCTTGCCTCTGTAATTATCGGTCAGCGGGTCAGTGACCCCACATCCGGGTACCAGGCCTTAAATAGCAATGCTATCCGTTTTTATGCCGGTGATTATTATCCGGTCGATTTTCCGGATGCCGACGTCATCATCATGCTCTATCGTGCCGGCCTGACAATCAAAGAGATACCCGTGACCATGTATCCGAACCCGAAAAAGTCCATGCACGCTGGGTTAAAGCCGGTTTATTACATGTTTAAGATGCTCTTGTCCATTCTTCTGACCTTACTCAGAAAGGATCCGTTACGGTCTGAGTCCCGGCGGGATTCGCCTTCTTGATCCGGACCGTCAATTCCAGGAGCTTCCCCTGCCTGTCAATTTTGAACACAAAGTTTGAGACCCCCTTTGACCGGGTAATGGAATTGTGAAGGTCGGATAAACGGGATACAGGATTCCCGTCAATAGCTACCAGGATGTCCTGTGGTTTAATTCCAGCCCGCGCTGCCGGGCTTTTTGGCACAACGTCTACTATAAGCACGCCTTTCCCCTGGTCCAAGTGCTTAAATTTAAGCCCCACCACGGGCTTCCTCGGTCCGCCGGAGCGCATCCAGCTCCCGTGCGTCTGTGTTTCGGCCCTGGTTACCCAGATGTAGTCTGCTGCATCACTTTCCACCTCTGTGCCGACGGCCAGCGGCATGATGGTTCGAAAGGAGGCGTTTGTGCGCTTGAATGCACGGTCGGGGATGCCGAACTTGTGCGCTATGTGTCCATTCCCTGTGATCACTATCATCCGCTTGTTATTCAGTGCCTGCGAGATCGCCTCTGCCATGGAATCCTCCCAAACGCACTGCGCCTCATAGAAGAATTCGAATGCACTTATTTCATCAGATTCGTGGGCGCCGAAAATGGATTCAACATAGACCCTGTGTTCTTCCCTGGAGGTATCAATTTCCTGTGCAATTTGGTCCCGCTCCTCATCTGAAAGACCGTCCAGTCCTACCCTGGCAACCTTCTCGACGATTGAGCGTGGCACATTGATAGCTACTACCTTCAAGGCCCCTTCCCTTATGAAATCGAAAATCGCGCGGTAGAGGCCAAAATCGAATTTCCACTTCTTCTCCCAATCTATCTCCTTTAAAAAGGTCTTCTCGTCCAGCCGGCTCGCACTCCATTGATCCAGTGCCTGCTGGTCAGAGCTTACAAACATCTCTATGCCTACTAACAACGCGGGATCTTTTTCATAAAGCGCCTTGAGTATCCTGAGTTGTATGTCGTGGTGCGCTTTATTGCTGTGCCTTTCCCCGACATAAACAATCCGTACGCCTTCAAGGTCGGCCATGAGCTCCTCAAAGGAAAAGACCCGGCCGGTTTCAGTATGAACAATGGTCCCTATCTCAAATCCTTTTGATATCCCTTTGATATGTACCTTGGTTGGCATTTTTAACTTCTGTATCACGGCACAGGCCGATACGCAGAGGCATAAAAAAATTGTGGCCGCCATGATTAATAAATGTAGGTTAAGGCAGGGCCTCCGATAGATTTCAGGTTTTTGTTTCACTTTTAGACTGCATACCCTTGATTATTTGTCCTATATTCCTGTAAGATATATTCTATGAAATTACATAAAAACCCCTCGTTCCGAAAGGTGATCATCCCCTGGTACGATTCCGACCTATTTTGTCTTGTGATATCGATCTGTGCAGCATTTGTCTTTTATTTTAGCACTGCAGGAATCAGCCTTGCCCTGGAAAACGACCCATACCGACATTACTGCTGGGTACCAATCGTGTTGATGTTGTTTAGCGGCATACTGCTGGCCACCAATCTTTTTCGTATATTGAGCCGTATGGTCAGTCGTTCTACCGAAGAATAAGGTATAGAAGGGTTTTCAAACCGCTTCTACGCAATTTCCGGGAGCTTTTCCACATCTTCTTCGGAGACATTTACCGCAGCATACTGCCCCAGGGCCTCGATGGCCACCGACACGCGCATGAAACCACGATACCTCACAAAGGTTCCTACTACACCCGCAAAAGGCCCCTCCACGACCATGACACGGTCACCTTTTCTAAACCGGGTGCCGGTTTCCACTGGGTTATCCCCGGCAACCATGATCTGAAGGGAATCAATCGCTTCATCCGGTACGGGGATCGGGCCGTCCTTGTTCCCAATAATACGGACTACGCCCACTGTTTTCACGATCTCGAGACGCTCATGCACGTTGAGGTCGCTTCTTATAAAAAGATAGCCGGGAAACAGAGAGACCCGGATCTTCTTTCGCCGGTCACGGCGCTTGCTCATGACTGTTATCTTCGGAAGAAAGGCCTTTAGAGATTTATTTGTAAGTCCGTCAAAGACCACCTGCTCATGGCGGCTTCGGGTGTGAAGCACATACCAGGAACGATGCATGTCAATCAATGCTGTCATCAGTCTTTTCCCTGAACCGGAATCTTCTGTACGGGCAGTACTTACAGACTATCCTGCTCTGTCTTATTAGTCAGGCGTGTACTGGCCATGCCCGAATTTGCCTAATCCGTACAAGCTTATCTCAATAAAATACTCTTGCTCAGCCGTCGCCCTATCATTGGTGTAGCGGAAGGTCAATGCCCAGCACTGGGGTTCATATTTGAACCCAACAACCGTTTTTACCTCCCGCCCCTCTTTAAGGTTTCGTTCGTTTTCCCAATAGGCGGACACAGGATCAGAGAGCTTGATAAAGACCTTGGTTAAGATGTTTTTGCTGCTGCCCTGTGTATATCGGTAATCCACTGAAGCACTGTCTCCCCGCTCATCATTTACAGCGAGGATTGCATTATAGCTCTTATATTCCCCATCGTACGGCGACCATGCAGCATTCCCCTTGAGGTCCAGGAAGCTGGAGAGTGTGAGTTCCACCTCGCCCGTCACATTAGAAAAAGGCCTTCTTTCTCCAGCCTTATTGTCCTGGCGTGCCTCTATAATATCATAACTTTGTGAGAGCTTAACCCTGCAAAAATCACGATAGCTGTATTTAGGCGGCAGCGGTCCTTGTTCTTGGCCAGGTTCAAGTTCTGTCTCAGAGCCCGGTTTTGGCCGTTCGAACATCCTGGCGGTAAAATTGTTCGTGACCGAGTAGGTCACTATATTTTTCCTCTCTATTCTGCCGACAAAGTCTGGGAGGTCTTCCTGTTCCAGTGTGGGAACATACTCGTACACCACTTGAGGCCTGATTGCGTGTCTTATTTTGTCGATTTTTTCGGTTCCAACGTTGAAAACCCTTGAGAGCTCAGTGGAGAGATCCCCTTTCAAGTCGTATATTACCCGTGATTCCAACCGATCTTCTTTCTTTGCGCCCGCGGGCTCATAATTTTCGGCCTGCCACAGTGTTTCCCGCACACCCATAGAGGGTTCAAAATCAAAATGCTTGAAGAGTCTTATTGGGTTGTAAACCCTTGGATAAAGGTCCACCCGGTATCCCCGGGTTCCCACATCCCGCCAGAAATGGTCACAGGAAGTTGATAGATCGAAATAAAAAGGGGAATCAGAAATTTGTTGTTTGGAACCGGTAAACGTCACCGACGGCAGGTTCTGAAGGGTGTTGTCTTCCTGATCATGTTTCCGTATGATCACATTGTCATACCAGCGAAGATCAGCGTTCAGGCTGTACTGATCCCAGTTCCTGTTCAGGTTCAATTGGTTCAGACGAACGGTGTCGGTTTGATCATCGAGTTCCCTGCCGAATTCTTTAAAAAAATAACTGTTGGAGTGTTCATAGCTTGAATAGCCGCTGTCAAACTCGCGCAGATAATCCTGATCGCTTACAAGGTCTACGTCGAGTTTTGCCGTAAATCCGGCCGGAAGGTCCTGATTGTTTTTCATCCTGAACCACCACCGTTTTCTATTCAAACGGTCTTCGTTGTCGCCCCTGAACCCTTCATAGTGGTACCCTGTGGTGTCTATCGGAGTGGTGTTGTCATCGATCTGTCGGTCGTAAAGGAAATCATACATTACAGTGCCTTTGCTCTCCGGCGCCGATACATACCGATATTCAACCCCATGCTTGAATCCGCGGTGGGCCATGTAGTGCTGATAAAAGGTGGCATCACTACTATCACTTATGGCCCAAAAAAATGGGAGGTTGTACTCAAAGCCGTCTCGACTGGAATAGAAGACCTGGGGCACAAGGAAGCCGCTCTGACGCGTTGTTTTGGCCGGAAAGACAAGAAAAGGGGTGTACAGCACCGGGATCGATTTTGCCCGAAATGCAACATGCTTGGCCGTGCCGTAACCGTCTATC
>JABXJX010000141.1 GCA_013375375.1 Desulfobacterales bacterium | reverse complement strand
ATATGGTGCCGTTGGGAAGGCTACCAGGCAATATCAAGTGACCTGATCTCAAAAAAAGATCCCCCTTGGCTGCCAACAGATAAAACGATCCGCTTGCCCCGTTAAATTTCCCAAAGGGAACCCTATTTAACGGGGTGAACTTTGCCCGGATGGGTGCCCCAAAAAGTTCATAATTACCGCTCTAATGAGTTATGCAAAGGTCTCCAAATATGAGCGGTCTTGTCGTGTTTGCAGGCCGTCAATATTCAATCATCAATCGCCAATCGTCAATCCTATGTCTTCGTCAATCCCGGCGTAGCACTCTTGGGCCGGCCCACATACCCAATGGGTATATTCCGGGTTTGATATCGCGGCACAAGCGTGACGACCATACCTATGAAGCCCCCAAATGGGGACCTGTGAATAAAGGGCCATTTCTCAAGATGTTCGGTGTATTTTCTGAAGCCGGCAGGTAAGTGGAGAGATGTTCCCCATCTTAAAGGTGTTTTCCCCAGAATCTGCCGGATATGTCGTTTAGCCTCCCATACGCTAAAAAATCTGGCCCGATTATATATACTTTCTGAAAACATGCCCTTCAGTCTTCGCTCAATCCCCTTTATGGCATAACAGTTTAGAACACCCAAAAAAATGCGGTCCTTTGCTACACGACATGCCTCTTGAAGGGTTTTTTGAACATCGCCTACAAATTCGAGGGTCGTAATCAAGGTAGCAATATCGAAACTGTTATCCTCAAAAGGAAGATCCTCTGCCAAACCCTGGTGTAGCCCAGCGCGGTGCCCGAGTTTCTTTCGTGCGATGTCAAGCATGTGAGGCGATGCGTCGAGACCTGCTACATCAAGGCCCATCTCCAAAAGCATAAGGAGATGTCTTCCTGTGCCGCATCCTATGTCCAGGACTCGCTCCCCACGTACAGGACGAAGCAGCCTGAGCATAATCTGATTTTCAAGATCAGCAATGAATCGATTCTTGGGGTCCTGATACCAATCGTCGTATTCCCGGGCTGCCTTGAAGTCGAAAACATAACCCATGGTGATGTATCCCTGGCTCAATAATCGGTACTGACCTTATTCAATAGGTAAGTGATTTCTTTATATTGAAATCGGGCTGTTAATCAAGGGAAAAACAGGGATTTTTTGACAAAAAACCGAGCTGTAATTTTTCTTGATTTTATCCGCCTCATCTACTATAGAGACCCTAACTTTTCCACACATTACCAAATTCTGTGAGAGGGGGAACCCATGGCCAGTATCAACAAAGTAATCCTCATCGGCAACCTTGGAAGAGACCCGGAGGTTCGCTACACGCCCAGCGGAACCGCTGTAGCAAATTTCAGTCTTGCCACCACAGACAATTGGACCAATAAGAACGGTGAAAAGGAATCTCATACAGAATGGCACCGTATTGTAGCATGGGGCCGCCTGGGTGAAATCTGTGGAGAATATCTTGCAAAGGGGAAACAAGTCTATATTGAAGGGCGCATCCGCACAAATGAATGGGAAGACCAGGAAGGGAACAAGCGAGAAACCAAAGAGATTGTGGTCTCTAATATGCAAATGTTAGGACCGCGAATTCCAGCACAATCGCCTTCAAATGAGAGCTTTGGCCCAAGGCCCGCAACAGAATCCAGCGGGCCAACCGGGGATGACATTCCGTTTTAGTCCGTTTTTTCCTCTTCCAGTGCTTCTTGATCTTTGGATTCAGGGCTATCTTCTAACTTACCGGAAGTGGCTTTCTTGAAGTTCTTGATCCCCTTCCCGATTCCGCTTCCGATCTCAGGAAGTTTGCCCGCCCCGAAAATGATGAGAATAATAACCAGAATTATGATTAGTTCCGGCATGCCGATTCCGAACATTTAATCTCCCCCTGTTCTCTTTATTGATTTAAAAGGGTCCATTTTAGGGCTTTACGCTTTGACTCCTCTATATAAAATCAGTAATAACACTAAAACCAAAACGTGTCAATCACTGCCGGGCCTTAGCCGTCTTTCATGCGTTCCATAATCTCTGCATAGGCCTCATTAACCTCTGCCATCTTCCCCTTGGCCAGTTCCTGAATTGCAGGATCTGTGTCTGCAAATCTGTCGGGATGATACTTTTGGGCAAGCCTCTTGTAGGCGGTCTTGATCTCCTGTGACCCTGCATCGTAAGGGACTTGAAGCACATCATAGTACTGCTTGGACCCGGTACCCAACAGACCCCCCTCCAGGAGTTCCGGATTGTTTTGCAAGGTGTGTCCCACCAGAAGGCCAAGGGCGGCCCCAACCGGCCCTCCCATAACCCAGCCAATCCCTGCACCGAGTACCTTATGAAGCTTTCCCTTCTCTTTTTTGTCCATTTCGTTAAGGATTATCCGACATTTGACCAGTCGAGTCAAGCAGAATAACCTGCTTGCCTGAAAGGGCCGATTATGTTAGGCGTGTTACTAATGAGAACGTTTTGTACCTGACATTGGTTTGGGGTCATGATCTCTTTTCTTTCGTTCCGAGTCTCCCGGGCTTCGGCGCCCTCCCGCCAGTCACTCCAGAAAAGACATCATGACCCCAGTGTATGATGTCGGGTAGTTAATGTACTTCTTAGTAACTCATGCGATTCTATTATTGTGAAAAAGGACCTTATATGGCTCAATTCAAAGGGAGTGCACTGGCCGTCCTGATCGGGAGCCTTCCCATAACCGACCATGATGAGGCCATTGGCCTGGTCTCCAAATACACACCCGATATTCCTTTATGGGTTCAACTCCCGGCCTATCCGGAAGAGGGCATGATGATCCAATTTCTGCCCGGCATCCCGGGTGTCGTCCAAGACCAAGACAAAACCTTCATTGATACCTCGGTATCAACCTTTGAAGACGACCTGCTCAAATTCTACGAGGACTATCTTGCGATAACCGAAGGCGGCTCGCCGCTGGACAACACGCGATTTGTCCTTACCCCGAAGACCGCAAGAGGCTTCTTTACCCTGCTCGATGTGATAAAATCAGCCCCGCGGCTACCCGTAGCTCTCAAAGGCCAGATCACCGGACCAGTGACCCTGGCCACGGGATTGACGGACCAGAATGGACGCGCTATTTTTTACGATGACAGGCTCCTGGACGCGGCAGTCAAAACCCTTGCAATGAAGGCACGCTGGCAGGCGGAAAAATTGTCGCAACGGGGTATCCCGGCAATCATCTTTATAGACGAACCTGGCCTGGCCGGGTTTGGCACATCCGCATTTATCAGCATATCGCGGGAAGACGTATCCCGCGTCCTTTCGGAAGTCATTGATGCCATACATCAAGGAGGGGGACTTGCCGGGGTTCACGTTTGCGCGAACACAGACTGGTCGTTAATCCTCGATTCCGCGGCCGATATACTCAGCTTTGATGCCTACGGTTTCTTTGACCGGCTGGCCC
>JABXJX010000140.1 GCA_013375375.1 Desulfobacterales bacterium | reverse complement strand
AGGCTGAAGCGGCTCTACGGAAAAGTAAAACCATGCTACAATCGGTCTTTGACGGGATCTCGGATCCCCTGATCATGTTTGACAGGAACCTGTCAGTGAAGGTGCTGAACAAGGCCGCTGCCGGATACTACCAGGTAGAGCTTCAAAAGGTAATCGGCAAACCGTGCTACCAGGGATTCAGGGGGAGGTCAACTCCGTGCGAGGGGTGTGATATCCCTTCGGCAGTTTTAAGCGGTGAGGTTGTGGCATTTGAGAGACAAGGCACAATGAACCCAGACAGATTTGAACAAGTTGTCGTCTACCCGCTTCGCGAAGAGGCCGGGGCCATTATTCGCATCAGCGACATCACAGAGGCAAAGCTGATGCAGAGACAGATGATCCAGAGCGAAAAAATGGCCTCCCTTGGTCTTTTGGTATCTGGTATTGCCCATGAGATCAACAATCCGAATAACTTCATCACATTCAATATCCCCATCCTGCGGGATTATCTGCAAGGGCTGATGCCCATACTTGACGATTATGGCAAGGGGCACCGGGATTTTGAATTGTTCGGCATGTCTTACCCTGAGTTTCGTGAAGATATGTTTAAACTTTTAGATAACGTTGAGCATGGTTCCGACCGTATTAACTCCATAGTGTCTGACCTGAGGGAGTTTTCCAAAAGGAAAGATAAGAGAGAGCGGGTTTGGAGTAACATTAAACAGGTGATCGAAAGGGTGGTTGCCATTTGCCGGGGTGAGATAAAAAAGAAGGTAAAATCCTTTGAAATGGAAATTCCCGAAGACCTCCCCGAGATCTTGACCGATCCACACACCCTGGAGCAGGTACTGATCAATCTCTTGATTAATGCCGTCCATGCTGCGGATAAGAAAGATTCATGGATAAGGCTGAGTGTGGCACCTGGCGATACGCAGCGTGATCACTTGATTATCGAAGTGAGTGACAACGGGCGCGGCATGGATGAGAAAACAAGGGAGAAGATATTTGATCCCTTCTTTACCACCAAAACACACGAAGTGGGGACCGGTCTCGGCCTGTATGTTTGCCACAACCTGGTAGAGGGATTAGGTGGACGAATTGAAGTTGAGAGTGAGCAGGGCAAAGGGAGCACGTTCAGGGTGATCCTGCCGGATGAGGGCAAAAGAGATTTGAAACTTGAAACTTGAAACTTGGGATGGGGAGTTCTTTAGCCCCGAGTTTCGAGTCTCCAGTTTCCATAGCAGTCAATAATGGACCATCCCAAAACGGCATAATGAGCCCTAACTGATTGAATTAACATATTTTTTCTTGTGATGTGTCCCAAATTGGAATACTGAGATCTACAAACCAAACCTGCACCAAATGTTCAACCCCCAAAACCCGCTGTCTTTAATACCTTGAATTTCCAGTCCCTTTTCTCCTTGGCCGTCAAATAATGCTTTCTGGCACGATCGATGCGTATTGATGATTATAAATTGTGGATTGAAAGCCGGGAGCATAAAGAGCGTAGGGGACAGAGCGCAAGAGATCAGAACGCTATGCGCCTTGCACCATGCGCAATGGTGAGCGAAGCGAGAAAGGTCCGTGCTCTATGCCCGGCAAAGCAAAGTAAAGGGTTCCCCCATGGAAAGAAAAATAAGCTATGAAGAACTGGAACAAAGAGTCAAGGAGTTGGAACGAGAGCTGCTTGGCCGCAAGCGAGTGGAAAAGGCGCTGCATGAAAGTGAGCAAAAGTACTCTGCTCTTTTCAAGCAAAGCGCTAATTCAATGCTACTAGTTGATCTGGAGACCATAAAGATAGTGGAGTTCAATGAGAGCACATGCAAGAATCTTGGTTATACCAAAGAAGAATTTGAAAAGATTAATGTGTCTGACTTTGAAGTTATTGAATCACCTGAAGAAATTAAATTACATTCGGCTAAACTCATTGAGACGGGATTTGATACCTTTGAAACAAAGCACAGAACAAAGTCTGGAGAGATAAGGAATGTCGTAGTAAATTCCAAGGTTATCACTATCGGAGGCAAACCACATAGCCAAGTTATATTTACAGACATAACCGATATCAAGCAAACAGAGGCCGCACTGAAAGAGTCGGAGGCTCGCTACCGGGCTCTTTTCGAGAGCGTACCAATCGGCATCGGACTGGCTGCCAAAGACGGGCGGCTCTTGGCGTTCAACGACCAGGTGCTTCATATGACCGACTATTCGGGAGAGGAATTGGAACAAGTCAATGTCAGAGACTTCTATTTCAATCCTGAAAATCGTGAACAATTTCTGGCGCGTTTCCAAACGGACGGTTTCGTCCGCAACCTTGAGGTGCGATTGAAGCGCAAAGACGGCACCGCGTTTGATGCCAGCTTGGATGCGCGTCCGATAACCTTAGGCGGCAAGGATATTATTTTGACAGTCGTTCAGGATACCACCGCGCAGAAGGAGACGGAGCGGAAGTTGATAGAAAGCGAGGAACGATTAAACGCATTTTTCATCGAAGCCCCTGCCGGGCTTGTTATACTTGACGAGGAACTTTGTTATGTCAAGGTCAATGAAACCATTGCCAAAATAAACAAGCTTCCTGTGGACGAACATACGGGTAAGTCCGTTTACGAGATTCTTGGTGATCTCGCTTACGATGTTATTCCAACTCTGAAGAGTGTGCTGGAAACAGGTGAAAGCGTCCACTATGAGGTGGGCGGTAAAATTCGTGGCATAGACGATATGATGGGATACTGGGTGTCCACCGCATTCCCAGTAGCCTTGGGCGATAAGATGGGCGTTGGCAATATCGTGGTTGATATTAGCGAGCGAAAACGGGCGGAGGATGCCTTGCGGCGGACCAATGAAGATCTTGAAGAAAAGACCCGTGCCCTGGAGGCGGCGAGCAGGTACAAATCGGAATTCCTGGCCAATATGTCGCATGAACTCAGGACCCCTCTGAACAGCATTATCCTTTTGTCAAGGCATCTTGCCGAAAACAGAGACGGCAGCCTGACACAAGATCATGTGGAGTCAGTGCAGGCGATTTCTTCTTCAGGCTCTGATCTTCTCGCGCTTATCAATCAGGTTCTTGATCTTTCCAGGATAGAAGCGGGGAAGGCTGAACTTAGCGTGGAGGATGTAGACCTTGAGGATTTTGCCGGCGGCATAAAGAAAAGTTTTCAGCCTGTTGCCGCAGAGAAGGGATTGAACCTGGAGGTAAAACTTGCGGCCGGGTCGCCGGGCACTATCCGCACGGACCAACAAAGGCTTGAGCAGATTGTAAAGAACTTTCTTTCCAACGCGGTCAAGTTCACAAGCCGGGGAAGCATTATCCTTAGTATCGACCGTCCCGGTGATCAACTAATTGACGAAACCGAGCTCTCAGAGAGCGGTCTTGACCCTGCAAAGGCCGTATCAATTTCCGTTATTGACACCGGGGTTGGTATTCAGAGATCGGAAGAGCAC
>JABXJX010000139.1 GCA_013375375.1 Desulfobacterales bacterium | reverse complement strand
GTTGGGAAGGCTATCAGGCAATATTAAGTGACCTGATCTCAAAAAAAGATCCCCCTTGGCTGCCAATAGATAAAACGGTCCGTTCGCTTCGCCGGCTTCAGGTTCTCTTGCGTGTCCTTTCGAGAGACGGGTGAAATTTCCCCCTGACCCCCCCTATCTTTTTGTCGGCCTTCTTATGCTTGTTGTAAGTTTCATCCCTTAAGATCTTGCGGTGCACCTCTTTGACCCTGGCCCTTTGCATTCGTTCCAACATCTTCTCTTCCCTTGGTCGACCGTTCCTTTTAATCCTTTCCGTCTTTTCTTTTCCAAACTTGATCTTGCCGGATTCCCCGGAGCTCTCTGTCCGTAAAGAGGATTTTGTCTTGTCCTTCTTTTCTGACATTGCATACCTCCAAACTGTGGGGTTATTTCGTCCTGATCTTTTGATCCAGTTTTGGAACATGTCACTAAACGTTCTTGCTTTGGAGTCGCTGCGCAGCTGCTCCACCGTGTATTCCATCTTCAGGGACCAGTTTGGGTATTCTACGGTGGTTCCAGGAAGATTCTGCTGGTCTCTCCCCTTGAACAGGTCTTCCTGGCTTAGAATGAATAACTTGGCCGGTGTCAGCGCAAGAAATCCCACAATGGCATTGTGAAGCTCTCCCGTAACCCCTGGATAGGCCCTTGGGTCGCAGGGATAGTGTTCAGGTAGAAGTTTCAGGTCTTGTAAGAGTTTCAACAAGTTATGCTTGTCGATCTCTCTTTCGGAAGCAGCATTGACAACCGCCTCGCGGCTATCGAACATACCAGCCTCTTTGCGAATCTTGATGTCTCTGTGGGTCCAGAATCCAGCCAAGGTGGGCAGATCATGGGTGGCAACCGCCACAAGCGCCAATTCAGGATAGTCCTGCGGCGGAATAAAGCCCTTTTGATCATCCTTTTCAAAATAAAGTAGTCTGTATGAAAATATGTTGGCCTTGCCCAATATATCCCGTATGTATCCCGGTACAGTGCCAAGGTCTTCACCGATGACGACCACTTGGTTTCGAACACTCTCCAGCGCGACAATCCTGATCAAATCTTTAAAAGATTGTGACACATAGGCCCCCTTTTTTGGCGGTTCACCCTCGGGAATGCAATAGAGGTGAAAAAACCTCATGACATGATCTATGCGTAACGCCCCCCCAAAGGCGCAGCTTTTCTGAATCTCTTTCACAAACAAGTCATAGCTGTTCTCTCGTATTTTTTTCATGTCAGGCAGAGGAAAGCCCCAGTCCTGGCCGTGTTGTGAAAATGCATCCGGGGGGGCCCCCAGCCTGAGCCTGGAAATGAAAAAATCCTGATAGGCCCAAAAATCAGCGCTGAACCGGTCAACGGCCAGGGCCAGGTCATGGTACAGGCCGATACACATCCCGCGGCTTCTTGCATAGTCCTGGATTTGGGCAAGCTGTTTTTCCAATTGCCACTGGACGTATTTGTGAAAAAGAATTCCCCTCCAATGTTCCTCGCGAAATCGCCGGACTGCTTTCGTGTCAGGTCGCTGGTATTCCCTGGGCCATTGCGACCAGGTCCATGCTTCAGGGTCCTTGGAACGAATGGCTGAATCTAAGGCGCAGAAGGTTGCAAAGTTGTCCAACAAGTGGCCTTCCCTCTCAATGTATTCTTCAAATTCCCTTTGTCTATCGGTTTTGCTACCCGTCCTGTTCCAATGATTTTCAAGAAATGTTTGAAAAACCTCTTTTAATACCTTTTGCTTGAGCGCGGCTATTTGTTCATACTGGACCATTTTCGAGTCCCTGAGTTCAGAGAGCAGGCGCTGTGTCTTGGACGTATCGACCAGGCCCCGCGCCTTTGGCGAATCTCGATAGTCCTCGATAACGGTAATGTCCAGATAGATAAAATTCCGGTAAAACCGGCTCATGGGAAGATAAGGGCTGGTGTTAAACGGCTTACGGTTAAAAATAGCGTGCAGCGGATTTAAACCGACAATGCCTCCGTGCAGATCTTCGGCAACCCAATCCAGGATTTTTTTCAGATCACCAAAGTCACCAACCCCCCAATTCCTTTTGGATCGCACACCATAAAGGCTTATGGCAATGCCGGCGGCGCGGCCGTTCCCCTGCAAGGACGGCGGGATATAGGCCTTCTCAGGGCATATTGCAACGAATATGGCTTGTGACCACTCCTGCCCTCCACCCCCCGTGCGCACTGACAGGTAAAACCTGTAATAACCTATATTCTGAAGTCGAGGAAACGGCAGGCTCCAATGCTCGCAGGTCATGTTCCCTGCCCGCCCGCTCTCGCAAAAAGACAAGTCCTTGTGGGTGAAGGCAAGGTGCCGGGCCATACCGTGTTCGTCTGTAACTTCAAGAGAGGCTTCCAGGTCCTCGGTAGCTTTACCTGATGAAGCACTGGCGGGGATTTGAAACACCAGGTCCTTTGGCAGGCCGGAGAGTGTAGCCACGATGGCAGGTTCCATCATGCATGACCATTCGACCTCTTGTCTCGAATGCCGTGCCTTGTTTGCCCGGGCCTTGGTGTCGACATTGACCCCCATTGCCCTGAGGATATTCAGTTTGGTCTCTGCCGGGGTTTGTTGAACGCGGCCCCAGTTGTCCATGTATTCCGGCTCGATGCCATAAGACGCGGCTAACTTGTCAATGATTTGTTTGTGGGATGATTTGGACAAACGGTTCTCCATCAAAACAGAGAATCTAAATCCAAATTGTGCGTTTTCAGGAGAGAAAAAGGATTGAGGTTATGCAAAGGTCTCCCAATGTATGATTTTTGAATTGTGCTCAATTGTTATAATAATATCAATAAATGCTCACAGCGTCAACAAAGAAACTTATGTCTTAGTCTTGACATAAGACCGGGCACTCACATATGCTCAATGCAAACAAATAATCGGAGCAACCTATAAATTATGTTTTTTAAGTTATTCTTAGCATTTACGCTCATCCCCTTCTTTGAACTTTATCTGTTGATAAAGATCGGATACTACCTGGGGGCCTTTAACACCATCCTTATCGTAATTGTAACAGGATTCCTGGGTGCGTATCTGGCCAAGATTCAGGGAATCAAAACAATGACGAGGGTCAGGGAAAGCCTGAACCAAGGAGAGCTGCCGGCAGAGGAAATGCTGGATGCCCTGTTGATCTTCATTGCCGGCATTGTACTGTTAACCCCGGGATTTATCACTGATCTGGCAGGTATTGGGATCCTGATACCATATACAAGATCTTGGTTTAAGCGCTGGCTGCGCAAGAAGTTCGATCAATGGATCTCGGCAAACAGGGCGAATATAGTGGTCTTCTGATTAAGATTGCTTCTATTGTAATGAGACCCTTGCATAACCTCTTTGAGCGGCAATTATGAACTTTTTGATCCGCCTGAGGCGGACTTGCTCGCTAAATAGTGCGTCGGCAGCCAAGGGGGATCTCTTTTTGAGTCAGGTCAAATCTCGTCCTGCTTGTTAACGGCAGTGTAACGAACCTCACGAACCAG
>JABXJX010000138.1 GCA_013375375.1 Desulfobacterales bacterium | reverse complement strand
TCGTCTCCTCGCTGCAGCGGTTCATTATAGAAAGTTGGCCCTGTTGGGTCTTGGCTCGGTTGGCTCATACCCGCCTGGCCAGTCGGTTAGGAAAAAGAAGATGCTTCGCTTCACCAAGAGAATAATCACATTAAGAAAGAAATGGGTGAAGCTCAGTCATTCTCCTTTTCCCACAATCCGTCAATCCCAGTCGGCTCCATTAACCTCGCATTTGGCTATTTTTGCAGGCCGGCCCAGACAGGATTCAAACCCCTTCTGCCACGATGGGCAAAATGACCTTTAAGCGGCGGGCTTTTGTCCCATCCCCGCCGCAAAATTACTCCAAATATTCTGACCCGCCCGCAGAATTTAATTTTACCCCCGCAAAGTGGTAAAATACCCATTGCTAAACCGGCCAGCAAAATCACGAAAAAAACGGTTCGGGCAAATCGGATCAGTTGCAGCCGAATTAAAATAAATCATTAGCTAAAGAAAGCAAAATCCCGCGATTGAATCAACTGGATATAGAGTCCACTGAAGAAAATGGGCCAATAGCCCATAAGTAAAACCGATTAAGTTTTGCCAATCATCATAAAGTCAACGGTTTGGGCCAATCGAATTAGCTGCAGTTGCGCGAACTGAATAACGGATAAAGTGGGGACAGCAAGGCTCCCGAACCATCGCCAAGTCCTAATACAAATGTCGCACTGTGGACGTCCTCGATTTAACGGGCTTGCCAGCAAATGTCCTGCTAGATACTATTTTCCCATTTTTATCCAGCTTCCCTTCTCGGCTAAACCCTCCTGTGTAGCATTGAGGTGCACTACACAGCCAAGCCTCGGAAACTACGTTGCTTTTTTCATCAAGAAAATCGTCCAGCATTACCGTATCTTTGCTACCGCAATATGGACAAACCTCGCCAGCATCTACGGCGTTGTTTCCTTTCTTAACCACGACTTTATACATTGTTGTGCTGCCCTGAGCACCGCCTTCTTGCTCTACATTTTTGATTTTTTCCATAGCGAAACACCTCCGAAGCGAAATTGCCGAAGCGAACCATCTGCTTTAGACCAACATAACCAAGGCGGCGAAGCCGCAAAGCAGAATGTGTGAGTTGAGGCATGAGCGCAGGAGGTGTGAAGCAGGAAGAAATCAATCACAGGCAAGAAAGTGTTCCAGAGCAGCGACAATCGGCCTGCTTCTCCTGGATGATGTGCCATCCGCGAAATTCCCGTCGATTGGATTGCAGGTAGTCATTCCTTCACGACATACAGCGCATCAAAACCCTGGCTACTCAATTCCTCTCGGGTAGGTTTGCTCTTCTGGAAATCCTTCCACATTCTCTCTGCCTTCTTCAAGGACATCCTTTTCTCCTTGAGGCATCTTTGTTGGATGGTTCGCAAAGGCGAATCGAATACAACGCATATTTTCCTGTGATGGGCATTAGGTCCTTGCAGCGAGTGCCACCTCGCCCGCTTTGAGATATGGCAGGCATCCAGGACAACATTATGCCCTTCTTTCAACGCTTTGCGTTTCACGGATTCGTAGATACCCCATACCTTGTCTTCGTGCTCAGGATCTCCGAAACTAATAGACAACCGTTTGCGTATTTCATCAGAGCTTATAACCGTGAAGTTCCCGCCGAGCCTTCGGGCAAACGTTGTTTTTCCAACGTGGGAAGGTCCACAAAGGACAATAAGCTTGGGCTGTTCACGGGGAATACTTCTCCTACAGCCATCCTTAGCGGGTGGCTCCGGGTTCACCGGGGTGGTATCATCACCATCCAGGAAATCCAGATAGCTCTCCCACTCCTGCTCTTCCCGGTCACGTTTCCAGCACTCGCGGCAGAGAATGTCCGGCCACTCCACTGGGCCGTCACATACGCGGCACTTGTATTCTTTTCGTTCGCTGCACTGAGCACTGCTTTCTTGCCTTGCATACTTGATTTCTTGCATAACGCAATCACCTCCAAGTTGCAAGGGAGCCTGAGCAAGCCATCTGCCTTATCGTATCTTTTGCCTGCGCCCGAAGGGCGTAAGGCAGAATGAGTGAGCTCAGGCACATAGTTGGAGGTGATTGCTGGCAAAGAAATCAGCATAGGGCAAGAAAGTGCCCGGGGCAGGTATGAGATGGGAACTGTGTAGTCTGAGAGTTTGATGATATTGCAGGCTCCCGTTGCACCTGATATACTACCGTTGTGGAAGAGATGCCAAGAATAATCTGTCTCTGTCTCTTAAGGAGATAATCCCATGATTGATGAAGATGAAGTAAGTGAGAATGACTTGGAAGAGAATCAGGTTTCATTCTTTAAGTGTAAGAAATGTGGCTCATGTACCTTACGAACCACTAATATTCTTGACTTGATAGAGACTATCCAGCAGAGGTTGCCGTGTAGCTGCGGCGAGGAGGAAGATGCCGCGTATCGTACCGAACAAATTAGAGTTCAGGTGGAGGAAACCGGATACTTGCTCGAGAACCGTCATTTTACCGTTGAAGATAGCGAAAGGGAGGAACTGGACCGCGACACCTTGGACGAAGATATCATCTGTGAGAAGTGTTATAGAAAATATAAGGATAGGTCTGATCTGTGGGAAGTGACCAAGAACTGTAGTGAAGAGGAGGAATCCAACTTGACAATCAGGTGCGACGGTTGTGACCATGAGATTGAGTTCGGTTACTCACACCTGTACAAACAAGGGCGGATTTTTCTTGAAAAAGATGACAGGAACTTCAAGCCCCGGAAGACATTACTTGATCCGAAGTACGTTGAGAAGTGGAAAAAGCGTGGCTGGCTCAGGCCTACAAAATGACTAATCAAATGAAAGGATTTTTCTGAGGGGAATACGTGTTTGAGGGGCAAATGGCTATGAAGTTGAAAACTAAGACTATTAATCGGAAATTTGAGTTAATCAATTGTCTCAGCATACCAGAAGCGGAAGAGTGGGCTAACAAGGTTATTGAAGGTATTGAAGACGATCGGTTGTTAGTTTTTGACCCTAAGGATGAAAACGCTCTGAACGAGGTGCTGGACCAAGAGGGTAATGATCAACTTCTTGACCGAGCCAAAATGCCGGTAAGTATTAAGGAATGGCTATGCGTCGGATGTCAAAGTATTCGATTTGCTGAGCACGGCGACAGAAAGGAAGAAGGTCTTTTGGCATACTACCATAATAATGGAGCCAAGGTTCTCTGGCCATGGTTCAGACCGCTAGGCCCTGCCGCTTTTACATATGGCACGTATCAAGAATAACATTACGTTCCCTTTGCGAGGAAAGAATGTCAGTCAACGACGTTTTCAGGTCAGTTACGTATTTTACGGTACACTCCCGGCTCTACTTCTTCAATGAATGGTGGTCCCCGGGCTTTCTGGATGTAGTGTCTTAAGAAAGTATACACCGCTTCATCGCCGAACTCGACCGACGTTTCCTGATAAAGTATACGCCGCAAAGTTGGGGCCTCGAAAGTTTCGTTACTGCTAAATATTTTGCCTAGAACTGTTTCATCTGTTTGCCTAGTCAGACGCTTATACCATCGCTGG
>JABXJX010000001.1:15516-67194 GCA_013375375.1 Desulfobacterales bacterium | reverse complement strand
TCCGTTTGACCTTTGACAGAACCCAGCAAGAGTCAAACGGAGACTTGACCCCCTATCGTCTCATTCGCAATAAGTAATTCAGAGATCCCGTGGCAGCGCTAAGTCGTTTCCATCTGATGCCTGATATTTTGTACCTGCTTGCCTATCAAGGATAAATGTCTTGACCGGTATCCGGCATCGTGCATCCGGTATCATGCATCCGGTTTGCGATTCACGATTCACCAAGTAACGGAAATCCCATCTCTCTTCTTTGCTCAAGGTAGGCCTCTCCGCAGGCCCTGGCCAGGTTCCTCACACGGGCAATGTAGCCGGTCCTCTCGGTCACACTAATGGCGCCACGAGCATCGAGCAGGTTAAAAGTGTGGGAACACTTCAGGCAATATTCATATGCAGGCAGCACAAGGGAATCCTCAACAACCCGCCTGCATTCAGCTTCATACATGTCAAACAAGGCCAGCAGCATTTTCACGTCTGCCTTTTCAAAGTTGTACGTTGAATGTTCGACTTCGGCCTGGTGGTGTAAGTCTCCGTAGGAGATGGAATCGTTCCATCTCAGGGCAAAGACATTGTCCACACCCTGCAGGTACATGGCAATCCGTTCCAGGCCGTACGTAATTTCAACAGAAACGGGATCGAGTTCGACGCTTGCCGCCTGTTGAAAATAGGTAAATTGTGTAATCTCCATTCCATCAAGCCATACTTCCCACCCAAGGCCCGACGCTCCGAGGGTGGGCGATTCCCAATCATCTTCCACAAAGCGAATGTCGTGGGCCGGGAGGTCGATACCGAGCGCTTTGAGGCTCCTTAAATAGATCTCCTGCACGTCGAGAGGAGAAGGCTTCAGGATGACCTGATACTGATAGTAGTGCTGAAGCCGGTTGGGGTTTTCTCCGTAACGGCCGTCCGAGGGACGACGAGAAGGCTCCACATAGGCCACCCGCCACGGTTCGGGACCGAGCACCCTCAAAAGAGTGTCTGGATGAAATGTGCCTGCCCCGACCTCGATGTCATAGGGCTGCTGCAAGATGCAACGATGCCGCGCCCAAAAATTCTCTAAAGTCTTGATGAGTTTCTGAAAGGTCATTATGGTGTTTTCTCTACTTCGACAGAACAGGGATTTCCTTTTCCTGCCTCACACATATTCGTCAAACGGTTGCGGTTGCGCAGCTCGTTTGGGCGCTCGGCTCACGTCAAACGGCCCGCCCTGGCGCGACATCAATATATGAGCACACACGCCTTGGCAACCCGGTCTGGGCCAGGGTTTTGAGAAATGACCCAACCGACAGACGATAGACGTAACGAGTAGCGCAACCCATAAACGACAAACTTTAACCTGATTTTGCGCCATGGATACACCGAAACGCTCCGTTTGTAAAGCGGTCAATGGGGTAACACGGAATCAAGCTGTTTCAAGAACTTCAAACTCTTTGTCTCTTTCCCGAGATGGTACGGCACAAAGACCTCAAGCATTCGAAGGCTTTCCTCAATTGCCTGTCTGGAAAACCGGGGGCGATCAAGCTTTTCTAATGGTGCATTCAAAACCCACAGGAGAAGCTTGACGGTCCCCTTTGAAAGGGAGAGACGACCTGCTTCTTGAGGAGCGCATTTTTCGCACAATACCCCTCCCCTGCTAATATCGAATACAACAGAAGAACGCTCAAACTGCTCTAAGGTCGTCCGGCAGGTGTTGCAATAATCAAGGACCGGCCTAAAACCACTTATGGTCATGAAACGAAGCAGAAAAGTTATGTGAAGGACATGTTCAAACAGGCTGCCACGGTTGAGCTGATCCAGTATATGCTCAAGGAGCCTGTAAACAGAGACCTGCTTCTGACCTTGCTCCATCCATATATAAACCAACTCGCACCAGTAACTGGCATAGGCCGTCTTGGTGATATCGGTTCGGATCTGCTCAAAAGGATGGGATAGAGATGCCTCTTTAAGGATCGGCAGCCCCCTTCCCCGACCATAGCTCCACACCAGGTTCAGGATCGAAAATATCTCTAAAACACCTGCAAAACGCTTAACGCTCTTTTTCGCGCCCTTGGCTATAACAGAAATTTTTCCTCGCTTAAGGGTAAAAAAAGCAATAATTTTATCATAGTCGCCGTGCTCGGTTGCACGAAGCATAATAGCCGGGGAAGATATATGCGGCATGAGGGCTATAAGCGGAGCAGCAAGGTTGCTATCTGGAAGTAGAAAAATACGCTCAGGATGTCAATAGAGGTGGTCACAAAAGGTCCGGTGGCAACAGCCGGATCAATGTTTATGCGGGCAAAGACCATTGGAACAAGTGAGCCGACCATTGCGGCTATAGTCATGGAGCTGACTACGGCAAGCCCCACCGTCATTCCAAGCGACCATAGGTCATAGCGGAAGCTTGCTACCACCCCGAGGAGAAGTCCATAGAAAAAGCCGAGGAGAAATCCAACAGCCAGTTCTTTTGCAACAACATTCCACATTTGTTTTATATTTAGCTGCCCGGTGGCAAGTCCGCGAACAACAATCGTGGAGGACTGTGTACCGATATTTCCACCCATACCCATGATAATCGGAATGAAAGCCGCAAGGTAGACAAGCTTGTTCAGGCTGCTCTCAAAGTGACCGATAATAAAAAAGGCAATAATACCTCCAAGCCAACTGGCTAACAGCCAGGGGAGTCGGATTCGAGTGCTCTTCAGGACGGACTCGGATTCCACCAGGTCCTCACCCGCCCCAGCCATTTTCAGGATGTCTTCCGTGGCTTCCTCGCGAATAATATCGATAACGTCATCCACTGTTACGATGCCGACCGGCTTATTGCTCTCATCAACCACCGGCACGGCCAGGATATTGTAACGTGCCACGATCCTGGCCACTTCTTCCTGGTCCGTGTTCGTCTCGACACTCACGAAATCGGTTGCCATGATCGCCTTCAATTTTGTATGAGGGGGCACCACAACAAGTTGTCGAAGCGAGATAACGCCGACCAGGCGGTCGTGATCGTCAACCACATACAGATAGAAAGGCATTTCAATATCTACATACTCTTTCTGCAGTGCCTCGATAGCCTCCCTGGCGGTAGTTTCCTCTTTCAGGGCAATAAAATCGGGCAGCATGATGCCGCCGGCGGTTTCGGTATCGTAACCGAGCAGCCCTTCCACCTCTTCAGACTCTTCTTTTGTCATAAGATCGAGCAAGGCCTGAGCCCGTTCATCAGAGAGTTTTCCCAACAGGTCGGCCACATCATCTTTCGGCATCTGCTCAAGAATCTCGGCGATTTTTCCTGCCGGCATATCTTCTATCAGCCTAACGAGGACTTCTTCCTCCAGTTCGCTGAATAGTATGGCCTTTTGCTCAACAGTCTCCATGAAATCAAAAAGGGCTTCCTGCTCACGGAGTGTCAGAAACCGGAAGACGACGGCCAGATCCGCGCCATGGGTCTTATTAACAATCTTGTGAAGATGGACCCTGGCCTCTCGTCTGAGGAGTCTTTTGACGGTGTCCAAAAGGAGTTTTGTTTGGTCAACAGCCATATTCTATTTCTTTCTAAGTGCCTAAAGTGAACTAAAGTTATGGATGTAATGCCGACTAAGCTTCACCTAATAATCTTCACATAGGACCGACCCCTAAGCGCCTTTAGCCACCCTTTGTATTTCTCTTCCACTAACTGACGGTACAGCTTTTCGTGAATCTCTATTCTGGCCTCCTTCAAGGTTTTTCTCGGCATTTTCTTTATCTCTTGAAGCATGAGGATCTGATACCCCACCGTCGTCTGTAAAATCGGACTGATTTGGCCTTCCGCCATATTTCGGACGATCTCCCGAAATTCGACTGAAAGCTCATCCAGGGTAAATAGACCAAGGTCTCCTCTTGTCGCGGCAGTGCTGTCCTGTGAATATCGCTTAGCCAGTTCATCAAAATCCGCCCCGGACTTCAACTCTTTTGCAATTAATTCGATCTTTTCACGTGCCGCCTTGTTTGGATCGACATTAGCCGACGCCGGCACCTTTATCAGGATCGTGCGGAGGTGGTATTTATCCGCTCCCTGATAGCTTTCCTTGTGCTTTTCATAATAATCACGAATGTCTTTTTCAGTGATAGCAATCTTAGATTTAACCTTAATATTGAGAAGCTTGATCCGAAGTATCTGCTCTTTGATCTGTTTACGATACTCTTCCAAAGAATAGCCTTCGACTGCAAGAGACTTCCTTAGTTCTTTATCTGTTAGGAAATGTTCTTTCTTGATCTGTTCTATGTGCTGATCCACCTCGTTGTCGTCAACCGATACACGCAATTTTTCGGTTTCCTGATCGGTCAACTTGTGGTCGATCATTTTGTTCAAGATATCCTCACGAAGCTTGAATAGCATCCTGCGCTCCACCTCTTGCGGATAATGAGCCTCACGTATTTTCAGGACATAAGGCTCAACGGCTTCATCTAATTCTGAAAGGGTGATGACATCATCGTTGACTGCGGCCACAATGCGATCTGCCAGTTCAGCGTAACCTGCCACAGTTCCTAAAGCCACGCTGCACAGGATGATAAAAAAATTGAAAAACCTTATTTGAATCGATCGTCTCTTCATCAAGTTAGTTCGCTTTGCTCATACTAAGAAGTACATTAATCACCCAACATCATAGATAGGGCACAATGATGTCTTTTCCGGAATGACCGGCGGTAGGGCGCCGTGTTTTTGTGACTTATCTGTGGGGGAGACCGCAGCTCCCGCTTGCGGGAGAATGCGGAGGGGGCAAGGAATGCCCCCTCAGATAAGTTGCAAAAAACACCAGCCCGGGAGACTCGGAATAGAGGAAAAGATATCATGTGCCCAAACCAATGTCGAATAGGAAAGTTTCTGATTAGTAAGTTATAAAACTTGTGAGGCATCAAATTATTCCCTGGTTGATCTCGATATGATACCGTGATCGGAGTTTGGCCAACCATGGCCCATAAGCTTTCTCCACTCTTTCCCTCCGTATGTTCTTCTTAATTCTTTCGATGTAATCCTCGATCTCCGGCTTAGTCGTCCTTCTTTTTTCGATGACCTGAAAAATGTGAAACCCATAGGATGTCTTAGCCACCGGACTCACCCCCCCCTGTTCCAGCTTGAAAATCGGTTTTTCAAGGCATTCGGGAAGTTGACCACGGACCACATACCCCATATCTCCGCCCTCTTTTGCCTCCGGTGCTACAGAATGGAGACGGGCCAATGTGGCAAAGTCATCGCCGTTTTGAAGCTGTTCTGAGATCTTCTTTGCCTGATCCTCGCTTGGGAGCAAAATGTGGCGGACTCGCACCTCTTCCCCATAGCTCCATTCCTTCCAGTGTTTGTCATAATAATCCTTTATTTCTTGCGGTGTAATCGAAACCTCTTTTAAAAGCTCTTTGTTGATTACCTTTTCTACCAGTAGCCGTCTCTTGAGCATTTCTTTCCATGCCTCAGGGGAAATTGCCTGCTTGAGAAATAGACGTTCAAAGCCCGTTTCAGAACTATTCTTTTGAAAATCATGCACGGCCTCATCCAATTCTTGGGACGAGATATATAGGCCGAGTTCATCGGCCCGCCTTAGAACGATCATCTCCTCAACGAGTTGTAAAAGGAAGGCAAGTCGAGAATCTCGTACGGCAATACTATTTTTGGCCTGTTCTTTGTCACGGTTCATTCCGATCGGCTCAAAATACTCGTTGAATTCGGCCAAGGTGAGCACGCGGTCACCCACGCGGATCACCACTTGATTTTCAACCGAAGTGCCCTTGTCGGAGCACCCTGAAATAAGCAGGAATAAGATAAGAGCTTCAATCAGTATTTTTCTATGGTTTCTCATTTTTCAATCTGCATAGGCCAGAGCGAAGTAAGCAGTAAGCAATAATAGGTAATAAGCAGAAATCAGTAGTCCAATGACCAGTGACCAATGACCAATGACCAGTGGCACCCCGCTATCATGTCAGGCCAGATCTTGCAAGACCTTTTTGGCTGCTTCCAAGGGGTTCGCAGGCTCACCAGACGGCATTAACACCTCGAGCACCCCATCCGGCGTTAGCCGGAATTGCATAGGGTCTCTTTGGATGAAACAGGTTATTTTCTCCGGCCCCAAGCGGCAATCCCCGGAAAAGGAGAGGACGAGTCTTTGATCGACCAAGTCCAAGCGCTGGATACCTATCTTCTTGCACATCACTTTCAGCATGATCTTGTCCAGAAGAACTCTTGCCGGCTCAGGAAGAGCGCCGAACCGGTCCCTGAGTTCTTCATTAAACTCCACAACTTCAGTTGGTTCGGTCATCCTGGCTAAACGTTTGTAAGATACCAGCCTCTGGTCAATATCAGATACATATGTTTCAGGGATGTAGGCCGATTGGTTCACTTTAATCTCCGGTTCCACCTCTGGTTCAACAGGCTCCCCTTTCATCTCATTAATGGTGCGTTCCATGAGTTGAAGATACATCTCGTAGCCCACCGACGCAATGCGCCCGGACTGCGAGGCCCCGAGAATGGTGCCGCCCCCTCTTATCTGCAGGTCACTCATGGCGATCTGAAAACCTGCCCCAAGATCGCTGTGTTCCATAAGGACCTTAAGCCGCTTCTGAGCATCCTTTGTCAAGGCGCTCTCATGCGGTATGAATAGATAGGCATATGCCTGCTCATCTGCCCGGCCCACGCGACCTCGAAGCTGATAGATCTGGGACAGACCGAATTTGTCGGCCCGGTTGATCAAAATGGTATTGGCCGCCGGAAAATCGAGCCCTGACTCTATGATACTGGTACAGACCAAAAGATCAATTTCACGATGCAAGAACTCGAGCATAACCTCTTCCAGCTCCTCATCACTTAGGCGTCCGTGGGCTACCCCAATCCGCAGACCCGGTACCAGCCTTTCAAGGTGACTGGCCACCCCCCAAATAGTACTGATATTGTTGTGGACAAAAAATATTTGGCCTCCTCGTTTAAGTTCTCTATGAATCGCCTCTGTTACCACTGTATCGTCAAACGGGCATATGTACGTCTTTATAGAATAACGGTACTCCGGCGGTGTTGCAATGACGCTCAGGTCCCTGGCGCCCATCAAAGACATGTGCAGTGTCCTGGGTATGGGCGTGGCGGTAATGGCGAGGACGTCCACTGATCGACGGAGTTTTTTTAGCCTTTCCTTGTGGGCTACACCGAACCTCTGCTCTTCGTCGATAATAAGCAGCCCTATATCCTTAAAGCCGATATCTTTTTGCAAAAGGCGATGAGTCCCAATGACAATGTCCACTTGCCCTTCCTTTAGTTTTCGTACAACAGCTCGCTGTTTGCTGGGAGAGCGAAACCTGCTCAGGCTCTCGATGATAACCGGATACGGCTCAAATCGATTCTTAAAGGTATGGAAATGCTGCTCGGCAAGGATCGTCGTCGGGACCAGAAACGCCACCTGCTTGTGGTCCCAGACCGCTCTGAATGCTGCACGCAGGGCGACCTCGGTCTTGCCATAACCTACATCACCACAAACCAGCCGATCCATGGGCACTGGAGATTCCATATCTGCCATGACCTCCTCGATAGCCCGCCCCTGATCAGGTGTCTCGGCATAATCGAACGCAGCCTCAAAGTCTCGAAAATAGCGGCCCAGCGGTGAAAATGGATGTCCCTTCTGAACCTTGCGCCAAGCGTAGAGTTTAAGGAGCTCACCGGCCATCTTCTGGATCGATTTTTTCACCCGGTCCTTCACCCGCCCCCACGATTTGCCTCCCATCTTGTCCAAACGCGGGGCAATGCCGTCCACACCGACATATTTTTGCATGCAGTTCATGCGGTCCACCGGCACGTAGAGCCTGTCTGAATCCCTGTATTCTATCGTAAGGAAATCATTAGCAATATCTGCCACCTCAAGTTTGATGAGCCCGTTGTACCGGCCAATACCGTGTTCCACATGGACGACAAGATCGCCTGTTTTTAGGTCTTCAAAAGTGGCCCATCGGGCCTTTGCCTCTTTTCTTGAGACCTTTGGGAGCCGGCGCTTGGCACCAAAGATCTCATCTTCGGTTATGATAGCAAGGCCTTCCCGGGCCCAGATGAACCCGGAGGAGACCTCCCCCAAACATATGATAGGTGCCTCGACGCGTTCTTGGAAAGTCTCGAGGAGTTGAGGACGAATCCCATACGGCATGAGAAGCTCCTCCATGCGCTGAGCCTGTTTTTTGGTCCGACAAACAAGATGTGCAGCCAAACCGTTTCCACGAACACGGTTAATCCAGTCTACCAAGGGCCGTAACAATTCCCCTGGTTGTCCCCTGGCCTTGAGCTGTTGGATAATGAGATCATTATGTCCAACTGTTAGGTCGCAGGTCGCAGCATCAATATCTGCTACGGGAACCATCCTGAAGACAAGATGGGCTCTACGGCTAAGTCCGGCATCTACTTCAGACCAGGGCAGATAGAGGTCTTCAGGTTCTACACACAATTTGCCGTCACTGCGGGCCGAAAGATAACTCTTGGTTATTGCTTCTTCAGTGTCAAGGGCCTGCCTTTCAATGGTCCCGGGATCGATCAGGACCGGCAAGGACTGTCTCGGGCAATAATCGAATAATGTGTCCAACAAAGGATAGATGAGAGATATGAGTCCTCCGATCCCAGGGAATTGATCCAGGCTTCTGAGCCTGTCTATGACTTCTTCAATACGCATACCAGGCATCTCAAGGGCTTCGCCCTGTTTGCGAACCCGCTCGGCGACCTGGTCTATCTCTGATGGATCCAAGACGGTCTCTGTTGCCGGCAGGATGGTAATCTCGGGCCGAGACGTTAATGATTTCTGGTCCGTTGCTGAAAACGTCCTTATCGACTCTACCATGTCACCAAAGAATTCAATGCGGATCGGATCAGGATAAAGGGGTGGGAAGAGATCGATCAGTCCCCCACGGACGGCAAAATCACCTGGGTCCTCTACCAGGGCTGTTTCTTGGTATCCGCCTTGAATCAGTTTTCGGATAAGCGCCTCCCGATCAATCCCCTCACCCGCCACGACATATTCTGCAAACCGGGACACGACCTGCCTGGGAATCACCTTTTGAAGAAGGGCAGAGATCGTGGTTATAATGATCGGGGGTTGATGGTCGGTTAGCATTCGGTAGAGCGCTTCAATGCGCTTGCATGCGGTTTGGGGGTGATAGGCCACAGGCTTGAAGGGAAGAATGTCGTAGGGTGGGAACACGATGACGGGAATGTCGGATGTATTGGAAAAAAACCTAATGTCTGCAGCGAGAAGTTCGGCCTCTTTAGTTCCTGCACAAAGGACAAAAACAGGGCGATTGAGCCCGGCATATAATCGGCACAACAGGTAAGCCTGCTCGGCCCCTGACAGCCCGGTACAATTGACCCGCCCCGATGCATGCCGGATCATCTCCAGCAAATCAGCAATAGAATGACCCAAGAGTTTCATAAAATGTCCATGTCTTCAAAATTCTGTACCTTATTACAGTCACACATCTTTCAGCGACAACTGATTTGCGCCATCCACTCCACCACTCCAGTATTCCAATCAGGGCGAAGCCCCCCGTATTCTATATGACACTATGTCGGCTGATTCAAGGGGGCGGGCGTGGATAGGATGTGAACCATTCTTCCTACATCAAAACACAAGCTGATAACGGCTTCCGGCTCCTCGCCCAAGTGACTTGAGAAAGTGTTGGCTGGTAAGTGTCTTGAGGGCATATTGAACGGTGCGGCGGGGTAGCTCCGTCTCTTCTACGATTTCAGCTACCTTCAGGCGTTTTTCCGGGCTGGATCTAAAGCAGTTCAAAACGGCCAGAGCCGATATTGAAAGCTTCTGTAGGCTGGCATATTTCTTACGGTAGAACTTAACATCGGCTAACGAAGATTCCATAGCCTTGATAAAAAACCATGCTAAAGGCTCTAACTTATACTGTGTGGGTTCAGCTTGAAACCTGCCGCCAGAGCATTTATGAAGGACGGCGTAATAAAGGGGGCGGTTTTGCTCAACATGACGGTCAATGGCGATATAGGGGGTAATACCAGATAAATACTTATCATCTGACTGGAATAAGGCCAAAATAAAAAGGGCTCGCCCGAGCCGCCCATTACCATCTTGGAAAGGGTGGATGGCCAGGAATCGAAAAACAAACTCAGAGGCAACCAAGAGGGGCCAAGGGTGTTCTCGGATGGCATTGTTATACCATTTCACCAGCTCCGCCATTGCAGTACTCGTGATAACTCCCGGAGGAGATGGATCTAAAACCACCTGCTCTTCTCCAGTGTCGCGATTGATAGAAACCACTCGGCTCGGCGTTGTCTTATATCCTCCTGCATAACTCGCAGCCTTGGGATGGTATCGAAGTAAATCATGATGAAGCCCCCGAATGACAGCTTCCGTTAAGGGTAAAAGTTCATTCGCTTGCAGGTAGACGGTTGTCAGCACCTGTCGGCAACCAACCACCTCCTCAACGCTTCGTTCTCTATCTTTTGACAACTTATCCAGAATAAAAGTTCTCTTCTCCTCAAACGCGGTTACTTTACCGTTTTTGTTCAAGGCCGTATCGATCCATTCTATCTCTTGGTCTGTTAGAACCGCATTTTCTATCCTGGTGGAGGCTCCGATATTGCTGATTAAGGCAAAACGATGAAGATATCTTGCCTCGTCAGGAGGTAAAGCCTCCAGGTCTTTATATGTTTCCACGAATAACCCCTGGAGCCTCTTCAGTTCATTTTCTATTTTATTGCTGGGGGTAAAAGAGAGCATATGGCCTCCTGAGTAAGATAGGTTTTATCAGGGAACATACCATATTGCGCAATAATGCGCAACTATTATTTTGCGTAATCTGCGCATTGTTGCGCATTTTTTAAATGGTCTGGGGATGATACGCCACTGGCTTGAAGGGAAGAATATCATAGGAAGGAAAGGTGATGATTTTAGCCACAAAAAGACCATTCTAAGGTCGAAATTGACAGTAATTTGAAAAGATTGTCAGGTAAAGTCAACGAGTTGGCTTGGTCCGACCCCGTTCCAAACATTAGCCAGGTGGAAGCCTCTATCGAGCAACTGTGCAAGGGCTTTGATGAATACAGGATACTTTTGACGATTCCGGGTTTTGGTCCATACATTGCC
The DNA here is from genome assembly GCA_013375375.1 of Desulfobacterales bacterium. GTDB lineage: Bacteria > Desulfobacterota > Desulfobacteria > Desulfobacterales. The sequence continues at coordinate 56,116 of JABXJX010000001.1, read as the reverse complement.
GCTGTTGTTCTGTCAGCCATAGGAAATGCTCATCGGTTTGAAAACCAAAGCCAAGTCCTGAAGCTTGCCTGCCTTGATCTATGCGCTCAACGAAGCGGTCAGAAAAGCTCGTCTGCTGTACCGGTTATTTCAAAAAAGGGTAAAGCGCATCTGCGCTATGCGCTATATCAAGCCGGTCTTATCGCATCAGTGTCCAATACTCGCTTTATGGCCTATTTCACCACACTGCTCAGAGGCCGGGAGCGAGAAAAGGGCATCCGGACCAAAATGCGCGTGAAGCTTGCAGCAAAGCTGTTAGTCATTGCATGGACCTTGATGAAGAAAAAGGAGCCCTTTGATCCAGGTTACTTGAACGTAGAATAATATTTAGACTCTTCGGCGAGAGAGCCCGTTCACGAACGTAGAGGCATATGACCTCGGGCGGGACAATAACAGGGCCTCTCATCGAACCTTGTAACCTGGATAAAGAATGATGGGTGACTGCTCAATGCAGTAGGCCGGATAAACGTAACGATAAGGTATGAGGTTCACTTACAGGTGAGAGACTCGCCGAGTAAACACGTTACACTTGATGGGAGAAGTATGCACCGATTTTGCGAAGATCTATATCTTGCTGATTTATCAAGATATTTAGGAGGGCATTTTTTCGCTTGACAGGAAGAGCATAGAATGTCCCCTATTTTCCCGGCTTTTTCGGGGCCAATTTTCCGTGCTCTATGTATGAAAGGAAGATTGAATCTACTAGGCGTGTGCATCCTGACGCAACCCGGGCCAGCACCCTTAGCTGCTCCTGACATGTTACGCTATCAATTTGATCCGGATAGTTGATGGTATGGGAAACTTCCCCCCACACTTCTTCCATTAATGTTCTCACCTGAAGCTCACACCGGTATTTCGTCCTTCGATTTGGCTCCACAACATAATGAATACTTGTGTACATGGAACGACGCATATTTGTTTTTAAACCCATGTCTTCGAATAGCTGCTTGTTTTCGAAATCCCATGTATATGCTACGGGTTTGCGAACGACTCTGTACATGTATTCTTGAAAAATATCCAGAATAGCTGAATGCATGTCAGACATTTGTTTGGTATGCAGATGAAGAATTCTTACACCAGCAAGATCGGTAATCTGGCTGAATAAATTGTCTTTCGTAATCTCAAATGGCTTACCCTTCTCCATCCGCTCAATAGCTTGTCGCTTCAGCTTCTCGTGAAGACTATCAGGCTTCTTCGCACGGAATTTGGTAGAATGAATGAATTTTCTAAGATTTTTGTTTTCAACCAGATCATCCCTCAAGGTCTTTGCGAGATGCTTAAAGTCATCTCGGTTTTCCACGTAAACCTTAACCGCAGCATCAATCTGAGACAGAATAGATTTAGTCAGTTTAGATTTGGGCATAGCCTATGCCTAAGTTGTCTTAGCAATAATGGACTTCGCTATGTCATGGAAAGCGTCACGTGCCTCATTAGTTTGGTATTCCGGAGCGCCATCTACATACCAAAATGCAACACCTTGTTCCTGACTCATTTGGACCAATGAGCCGAAATCTTTAACTTCGCCCAATCTTGCTCCCCTGACTTCTGGTTTTGACAAGGCCTTGTCTACCGTTCTAAGCAAAACTATCAAATCACTGTGTAACTGTTTTTCGAATCTTGCTGCGTATCTAGCGGGCCTGCGGGCCATTGTCTGTGCATAAATTCTGAATCCCTGGGGAATATAACCGAGGAACTTAGGTTTCCCACGCAATAAGTGTAAGCCGTCTGGTGCAAGTTTAGAAATCGTCTCCCAATTAGTAATCCAAGTGACGAGAGTATGACCTAAAGTCTTGAGCGCTCGCACTGAGAATAGATCGCAGCTTCCCGGCACAATGAAATAATCACAGTCCAAGAGAATTACTTTATTCAATGGCCCAATATTCGGACCCGTATCGTAGAAAACATAATCGACTGTTTTGTTCTTGGCATATTCGGAGACAAGTTCGGCCAACGCTGATACACCGCTGAATCCTCTTATTTTCCTTTCCACACATGCAGACCAATAGTCAGACAATTCAGCTTCGAACTCAGAAAGCCTTATGTCACCAGGTATCAAATAGGTCCCATCGTCTATCACTTCAATGCCAGCAATTTTCTTCCGACCGCCGCGTGCTTCAACTATTGGTTTCAGTGCTGACCATATTGTGTCCCCGTTCCGTCCATCGGACTTATCTAACAGGTCATCGATTACGGAATCTTCAATCAGGTACGATGTGAGGTTACACTGAGGATCGGAGTCGACCAACAGGACTCGCTTCCCTAAATCCGACAGGGCTGTCGCTATATTAACGGTTAGGGTGGTTTTCCCGACTCCTCCTTTGTGATTGAATATTGCTATCCGCAATGCTTCTTTACTCATAATTTGCTTTTCCCGAGCGGTTTTCTTTCGGACCGGGCTCTTGTTTGTCCTTCCTTGGCTGAGGCTGCCTTCTTCCGAGCTGGCTTAATGCGTTTTAAAATCTTCTTTGCAGCTTCAGTATCAGGCAACGCTTGAACATACTGCTCAGCCAAAGCGCTTAACTGCTTCTTCCCCTTCCCAGCTGGGACAAGGACTCCCCTTCTTGTGGCTTCCTTTACTGCAACTGCGGCGTTGGTAAATTTTGCCTGCGCCGCTTCTGTGTTAAGTTTGCTGATGTCAAGAGTCTTAAAGTGAGGAGTGTCACGAAAGTGGGCCAGGTAGTATCCAAGGCAGGCAACTCTCTCGTGGTTTGTCCTTGGTTCCTTCTCAAGAAGAAAGTCTTTTGGGCTTAAGTCCTCCCTTTCAGAAAAACCGACTCCGGATGCGGAAGATTCCGTTTCCTTCAGCCTGTGGGGATAGGGCGCTGTTGCGCCCGGAGACGCAGGGCTACCCGAAATATCAACCTTGAGAAATGTTGCTACTGTTTGAACTAGTCTGGCCTGGATATCCTTGCCAAAGTGTGACAACTCACGAATGATCATGTTAACGACTTCTAGTTCTGTTTGCGAAGTTTCGAGGTTCATTTGATCCAATCTCCTCTTTTCTGTGAATTAATGGAAATAGACTTATGTTTGAATTTAGGGTGACTTGTGAAAAACAACTAAAATATAAATATTCAATTTTGTCAAGAAATTCCAACAAGAAGAACCCACCGTTACCAGAAAAGGGTGAGTCCAGTATGTTCAGACTAAAAATACCCCTCTATCCCACCGCCCGCCTGTCTGTGAAAGAGGGGACATCGTGAAATATTGACATTTGGAGTGAATAAGAGGGACGATCATGCATTCATGCGTTTCTTTTGACGTCAAGAAGCAGGTGCTTTTCTGAGGCCAGTCTCTGTCCCCTTTCCTTCGCTCGGCAGATGATGTGATGTTGCCCGCCCGGCGCATCGATGCAAGCTCTTCGCGCCTTATTCGAGCCTTATTCATATTTCCCTACCACTGGCAACGCATAAACACATGGCCGCCCCTCTTTTACACGCGTGTTTGGTCTTAAACAGGAGCCCCTTTTCGCTTGACAAACGCAATATATTGTGCTTTAGGTTTATGTATACCACAATATAGACCATTTTAAAAACTATCTATTGATAGAAGGCGATGCGGGACAAGCCGAAATAGTAAGTTTTTCTATTTACACAGATCAACTCTAATCTTATACTGAGCAGAAAGCCGCACTTGTTTTCTCACGGCAGTATAATCGGTCCTCGCACGCACGATTCTATGAAAGATCTAATGCACATACCGCTTCAAATAGGATTCGACTTTCAGGGCCACCAACCTGAAAAACCTTGCACAGAAGAGATACCCATTGACGAGACATTCCCCGAGGGGGCAGCAAACAAGCTCGCACAGCTTGAGTCGTACAACAAGCATCTCTATCGGCCCAATACTTACCTTCACAAATGGTGGGCGCGTCGTTCAGGCACCACGTTTCGTTACATTCTCAAGCAACTTGTTCCCGAATCAGGTAAACGGAATTTCTACGAATCAGGGGGTCTGGAGGGTAAGATCATACTCGATCCCATGATGGGCGGTGGGACGACGCTTCATGAGGCCATCCGGATGGGAGCTAACGTTATTGGTGTAGACATCGATCCGGTTCCCGTTCTTCAAACAAAAGCCAGTCTAAACCTATCACCCCTGCGTCACAAGAAGCTCATCTTTGATCAATTTGTCAATACATTGAGAAACAAACTTGCTCCCTTGTATCGAACTGCCTGCCCTACCTGTAAGAAAACCGCGGAAACTCAATTTCTCTTGTACGGATTGCGCAGAAAATGTTCCTGCAGAGAAGTACTCTTTGTTGACGATTTTCTTCTGCGGGAGGGTAATCACCATGATGTACGCATCTGTCACAGATGCCGAGACGTTTTTACTGACAACGTGAAACATAAGTGCCGACACAGGACGGACAGGTCCTTAATGGTAAAAGGCACTAAACGTTGCGAAAAATGTGATACGCCATTTGTCGACATCTTGGACGAGCCGTTTTCAGATCGTTACGTTCCTCTGGCCATTGCTGGAATCTGTCCCAAGCATGGGAGGTTCTTCAAAAAAGTGACCAAAAACGATCTGGAGTTGCTGCGACAGGCCCGTGTTTTGGCTCAATCACTCAATTTCGGAGACTTACAGAATTTTCGTGTCCCCGACGGCCCCAAATCTGGCGACCTCCTCAGGCGAGGCATTAGCAGTTTTCAGGAGTTATTCACGCCTCGTCAGCTGCTTTATCTGAGCATTTCTCTGGACTTCTTATCGCGACTGTCCGATGAGAATCGTTTGTGGATGGTGTTATTAATCTCAACGTCCTTGGAGTTTAATTCGCTTCTCTGCGGTTATAAGGGACGTGATATTCGCCGACCTGGGGCTATCCGTCATGTGTTTTCTCACCACGCTTATTCTTTTCCTTACACGGCATTGGAAAACAATATGGTGTTTTCCGGCAATACATCGGGGACGCTGAACCGGCTCTTTAACGACCGTATTATAAGAGCGGGGGAGTGGGCCGTTCAGCCGATTGAGACCCGCATCGTAGGTAACCACCGTGTAAAAGTTCCTGTCATAGGCGAGATTGACGGGGGAAAACCAGTATCCAACTGGAAGGCTCTGACCGCAGGAGAACGCAAGGTCTTAATACTCCAGGGCGATGCATCCGCCCTTAATGTTCCCGAAAACACCGTTGATTATGTGGTTACCGATCCCCCTTACTATGATAGTGTCCAATACAGCGATTTATCCAACTTCTTTCGAGTCTGGCTCCGTCTATTTTCGCCTCGAGAAGCGGATTGGCATTACAATCCCCTTGCCTCGGCCGTATCGGATGGAACCGTTTCCAGCGGTCGCAAATATGGTGAGGTACTGGCAGACATTTGGAAGATGTGCTGCCGTGCTCTCAAGAAAGAGGGAGGGCGGCTCATCTTTACCTTCCATCACTGGCGTCACGAGGCATGGGCCGAACTAGCTCTCTCTTTGAAAAGGGCGGGATTCTTGTTGGTTAACCGCTACATTGTGTTTTCCGAAAACCCGGTTTCTGTGCATATCCTCGGTCTTAAGTCTCTCAAACACGATGCTATTCTGGTTCTGAGACCAAAGACGGTTAGGAGAGAACCTCGTAAATGGTCCAAACCTCGCAAAATTGACACCACAGATAGCTATTCGTTCTGCCGTGACTGTGGAACAGCGTTAGGCTGGTTTCTGGCCTCAGATATAAATGAAAAAAGTATGCGCAGAGAGTGGCAACACTTGCTTGGAGGAAACGGTAGTGGTAAAACATCCCGCTGAAGTATTTGGGTATCCGATCAGGGCAAGATCAGCAAAAGCTAAAGCAGCCCGCAAGAGGTATTGGTGCCCTTTTGCAAATGAGAAATGCAACAAACAAAGCCGTCTCGTTAAATATCCTATGGGAGTATGCTCTGTGCAGTATGGCAATCAGGTTATAGCGTTATCTCCAAGGAGGTTTCTGCAAAACAACACTGTCTTTAAAGACATTGCAGACCATTATTTCAAGACAAGGGATAATCTATTGCTTTTTAGTGAGGTGGGTCTCGCTGGCACTGGAAATTTTGATTTCGTGATGGTGAAACACAAGCCGCTTAGCAGCGATATTGAGGATTTCGTCATTATAGAATTTCAGACAGGACAGACGACAAGCACAGGCAAGTTGGTTCAAGCACTCAAAGATTGTCTTGGGGGAAAAGATATTAAAGGGAAGTCTTACGCATTCGGGCTAAATATGGCTGATATCTGGAAGCGCTCATTCACCCAGATTCTGAACAAGGGTATTGTCCTCGAAAAGTGGGGTCACAAGATATATTGGGTAGTGCAAGAACCAGTGTATCAGAACCTTCTGGATCGTTATAACCTTAATGGAATGAGGTACAATAAAGAGCACTCCACTGTCTTTGCAATATATGACCTGAGAGACAAGAGGGAAAAGTACGAACTGTACCGGAGAAGAATTGAATCTTCCACCATCGACAATCTTTTTAAGGCTTTCCGTAATAACCCGAACATTCCATCTAAGGACGCTTTTGTTGCCAAACTGAAAACCAAACTTAGAGCCAAGATGGAGTTGGAGTTGAGACTTCAGTGATTGTGTATGTGAAAAAGAGTCATGCATTCATGCGTTTGTTTCGGCGTCGAGAAGAAGATGCTTTTCTGACGCCAGTCTCTGTCCCCTTTCCTTGGCTCGGCTGACGCTGGATCGGTGCACAAAAAGGGGGGGGGAGATTCAGCGCAGCCATTCCTCTGGCGGCGCGAGCAAAAACTCCCGTAACGGAATACCTTGAGCCCCAACCAACAACTTCCTCGTTACGCTAAATTCTTTAGAAAAAGCCTCAATACCCGGCAAGCTGGTCCTTCTACGTCCACTCTTTACCTCGAGGGCTACCAGAGAATTACCTCGGGACAATACAAAATCGACTTCTTGATTACGGCTCGACCAGTAGAAGACCTCGATGCCTTTGCCTCTGAGTCCATTGATTAGAGTTGCACCGACACCTGATTCAACCAGCCGGCCCCAGTAATTGGTATCCCGCTTGGCTTCCTCCATGCTGAATTGGGATTGAGCCGTTATCAGGGCCGTATTAAGTACCTGAAGCTTCGGGCTGGACGCCCTTTGGCGAACCCGCTGGCCTGCATATTTCGGCAGGCCTTCCAGAAGCCCAGCGCCTCCGAGCAAATTCAAGTAGTGGGCAAGGGTAGTGGTATTGCCAGCATCCTGAAGCTGGCCCAGCATCTTCTGATATGAAAGAACCTGGCCTGAATAGGAACAGCCGAGTTCGAACAGGCGACGCAAAAGAGCCGGTTTGTCAACCCTGGTCATGAGCAAAATATCCCGTGCAATCGTGGTCTCTATGAGGGAATTCATGATGTAACTGGACCACCGCTGCTGGTCATGGATGAGATCAGCGGCTCCGGGGTATCCCCCATAGAAAACGTATTGTTCCACATCCCACCCGAACGCCTCGTGCATTTCCGCAAACGACCAGTGTGTAACCGGCATGACCTCAAATCGTCCGGCAAGGCTTTCCGTGAGGCCCCGCTGTACCAGCAGGGGCGATGATCCCAAAACGATCACATGGAGTGGCAGTCCGTTGGACGTATCTTCATCCCATAATCGCTTTACTGTTTCGGACCAGCCGGTGATCTTCTGCACCTCATCCAGAACAAGTACCGCCTTTCTCGCGTACTGTCCGGATTTGAGTTGTGCCCGCGCTGCTTCCCACTGCTGTTCCATCCAGGTGCGATCCTTCAGGGTAGGCTCATCTGCAGAGGCATAGTGGCTCGGCAACTGGGAATCGGCCATGACCTGGTGGGCGAGGGTGGTCTTCCCCGTTTGCCTCGGGCCGGACAGCACCTGAATAAAGCGCCTGGATTCGGACAATCTGCCCAGAAGTACGCTGTAATTTGTCCTCTTAAACATTTGATTTCCTTGCTGTTTACAATTTACTCAATGTTTTGAGTAAATTTACTCAAGATTGTGAGTATTTGTCAAGGATTTTCCACAAATTCCCAGAAATTCCAGGGGCAGCAGCTCGCTCTCACAAAGCCCGCACGGGTCGGTGACATAAGAATTCCATGGCGTGATTTATTGAGTGGGATCATAGAAAAGGCTGGTCATGCATTCATGCGTTTGTTTCGACGTCCAGAAGCAGGTGCTTTTCTGACGCCAGCCTCTGGCCCCTTTCCTTCGCTCGGCTGACGCCGGATTGTCTATGCCAGCACGATTTGAGTAGGCGAACCCTCTACCAAATCCTGACCTGATCATGGAGCGGAAATGGAGCGTTTTTGCCGCTCCATTTTGTCCGTTTTGAGACGCTTTCCCCGAGCTTGAAAATTTCGTTGACCGGCTTTAAATCCGCATGGTACAAAGTATTTCACCAAATTGGCCGGCGTAGCTCAGGGGTAGAGCAACTGATTCGTAATCAGTAGGTCGCGGGTTCAAATCCCATCGCCGGCTCCAGGAATTTCAAAGGGTTAGCCGAGTTGGCCAACCTTTTTTGCTTGGTCAACAGCCTGTTGTGAAAGTAAGTTATAATTTTGTGGGGGAGGGATAGATTTGGTGACAAAGCGGGAATAGGCGGGTTTAATAAGGATAATGCGGGGTTAAGGGGTGTGTGGCAGATTTTTGCCGCAAATTCTATTGAACTAAAATTTTTTTGTCTTGATTTTTCTGTCTGGGGTGATAAAAGGTATAAGCATATAGGCTCCGGTTCCGGGGTCGATGTCTCATCCTAAGTCCCTGGGGGTTGCGGGTAATTCCCTTCCTCTGGGGCTTTTCTTTTTCTTGACCACGCCATATTCAGTGCTTATTTTGTTTTAAAGCAGAATTCTGGGGCCTGTGGCGACATTTAGTCTCACCGCATCTATATGGAACATATAGGATGAGACATCGACCCTGGCTCTGGATTTGCCTCTTTTTTCGGATTGGCCCGCCGTAAGCGTACCCCTTAAAATATCTTTCCAGGGTTCAAAATGCCGTTGGGGTCGAACACGGCCTTGATACGCTTCATCAGGGCAAGCTCCTGGCTGCCGATCTCCATGCCTATATACGGGGCCTTAGTGATCCCGACCCCGTGCTCGCCGGAGATGGTTCCCCCCAGTGCAAGCGTCTGCGCAAACAGTTCTTCGATTGCAGATTCCGCCTTTTCAAGGGCCTCCTTGTCACGCCGGTCCAGCATAATATTGAAGTGGATATTGCCGTCACCCGCATGACCAAAAGTCACTATGGTCAAGCCGGTCTTGTTCCTCAGCTCATCTATCCATTCGACCATATCCGGGATTCGGTTGCGCGGCACGACTATGTCTTCATTGATTTTGTCTGGACCGAGCCTAAAAAGGGCGGGCGATATACTCTGACGCGCCCTCCAAAGCTCTTTTGCCTCTTGTGCCGAGCTAGCCACATTGACCTGATAAGCGCCACACTTCCTACAGGTCTCGGTCAGATCACGCATGGCGGCCTCAACAGCAGACACGCTTCCGTCCACCTCTATCAGGAGCATGGCACCAGCGTCTGCTGAAAGCCCCGTTTCCTGCCCGCCATTGCCGTGCATGCTATTACGTAAGCTGTATGCAGTGTCTGGCGATGGCAGGCGGGTCAGATAGTCCTCAACACATCTTATGGCCCAATGGTCCATGTACTCGATAGTCCTCGGTATAACCCCTGAGCGGATGATCTCACAAACCGTGCTTGCAGCGTCCTGGATCCGGGAAAATACAACACTCAACGTGCGAACCGCTTCAGGGAGAGGGAACAACCGGAGCACAATCTTCGTGATAACCCCAAGGGTACCCTCCGAACCGACCATGAGACGGGTCAAATCATACCCTACCACACCTTTGGCCGTACGCACGCCGGTGCCAATGATCTCTCCGGTGGGAAGCACTACCTCAAGGCCCAGGACATAATCGCGCGTCACGCCATATTTGACGGCACGAGGGCCGCCCGCGCACTCGGCGACATTCCCCCCCAATGTACTGAATGAGGCGCTTGACGGATCGGGTGGATAGAAAAGGCCCTTCCCTTCCACAACCTCCTGAAAATGCCCTGTAACGACGCCGGGCCCTACCTCTGCCACGAGATTGTCAATATCAATGGCCAGGATGCGGTTGAAACGTGTCATAGCCAGAACCAGCCCGCCTTGAACCGCAAGCGCTCCACCTGTCATGCCGGTACCGGCTCCCCGGGGAACCACAAAAAACCGATTCTCATTGGCGAGTTTTAGGATATTCGAGACTTCATCTGCGGTTGCCGGAAAGGCCACGGCATCCGGGCGGTAGTGACGGTTGGCGGCATCGTAGGCATAACAGAGCAGGTCCTCTTCTGCGGTCGTAACGTGCTCTCGACCAACGATTGCCTCGATCTTAGGTATGATTGAGGTCAAAGATTGCCTGATTCCAGTCCCTTGCAAAAAAACTCCACCTGTTTCTGTATGGGGCCCTGTTCTCGAATAAGCCTTTCAATTGTGCCGACGGCATGAAGAGTGGTGGCATGGTAGCGATTGAAATTCCGGCCAATCGTCTTAAAAGACTGGTCTGTGTAGCGGCGGGCAAGGTACATGGCAATCTGTCTGGGCTGGGCAATGCTCCGCTTACGGGAGCTGGAGAGCATATCTTCTGGGCTGATCTTGTAATATTTGCAAACGAATTTTTGAATGTTTTTTATGGTGATTTTCTTGGCACGTCGAACAATATTCTTAACAACGCTTTCAGCCAGTTTGACGTCCATGGGGAGTTTAAGAAGCGAGGCCTTGGCCGCAACTCCGATCAGGCCGCTTTCGAGTTGTCTTACATTCTCGGTGAGTTCGCCGGCAAGATGATGGACCACGTCTTGCGGAATCTCAAGCGACCTCGAGGCGGCCTTTTTTTCGATAATACGCACACGAGTACCGTAGTCTGGTGATTCTATACCGGATATTATACCGGAAGAGAGCTGAGACGCAAGTTTTCCGTCCATCTTAGGGATATCATCAGGCAGATGACTGCTTGTAAAAATAAGTTTCTTCCCTGCTGTAAGCAAGGCATCAAGGGTGTAACCCAACTCGTGCTGGGTCTTCTCCTTGCCGCTCAAGAACTGCACATCTTCCAGAAGCAGGACGTCGCACTGGCTCCGATACTTCTCTTTGAACTGTTCGATGCTGTTATGCCGGAGCGCGTGAACCATGGCATTGGTAAAATCCTCTGCCGTGGTATAGCAAACGCGGATGTCAGAATCCTGATTCAGGATGTGGTTCCCTATGGCCTGGGAAAGATGACTCTTGCCAAGGCCCGTCTTTGACAAAATAAAGAGTGCGTTTTGGTAATCATCCCCTCCGGATGCCAGGGCCAGCGCCGCCTTGTAGGCAAAATCGTTGCACATACCAACAACAAATTGATCGAAAGTATAGTCCTTGTGAAAAACATACAGCGCATGTTGCTTGCGTTTAACATTGGGAAGGGGAAGCTGCTCCTCGTCCGGATAATGGTCACTATTTCCCTTAGGCTCATCAGAGGCCTCCAGGGTAATCCGACAAGGTTCCTGGAAGACCTTGTTAACCTCCGCCTCCATCAAGTCGATATAATGATTAATTATCCACTTTCTGGCAAATTCGTTGGGACAACCCAAAACGACCTCATCATCCCGATGGGCTAACCACTCCAAAGGTTCAATCCAGACCATGAAACTGTGGTGCGGTATCTTTTTGTGTATTTGGGTCTTGACCTGATTCCAGACAGATTGCACGCCGCCTCCTCGCCTACTCAGAAGTTCCGCTGCACAAGGCAGGGCCATAGGTTTTCACACAAGAGCACGAAAAAAATATAGATTCTATAAATACACGGAAGTCCATTAATAATCCATTAGTTCGGGAAAAAATGTAAAAATGCTGGATTCTGACAGATGTTGAAGAAGAGAAGTAATTATCTGTCTTGTAAGGTGTGCCGTTTCTAAAACATCGCTGATGGGTTGTCAAGCCGGAAAGTCTGGGGTCTTTATTGGTTCGTGAAATATTTATCAACAGTTTATAACTAATTAATATAATAATACTCTGGATGAAGACTTGCTCAAAGGCTCTACAATTGTATCTTTTCTCAGGCCACCAAATTATTTTAGCATTTTAAAGCCTTGGCCGACTTCACCCAACGTTTTCAACATCATGAAGTTCTGAAAAATCTCCGTTTCTCTTCTATTTTCTTCTATTTTCTAAAAATTCTAATAGCGCCATCTTGCAGTTCAACATAAAACTTTTTCTTGCCGGGGAAAGAATCCCTTGCGGTAAATTCTTGCCGGGAAAAGAATCCCTTGCGGCAATCTTACGTACCCGGCCGTGCTCAGTGCCGCCGAAACCACGCTGATTTGACTTTTGCCGGCCGAACTTGTAGTGAAAAGACGTTTTTGAAACTCCCTGCGGCAAGCTGTAGGGAATCTTCGACCATAATGAAGTTTGCCATTTTTAGATGCGCTCGCTTTTGCAGTTCAAAGGCTCTTATCTGGAAGTCACTGACGAGAAAGCCATAACCCATAACTCGCAACACACAGTAGTTGTAGGTCATCGATGAAAGCCACGACAAAACGCCCCATCATCGGAATCACCATGGGCGATCCTGTCGGGATCGGACCGGAAATCATCTTAAAAGCCCTTGCTGAAAGGTCTCTTTATGAAACCTGTTGCCCCTTGGTACTGGGCGATGTAGCAGTAATGACGGCTACAGGCAAGCGGCTTGGAACCGGGCCGGCGATTCGCCCTGTGGATGTTCCTGAAGCAGGGCTATACCAATCGGGCAGTATCGATGTGATCGGGCTCTCTGACCTCGATTACAATCAGCTTGAATACGGGCACCCCACCCAGGAGACCGGCCTTGCCATGGCGGCCTACGTAACCCAGGGTATCGACTGGGCAATGCAGGGGCTCATTCACGGCCTGGCAACCTGTCCCATTAACAAGATGGCCATGCATATGGCAGGAGCCGACTTTGACGGACATACCGAACTCCTGGCGCAACGTACCAAGACATCGGACTATGTCATGATGCTGGCCGGAAGCAGGCTCCGCGTGGCCCTGGCAACTATCCATATCCCCTTGGCCCTAGTTTCCGAAAAACTCACCACCGAGGCGGTCTTTAAGACGATTCGTATTACAGAAGAGGCCCTTAGAAAATCCTTTGATATCCCGAAGCCGAGACTCGCTGTGGCAGCCCTAAACCCGCACGCAGGGGAAAACGGCTTGTTTGGAGATGAAGAGGGCCGGATCATCTCGCCGGCCATACGTCAGGCCGAAGAGGAAGGCATCGATGTATCCGGCCCGCACCCACCGGATAGCCTGTTCTATTTGGCCCTAAAAGGCAGGTGGGATGCAATCGTCTGTATGTACCACGACCAGGGCCTTATCCCATTTAAGATGGTCCATTTTTCAGACGGCGTGAACACCACATTAGGGCTTCCCATTGTACGGACATCTGTCGATCATGGAACGGCATACGATATCGCGGGCACAGCCAGGGCAGATCCCGGAAGCCTTGTGGCCGCCATTCGCATGGCCGCCCGGCACGCAATTAATAGGATGGCGATCCGGTGACGGGTAGTTCCACCCTGAAAGTAGCGCCGCTCTGGGAATTGTTTTGAGCAAAGATATTCCCGTTGTGCCGGCGCACGATCTCATGGGAGATATACAGGCCGAGCCCCGTACCTTTTCCAACTTCCTTGGTCGTAAAGAAAGGCTTGAAGATATCCTTTATAACCTTCTTGGACATTCCTGGACCATTGTCCTCACATTCGAAGACGACCATTGCCTTCTGCTTGTCGTATCGTGTCCTTACAACAATCCTCCCTTTACGACCGTCCACGGCCTGGAGGGCGTTGGCTATGATATTCAGGCAGACCTGTCCCAGGTTGGCAAAATTCCCTCTGATCTCGGGTAGGCCCTCTTCGTAGGCCTCAATAATCTCAGTCTCCGTACGCTTGTACTGGTTATAAAGGACCTTCAACGCGTCATTGCAGACGTCATTCACTACCACGGATTCTGAGTATTCATCGGTCTTACGGGATATCCCGAGGAGGCTTGCCACAATATCTTTGGCGCGATTCAATTCTTTCAAGCTGAACTTGAGATCATCAATCAACTCTTCTTTTTGTTCGGCACCCATACCCGAGCCGATAAACTCCTCAGCGGGAATCTCTTCCATGGTCTCAACTGATGACTGAACCAGGCTCGATACACTGGCAATCGGGTTGTTCAGCTCGTGTGCAACCCCTGCCACAAGCGCCCCAACAGCAGCAAGGCTTTCTGATCTTATGAGCAAGTCCTGCGTCTTTTCTTTCTCCTCCAGGGCCTTTTTGAGTTCTTTAGTACGTTTTCCCACCATCTTCTCGAGGTTTCTGTTTAGATTTTCGATTAGCTGATACGACTTGGCATTCTCGATGGCAATAGCGCACTGGTTTGCCAGGGTACGCAGGAGTCCCAAATCATCCGACGTGAAAAGATCCCCTGATTTTTTGTTCCCTAAAACAAGGAGCCCGTTGATCTCCCCCTTAAAAACCATTGGTATGATCACGGCTCCGCCCAGGTTTTTGAAATCTTCCTTTAAAAGAGACGGATCATCATAAGAGCCCGACCACTCACCAACCGTGTACCGGGTTACCTCCCTCTTACGGCTTCCCATTTCGCGAATAAGGGGCCTTGATCTGCTGATCGACAACCCCTTTACGTTTGGAGGAACGCCCATTTGACTATAAACATGAAACACGCCTCGGCTTTCGTCTACGAGCATCACATAACCCCAATCAAGATACATGACCTCGGTCAGCGCCCTAAGCGCCTTTTCCATGATCTCATCCAGGTTCAGCATGGAAGCCATGGTGTCACTCAACGCCATCAGTGTCTTTTGATAATCGTACTTGCCTTTGAAGAGCAGGCGATCAATGACAAGTTGCACCCGCTTTTTGAGGGGTTCGAAGACAAAGACGATCACAAGAAAAGAGAAGACCGCAAAAAGGATGGAACCGCTTCGTCCGATCCCCTTAAAGGCCTGATTGAATAAGATGATCATCAGGGCATAAGAACCGGTTAGCAGACCTGTCAGGAGAGAGTAAATGAGCCCTTTTTGCACGGCAATTTCAATGTCCAGCAAATCGTGCCTCAATATAGCAAAGCCCAAAAGCAGGATAGGAATAAAAGCGAGGTTCCCCAAGGGATAAAAGCCGATGCCCGCCAGCGGCAAAAGGTCGAAATGGGTCATGACCGCGGCCACCCCCAACCCCAAGATAATGTACTTGGTCTTGTTCTTTCGATCAGGGTCTTTCTCATTCCCAAGACTATGAAAAAGGAGATATAGGCAATAGAGAGTATTTATGGTTGTGGCGGCCCCGAACACATACATCAAGGAGCCCCCCTTTGCATAATACCCGAAAAAATATTGCCTCATCCCTGACAGGTAATAGTCCCCTTGAGATAGGAGGCTAAGACACCCGCTGAAGGCGTAGGCAAGACAAATCAACCATTTCCTTCTGGTTATTCCCAGAAATGTGTAAGTGAAGTGGAGGTATACAGGGACAAAAAAGACGACGAAGATGTGATCTATACGGCTGATCCGCAATGCCAGGTCAGAATCGGTAACTACTGAGGCCAGGGCCTTGTCGATACTTAAAAGTCCACCAAGTAAACAGATACCCGCAAAAAGGAGATTGACCTTCCGCCTCTTTCCCTTGACCAGGGCAAGGGCAGCCAGGCCAAACAAGGTCAGAAAACTGACAAACGGTGGCATGACCCAGAAATTAAGCTTTAACGATAACAGATTCATAGCAGTTCCACAAAATCATAGCCTCAAAAAAATTGAACATTCACCGCCTGTTCGTTTCACTCACTTGAACTACAGAGTTCGCGCGGTTGCTCCGCCCACGGCGGACCGACGGTTTTTGTTTGTCAGTATCTCCCGATAAAGAAAAAGGCCTCCTCTCTGGGCTTTTAGTGTCGAACGAGTGCAGCGAGTTGGCGGTTAATAAATTTGTGCTGCTTGACTTAGACGTCAAAAGGGTAGGCAAAAAACATGCACAAACAGATTACAAGATCGCCTTGTCTAACAATCTCCAGTACTTGATGCCTTGTAACTGCACCCAAACCAAAACAGGACCCGGCAGAACAACCGAAAATTGTAACTTTTTCATACAGTAAAACCCTTCAAATCGTGGCCCAACTGTGTAGTTTCTATACAGTATAAGGCAGTATAATCTTTGTGGCTTTTGATTGACAGTAATGATAGAGACGTTGTAAAAAATACAAATCTCTATTTGGTTCTCGGTTTGGTTGAAAAGATTTGCCGGGAATCAAGCAAGCGGCTATGAGGAAACAAAATAGGGTCTCAACGGGCTGTTGCCCAAATCATGGCTTTGAGGGAATTTGGGGCGGAAGGATTCTAAAGATGGAGACAATACCTATCAGAGGAAAATACGAACTCGAGCTGATGCCGATTACAATAGGAGGGAAAAGGCTTGAGCTTTACGGGATAAGAAACTGGGACATCTTTGTTAACAATCTTGTACACCGAGGAGAAGCATATATCAGTGAATTCCCTTTTTGGGTTAAGATTTGGGAGGCGTCAATAGTGTTGGCAGATCATTTGATTCAAATCGGTTTTGAAAAGGAAAAAGAAATACTTGAAATCGGTGCGGGGATGGGGATCACGGGCCTGTTTCTCGGGGCCCTTGGATACAAGGTGACGATCACCGACTATGAAGAGGATGCCCTTGAACTCCTACAAATGAATGCGGAGCATAATGGATTGGATAACGTATCTATAAAAAAAATGGATTGGAGCAACCCGGATTTGACAGGAAAATATGATATTATCTGCGGCTCTGAATTGATTTACAAGGAAGCATCTATAAAACCGATCATAGATCTGTCTCGAAAATATCTACAACCCGAAGGTACTGTATTCATTGCCCATGACTCACGACGTAAATGTATGGTGAAGTTTATTGGAATGGTTCCAGGGCGATTTGAGATCGAAAATATAGAAAAAACTTTGAGGGGAGAGGATGAGTTTCATAGAATAGTAATCCACACACTCCGCCTAAAAGAATAAACAAAGCTCAAGTTGTAGATGCCGAATGACAACATCCCTAAGCTTGCAGATAGAGTCGGAACCGAACAAACGGGGTGGCAGAGTGAAAAGATGTCTTTAGACAAGATTGCCGTACGCGGTGCTCGCCAGCATAACCTGAAAAATATCAATGTCGATATCCCTCGAAATCGATTCGTCGTAATAACCGGTATTTCCGGCTCCGGCAAATCGACCCTGGCCTTTGATACGCTCTACGCCGAAGGTCAGAGGCGATATGTTGAATCGCTTTCGACTTACGCCCGCCAGTTTTTGGAGAAGATGGACAAGCCGGATGTGGACAGCATCGAAGGCCTTGCCCCGGCCATCGCCATCGAGCAAAAAGCAATCACCAAGAATCCCCGTTCCACGGTCGGTACCGTCACTGAGATCTACGATTATCTTCGACTCCTCTTTGCCCGCATCGGCAAGCCGCATTGCCACAAGTGCGGACAACCCATTACAGCCCAGAGCACCCAAGAGATCGTGGATCGAGTCATGGCCCTTAAAGAAGGTACCAAGGTCATTATCTTGTCTCCTGTCGTCACCGGTCATAAAGGAACCCATCAAAGGCTGTTTCAAAGACTGCAAAAGGACGGCTTTGCGCGAGTCAGGGCGGACGGCAAGATGTTTGATCTGGATGATACGATTTCACTTGATAAAAATGTAAAACATAACATAGAGGTGGTGGTAGACCGCCTGGTTGTCAAAGAGTCGGCCGGAAATCGTCTGGCCGACTCTATCGAACTTGCCATTGGGCTGTCAGAGGGCCTGGTCAACGTGGATCTGTTACAAGGCCGGCCGCTCATCTTCAGCGAAAAGGCAGCTTGCGTGCTTTGCGGTATCAGTTATCCTCCTTTCAATCCGGCCGGTTTCTCGTTTAACAGCCCCCAGGGGGCGTGCCCTGCCTGCAACGGCCTCGGCTCCATGATGGTCTTTGACCCCGACCTGATAGTCCCCGACCCTGCGCTTTCGCTAAGGGACGGTGCTGTTGTTCCGTGGGAAAATCGACACTCGGTGTACTTTTATCAGGTATTAGACGCCATCACGCGACACTTTCACGTAAACGTATATACGCCGCTCAATGAATTCCCTGAAACCCTGAAAGACCTCATCCTTTATGGGTCCAAGGGTAAGGTCCTTCCATTTTATATTGAACGGGACGGCAGACGCCATACCTACTCCAGACCCTTTGAAGGCGTGATCCCGAACCTTGAACGGCGTTATATGGAGTCCCGATCACACCACGCCCGTGAATGGATTGAGCGGTTTATGAACGTGCGACCCTGCCCTGACTGCCATGGCGCAAGGCTCAAACCGGAAAGCCTTGCGGTAAAGGTTGGAGAAGAGTCCATCCATCAGGTGTGCAGGCGTTCGATCACTGAACTCCTTGACTTTTTCGAGGCGATTCATCTCGCCCCCCAAGACAGAGTCGTCGCAGATCCTATACTAAAAGAGATAACAGAAAGGCTCTTTTTCTTGACCCAAGTGGGATTAGGCTACCTGACGCTCGATCGGGCTTCGGCCACGCTTTCGGCAGGGGAGGGTCAGAGGATTCGCCTGGCCACCCAGGTCGGCTCCAAGCTAACAGGCGTACTATATGTCCTGGACGAACCGAGTATCGGGCTCCACCAGCGGGACAACCAAAGACTCCTTAGCACTCTCAAACAGATGCGTGACCTTGGAAATACGGTCCTTGTGGTGGAGCATGACGCAGAAACGATCCTGTTGTCTGACTACGTGATCGATATGGGACCCGGAGCCGGGGCCAACGGCGGGCGCCTTGTATTTAATGGGCCGCCTGAGGCTTTGATTCAACACGAGACCTCTGTTACGGGTCAGTATCTGTCAGGTCGTAAAACCATACCGGTGCCTCAGAAACGTCGCCAATTGAAAAAGGGCTACATTGCCGTGGAAGGAGCATCGACCAACAACCTGAAAAATATCACTGTTCGGTTCCCGCTGGGATGTTTTGTGTGTGTCACCGGGGTGTCGGGCTCTGGCAAATCGAGCTTGGTTGTCGAAACGCTGTATCAAGCCCTGGCTCGTCACCTCTATCATTCCAGGAAAGCGATCGGCAAATACAGCCGACTGGCCGGTCTTGAAAAGATAGATAGAGTCATCAACGTAGACCAGTCTCCTATCGGACGAACCCCGCGTTCCAACCCAGCCACCCACACCGGTGTGTTTACCGATATTCGGGACTTGTTTGCCAAAACGCCTGAGGCCAGGGCACGCGGATATAAACCTGGACGCTTCAGCTTCAACGTGAAGGGGGGACGGTGCGAGGCGTGTCGCGGTGAGGGAATCATTAAGATCGAGATGCACTTTCTCCCTGATGTCTATGTAACGTGCGACGTGTGCCGAGGAAAGCGGTACAATCGGGAGACCCTGGATATCAGGTACAAGGGGAAAAACATCTCCGAGGTGCTGGATATGACCATAGACCAATCCCTCGACTTCTTTATCAAGATAAGGAAGATAAGAAACAAGCTTCAGACCTTGGCCGATGTGGGCCTGGGCTACATTCGCCTCGGGCAACCAGCGACCACCCTTTCCGGCGGAGAGGCCCAGCGGGTCAAGTTATCAAGAGAACTCGGCAAGCGGGCAACAGGGAGAACCATCTACATATTGGATGAGCCTACAACGGGGCTCCATTTTGCCGACATTCAGAGGCTCTTGGACGTGTTAGACCGACTTACGGACGCCGGCAATACCGTTATCATAATCGAGCACAATACGGACGTCATCAAGTCGGCCGATCACATCATCGACCTCGGACCGGAAGGAGGAGATAAAGGGGGCTATGTAGTGGGATACGGTACACCTGAGGAGATTGCCCAACTCCCGGCATCCCACACCGGCAGCTTCCTAAGTAAGGTGCTACGTACCGGCTCAGGCCGGCGCTGAAAGCTGAAAGGGCAGGTGAGCCTTAAGCTTTGAAGATTCCCAGCAGTCCGCCTTAGGCGGACGTGGAATGCGCTCGCTATTGCAGTTCAACCTTCGGCTTCAATTATGCAGCCGATTTTGAGCGGATACGTGGCCGTGACCCTGCTGAAATAAGCCTGTAACGTAAGACATCAAGCTTGAGGCTAAAATCGACATTTTCGACAAAGACATCGGCCGGGCACTGGAGCTGGATGGGTGAAAAATTCAGGATGCCGCAAACCTCAGCCTTTACCAGCATGTCCGCAGCCTGTTGAGCCCATCCCGGCTTTGCGGCAATCACACCGATCTCTATGCCCTTCTCTCTTATCAAACGATTCATGTCTCCCAGGGGCGCAACTTCTATACCCTCAACTTTTAAGCCGATTCTCTTCGGTTTTCTGTCGAATCCTGCCACAAAGGTGTAGTTGCCGTTCATCACAAGCTGGGCATGCCTTAAGAGGGAAGAGCCAAGATTCCCTACCCCAACCAAGCCTAAACGCCATTCTTTGTCCAGGCCAAGGATCCTTCTAATCTCAAACAGGAGTTCTTTTACATAATAGCCGACGCCCCTAACTCCGAACTGACCAAAGTAGGCCAGATCCTTCCGGATCTGTGCGGGATTAATGCCGCAGATGTCGGCCAGGCGCACTGATGAAACCACCTCTACGCCCTTTTGGTCCAACAGATCAAGATTTCTTGCATAAACCGACAGGCGAGAGATTGCGATTGAGGGAATTTTCACAGATTTCACGGTAGCAATTTTTCAGTCGATTAATAATCTTGGGGTAGTCTTTGTAAGAAAGGGCTTAAAACAAAGTAAGAAAGAAAACAGGGTTGCACACCGCCAAGAACTGGCGGCTGCAACCCTGCCCTCTTTTTCTTTCTAATTAATGGACTGCAAATAGTTTTGAGATCGCGTCAGAGTACGGATGAGCGTAAATCAGAATCAAGGCAATAACCAGGGTATAAATACACAGGGCCTCGATCAAGGCCAGACCGATCAACATGGTCACGGTCACCTTACCTGAGGACTCCGGGTTCCTGGCAATACCTTCGACCGCACTCTTGACTGCAGTACCCATGCCGAGACCGCATCCAAAGGCTGCGAGGGCAATAGCAAAGCCGGCGGCAAATACGGATACCGTGAAGTACTTCAAGGCGCTAATGCCTATCTCGTCACCTGCGGCATAGGCCACTGTGGAAAGGGCAAACAGCAAAAATGCAGACCCCAACGTGGAAAATGACAGTTTCTTGAACATAGACTTTTTCCTCCTTTACTTTAGGATTTTATTAATGGGCTTCTTCCAATGCAAGAGTAAAGTACATAGTAGAAAGCAAGTAAAACACAAAGGCCTGAATAAAGCACACAAGGAGGCCCAGGACCAGCATGGGGAGCGGGGCAAAAAAGGCACCGGCCAGCATGAACAGAATCCCCAAGACCAGTTCCTTGCCCATCATGTTTCCAAAAAGACGGATGGAGAGCGACATCACGCGGGCCGAGTGGCCTATCAATTCAAGTACAAGCATAAGCGGTGACAACCACCATATCGGCCCCGTAAACTGCTTGATGTATTTGACACCGTGAGTCATCACACCGATCACATGCGTCATAATAAACACAGGGATTGCACAAGACAGGGTCGTATTAAGGTTAGCGGTAGGCGGTAATAGCCCTGGCATTAGGCCTATAAAATTGCACACAAAGATATAGAGGAACACTGTGGCAAGAATCGGAAAGAAGCGGCGGCCTTCCTCACCGGTAATGTCCACGGTGAAATCCTCCATCCCACCAATCACAACCTCGAAAACGCTTTGCCACTTGTTCGGCACTATGCTGATCGCTCTGGTGGCAAGAAGCCCAAAAACGATGAGGATGAGCATCACAAGCCACGAATAAATCACATGTGGATAGTGGTGGGCGAAATCGCCCAGCCCTATAAGGTCAAAGAGCTGCACCAGAAAGAGAATTGGATGTTCCATATCACGCCGCCTCCTTAAAGATGATTCTCCTTATTTCATTGACTGTTGCAATAAAGATACTCGTAACCACGACAGATAGGCCGATGATAAGCCCTAAGGGGTTTACATAATGGTCCGCTATAAGGACATATATAATGAGAGCACTGGCCAAGAAACGAAGATAGTATTTACCTAAAACCACCCTTATATTGGCAACATGTGGTGGCGTCAGGGCCGACTTGAGGGATCGATACATCAGTTGAAAATTAATGGTCACAATAAGGCCGCCGGCCAGGATTCCCCATGCAAAAGGCCCTGGCACCAGGATAAAGCCGGAGGTTGTGACTATACAAAAAATGATCCAGTTCGTCAGTGTGATAAATCTGAGCAATCTCTTTTCTATACGCACAGCCTGAAGCCTTCCTTTTACAGTCTCCGGCTCCTTTTCATGGCCAGATATATGTTCCGGAATCCGGCAATGATACCAAGGCCAAGAAAGATAAGGGTAAACCACGGTGAGGTGTTAAATACCCGCATATCAAGCCAGTACCCAATGCCCAAGCCGATGAGCATAGCCAGAGCAATAGAAAAGCTCAGGCTGCTGTAATACCATAGCTCCCTAAACAGTTTTTTGGTGTCTTCTTTCATGACAAAGAGCGCTTACTCAAAAGACCGTGTATGACAGAATATCCGGTTTCTGAGAAATAAAGCGCCTCGTACCATATCGCGGTTTCCAAGTCAATCCCTAAATTCCTAAAGCACCAAAAACCTCTTCAGCTGCCGAAATCGTCGCCTGGATGTCCTCTTCACTATGGGCACTTGAGACGAAAAGGGCCTCATATTGAGACGGGGCAAGGTAGATACCCTGCTTCAGCATCCCTTTGAAATATTTGGAAAACATTGTCAAATCGCTCGTCTGGGCCTCGGCAAAGTTTGAGACACGCTCTTCGGTAAAAAAGAGTCCCATCATGGAACCGACCCGGTTGGTCACTGCAGGGAGTCCTGCCCTGCCGACAATCTCCCCTATGCCCGCCTCCAGCATAGCTGATCCGGCTTCCAGCCTTTCATAGAACCCGGGTTGCTGCAAACATTTCAATGTGGCGATTCCGGCTACCATAGCCACTGGGTTCCCTGAAAGGGTCCCGGCCTGATAGACCGGACCGTCAGGGGCGATCTTGCTCATAATCTCTAACTTCCCACCATAGGCCCCTACTGGAAGGCCTCCCCCTATGATCTTGCCCATGCAAGTAAGATCCGGCATAATCCCATAGAGTTGCTGCGCACCACCATAAGCAACACGAAAACCGGTCATAACCTCATCAAATATGAGTATGATCCCGTGTTGCTGAGTCAAGGCCCGCAGGCTTTCCAAGAACCCCGGCTCAGGCGGAACGAGTCCCATGTTTCCGGCCACAGGCTCAACAATAATGGCAGCGATATTGTCACCCTTCTTGGAAACCACGTCGGTTACCCGATCTACGTCGTTGTACGGAAGTGAAAGGGTGTTTTGCACGAACGCCTCGGGGACTCCGGGGCTACCGGCAATACCCAGTGTCGCCACCCCTGAGCCCGCCTGCACCAACAGGGTGTCGGCGTGGCCATGATAGCAACCGTCAAACTTAATCAAAAGATCCCGGCCCGTGACGCCCCGTGCCAGGCGAATGGCGCTCATGGTCGCCTCCGTGCCGGAGTTAACCATCCTGACCATTTCCACCGATGGGACCGCCTCGATCACAACCTCGGCCAGTTCTATCTCCAGATCTGTTGGAGCCCCAAAGCTGGTCCCTCGCTCCAGCACGTTTTGGATAGCCGCAATCACTTCAGGATGGCGGTGCCCCAAGATCATGGGGCCCCAGGAACCTACATAATCTATGTAGGAATTACCGTCGGCATCAAACACCCTGGAGCCCTCGGCTCGCTGGATAAAAACAGGCTCTGCGCCCACCGAACGGCAAGCCCGTACCGGACTGTTCACGCCACCAGGTATGACTTTTTTGGCCTGCGCAAAGAGTTTTTCAGAGAGATCCCGCTTCATCTGCAATAATCGCTCTCCTCCTTACTTTAATTACTGCTACCCGACATTATACAGGGAGGTCATTTAGTAAGTCCTTCCATTATTTGTTCTCTTGGCAAAAATCAAGTTTTTTGTTAAGATACTTTATAGCACTAGCGGAGATTAGAGATTAAAGTTGAGCTAACCTTTTGTCGATGAAATGATAAGAATGAAACCACGTTCAGCCTCAAAGATCGATCCATCCCGGATCTCATCACAACGACCGATCGATGAGTACTCCAATGACTCTATCCAAAAGATAGCCGTCCTTTTTACCGATATAGTCGGCTCTACCAAATTCTTTAAGTCCAAGGGTGATCTGGCCGGCCGAGAAATGCTCCAGCAACATCAGGATATAGCTTCAAGATGTGTAACCGAACACGGTGGCGCTGTGGTTAAAATCTTGGGCGATTCGGTTATGGCCTATTTTGTTAATGCCAAAGAAGCCCTGAAGTCGGCCATAAAAATACAGCAACAACTACAGATTCATAATCGTCACAAAGACCCACAAAATCAGATTCACATCAGAATCGGTGTTCATTTTGGCGACGGCATTATTGAACACAAGGACATATTCGGTAATGTTGTGAATACAGCGGCCAAACTGACTCCCTTGGTAGAGCGTGATCAAATTTACATATCCAAGGAGGTCTATGAGTTGGTTCATGACCTGACTTTCGTTCGTTTCGAAATGGTCGATCTTTCCGGCAAAAAAGACGCACCTAAGGGGCTTACTATCTACAGAGTGACATGGGAAGAAACTGTCAAGTTCGACCCTCTCATGAAAACCCTGCTCTATTTCAAACCTGTCTGGAACATCGCCAAAGATGACTTTGATAATACATGGAATCACCTGCTTGCGGAAAAGGATAATGTCTGGGGAGACATAATTGAGAAGGAAAGTATCCTTTCGGATAAGTCTGTTATCTTAATTGTAAATAAAGCCCTGTCGGCTCTATCCATAGCTAAGGGGGTCATAGAGTTTATCAGGAAAAGCCCGGGATATGAAAAGGATCCTCTGATCCTTCCAATCCAAATAATCATTGATTTAGGGGCCTATCTCAAGGCAGATAGGATAGTCACGCAAGGCCTTGAAGTCAACTGGGAAGAAGTTGATCCGGGCGAGATCTACGTTTCGTCCCTTGTTTATAAACTGATACAACATGAGTACCCTCTTGATGTTGTCCCCGACTCTGATACTATTCAACCCAAGTCTTTCTATAAACTTATCTCGGAACCAGACCGGGCAAAGAGTGGTCTATATCTCTTTTCGTACCAGAAAGCCCTGATTCAGGGCAACAACCCACCTTGTTACTATTGCGGCGATAAAAAACACTTCACGACAAACTGTCCCTCTAAGCACCTACCTCAGATAACCCGGGCTTTGGAAGAATTAGGATATTTCTCTTTTGATACAATTGACAGGCTTTTTTTTAATTATATCGCCGAAGGGAGGCCGGATCTGGAATCATCAGGTAAAGGACCCGAAGAAATAGAAACCGACAAATCGGCTCAATTGGCCTGTTACGGGTTTTATGAACTCAAGAGGCACTTGCAACTCCGTTTTTTCACAAACATCTGGAGTGCTACAAGCGAAAACTGGAACAAGATCAAGGAAACAAGTACTGAAGAGGATAAGGGAGGGTTTCTCTGGATAGCTTTAGATTGTCTTCGAGTCTCGAATCTTGCCAAGGCCGAAGCCCTTTTGAAATCCTCTCTGGAAAAATACCCCAAGGATTACAGGCCCTATTGCGCCATTGGATTTTTGAATGTGGAAAAGAATGAGTTCCTGGCGGCAGAGCACTATTTTGATAAAGCCCTGGACTATGCCGCAACCGAACCGCAGAAGATTTTCCTTCTTCTCTTACTTTGTCGCCTTTATGATATACATGATCGTCCTTTCAAGGCTGAGGAAAAGATAAGAGAAATACTTTTGATCAATCCTTTTTGCGAAGAAGCGAAATATCAGGACATCATATTCAAATTTAAGGGAGAAAAAGAATCTGAGGCCCTTCACCGATTAATCAAGCTTATTCAACAAAACAGACAATTTTATATCAATGCCTTGATTGATCCAGAGCTTGCGCAGTTCAGCGAGATAATTCATCCTAAACTCAAGAGCCTTTTTGACCAGGCTAAAGACGATGCGGAGGGAGTTCCTAATAAAACAGAAAATGACCTGAGTAAATTAGAACAACTGATGGGTGAACAAGAAATCAAAGAAGCCCAATCCCTGCAATTAAAGCTCAGAAAACTATCAAAAGCTGATAGTTACTTCGCTTATCAGGACATTATTCACTATGGCGAATCTATCCTTGCTATCGGCCACAGAAACATACAAGAACAGAGAGGAAATCTTTTAGAAGCTCTTTATGAGTTAGAGAACCGTGCTGAGAAATACCTTGCCCTTATCAGCAATTATCCTTATCAGAATCTAATCGGTACTCCTTATCAACAATTAAACCTTATTCAAGCAAAGATCCACCAAACCAGGGTCATGGCTCAATCTAACGTTCCCGAGGAATTCAGGGAGGCTGTTGCCAGGCCCGGAGAACTCTCCGCGGAATTGGATCAAATTGAGTCAAAGCTGAAGGGCCTGGGCGCTGTCCAGGTGGCAGCTGTGTTTTTCGCCAGATTTTTGAAGGAAAGCCTGGTTCTTCAATCGGCTATTGTCTTTTTCGCCATCATTATTTTCCCAATTACGATCTACTACCTGAATTTTCTCCTGCCGACATTGGGAATACCCACTATCGTCAACATCTGGTCTTATCAAAAGCTGATTCTTATTGGTGGGGGGATATCCGCATTATTATTCGCCGTTCTTAGAACCATCAAAAACATGAACCAGAAACAGGGGTGATGCGTAAATATATCGACTGCCACAAGTGCAAGCACTATTACGTCACATGGGACAAGCATTTCCCTCATGGATGCCGGGCAATGAAATTCAAATCCAAGGAACTGTCCTCTTGCGTGGTGGGAAGAAGCTCAGGCATGCCCTGCCTGTTGTTCAAGGCCAAGGATTACGAAGGTGAGAAGCACGATCAGTAACATTACGTCTCGTCAAGCAGCCGCCTGCTTCGCAAGGGGATATTTGTGGGAATAGGTGGTGTCATCAGGTAAAACGATTTGCACTGCCTCGCGTCTCTCCGTATGCAAGACAATCGGCCCGATCAGGTTCGCCGTCATTTTTTCCGGCATCCCCCTGGGGATTGTAACGATTACATGACACTCCAAAGGGAGACTGTCCGGTTCCCCCTCCCACCCCATCGCATTGATCGCAGATGCCGGGTCAACATGGTAATCGGGCTTAAATAGCCAGGGATTTGTAATCACAAAGGCCAAGGCCGGGTCATCAAGAGACTGGTACCAAAAGAATGGTGAGCTTTCCTTGTGCTGAAAAATACAAAACCGCTTCTTGTCCTGAAACCCAAGAAGTCCGTGCGGCATGGTAATAATTTTTTCGTTCTGGACTTCTACAATCCCAAATCGAGTGGTTTCAATCTTCACTGTGTCTTTTCCTTCATGTTTTTCCTCGGGGTCCAAAGTTTCTCTGCTGCCTCAAAATCGGCCGCCTCTACACCTGCTGCTAATAGATTTTCTTTCTGGATCCTGTCATAAATCTCCTCTCGATGGACGGCAACGCCCTTTGGGGCCTCGATCCCAATCTTGACTTGTGAGCCTTTGATCTCCAGGACCTTGACAACAACGTCATCCCCGATGGTTATCTTTTCCCCAGACTTCCTTGTCAGTACAAGCATAGCGCCCTCCATGGCACGGGATATTAGTGGTCACTGCCCACTGATCACTGTCAATCTTACAGGTAATCGACTAAACTCACACGCAGCATCTTGGCAGACGCAGCCAAGGCCGCTTGATAGGCAACCTCTTTGACCTTTAAATCCATGATCGCTTCTGTGATATCCGCATCCTCAATCTTCGAAAGCCTTTCAGTATTGGTGATGTTCATATCCTGAAGAATGTTTCCCTTGATCTCCATACGGTTCATCTTGGAACCCACGTCGGAGATCTTGGCGGAAATATGGTCAAGACAACTACCCAGTTCGCCTATCGCCGCCTGAATCCCGTCGACGTCATCGCCCTCAAGGGCGCTTTTCAAGTCCTTCAAGGTTGTGAAGATATCATTGCCCGGAGACTGGAACACGGCCTCACCATCGCTTCCTACCTGGATTGTGGCATCCCTCCCTATCTTTATAGTAAAGGCGGTGTTATCCCCGTTGTATGTGACACTGCTGCCTGCCAGGGTGAACGCTGTTGCATTCGTTTTTGACCCCGCAAAAACATACCGTCCATTCACGTCGGTATTGGCCAAAGAAACCATCTCCTCCAGGGTGTTTTGAACGGTCTTTGCAGCAGCCTCACGCCCTGCAGCGCTCATCGTCGCGGTGGCCATCTGAACGCACAGGGCTTTGGTATCGGAAATCATGTTCTGTACATTGGTCAAGGCGCTTTCAGAGGCGGTAAGCCAGGATTTGCCAATGGCTATGTTGCAGCCCATCTGCTCGATATTGGACAGAGAAGACTTGATGTTGAGCACCTGGGTGAGCCCTACTGGGTCGTCAGAAAGGTCTGTGATACGTTTTCCGGTGGCCACGACCTCGTTGGCTTTATTCAACTCCTCGGTAGTACTGCTTAAATTAAACTTTATCATATCGTAAATGGTTTTGTTGGCCACTCTCATGGCAATCTACTCCTTTCTTCTACTTCACACTGAGCAAGGTGTTGAGCATTTCATCTGAAATGTTAATAAGCTTGGCTGCTGCTGCATAGGCATGCTGAAACTTTATGAGGTTCGTCATCTCCTCGTCAAGGGAAACAGCCGAAATGTTGTCGCGTACCTGACCCAGTTTGTTAACCATCACCTCATTAAAGGCCCTGCCCCTTGAGATGCTTTCCGCCTTGATCCCGATGGAACCCACCATGGAATGATAGTAGCCTTCAATGGTTGCATTGACAGTCCCCGGGATGTCTCCGAGACGCCTGTCGCAAGTCCACTGTGCGATGTCTATGGATGTGTATTGCAGGTCGGTAATAGCCAGGACATTGGCATTGTCTCCTGCGGCAAAATCCCCGGTGCTACTATTGATCTGAGCGGCCGCGATGTAATTCTTGTCAGAGCCAATTTTATCGTTTATGCCCATGCCCCCGGCAGTGGAGCCCGTGAAAAACGTGTTAATCCCAAGGGCTGCTATAAGCCCAGAGTCTTGAGCCTCGTCATCGGAAAAAGCAAAACTGTAAGTGCCTGTGGCGGCGGCTATGTCAAACTCTACGTAGCCATTTCCAGCCACAGCGGTATCGAAACTGACAGTTATGTCTATACTCCCATCACCGTCAAGGTCGACACCAAACCCGTCATCATCACCTCCAGCAGGCATGAGGGCAGCAGCGCCGTATCCGGGATTCTTCGCAATACTCCATGTATCGACTCCTGTCCTCTGCAGTTGAAACGCCCCGGTCGTGGTCAGCTTATCGTAATTGTTCACGGTTATTGTTGTGTTAGACGCGGTAACTCCGCCACTATAGCTAAAATTGGTGAGCTCATTGCTGGCTCCGCTTGTATCAGGAGCAAATTTCAAGGCGTTGTCAGATGTCTTGGACGCTGTTACGCGCGGTGTCTGCCTATTGAACTGGTTTATAAAGGAATCGAGTGTCCAGTGCCAGTCTGACGGCAAGTTGGCAGTCGGTGTCCCATCTGCATCAGTGGTGATTGTAAAAACATCGTTGGCATACAAATAGTCTCCTGAAGTAAAAGGAAGTGTCATACCATCAACCGTTACCGTAGTGGTGGCTGCAGTCAGGGTGAAACTACCAGAGGTAATACTGTTTGACCAGTCTATTCCCAGCGTATCCGTTCCTATTGTTCCGCCTGAAGTCACTGTGAACGTATAGGTATCTAAAATGCTATTTGCAGTCCCTGTAGGGGTCAAGCTCATGGGTTTGGGTGCACCTGCAGCTACGGTATTAATCTTCAATGTATTCCCGGCAACAAGGATATCACCAGCCGTAAAATTTAATGTGTTCCCATCAATAGTAACATTTGTACTTCCTGCCGCCATAGTCGCTGTTCCAGACGACGGCGTTTTGGTTTCACTCCAACTAAATTGTATGGCATCAGTATTAACTATACCACCTTGTGTCACCTCAATTGTATAAGTGGTGTCAGCGACACTAAAATTTCCACCATAGCTTGGACTTGCGGCGGAAATTGCCATATCGATCTCGACCGGCACAGGAGAAGTCAGGCCGCTGTCATAGGTCCACATCTTGAAATCTTTTGTGTAGTCGATTTTATTGCCGTAGGTAAGGGTTGATAAAAGACCGCTTGAACCCGTTTTGTACGTACCTGTCAAAGTCCCACTGAAAGCTTGCAGCCCTACTCCCTGGCTGTGCTGCTGGTTGACAGCCCAGACGAATTCTTTGACCAGGGCATCCAGATCTTTTTTGTACTTTGCGATGACCTCATCCCGCATATCGAGCCATCCACCCAGCTTCCCGGTGATGATACTGTCGGTTATGTCAATGGTAGCGCCACCCGAGCCCTGCCATTCTATCCTGTCTCCAGCATCTCCACCCATCTCCAGTTTATAGCTGTCATTGCCGTAAACCAGGATACAACCCTTGGCCACGACAACACTGAGTGAACCGTTCTCCTGCTCAAAGGTCTTCAAGTCTATAAATTCGGATAGTTCCGAAACCAGTGTGTTGCGCTTATCCCTGAGGTCATTGGCATTGCCGGCTGCTGTTTCCATCCCAACGAGTTGACTGTTGAGCTGGGCGATCTCTTCTGTAATCTGATTGATTTTATATATCCCGGCACTCACTGAATTGGTTAAATCCGTTTCAAGTTGCCTCAAATCAGCGTCCAGGGTATTAAATTGCTCCGAGAGCAAGCTGCTGTGTTCATAAAAGGCGATCCGTTCCGGAGCCTGGGAGGGGTTGTTTGCAATATCGTGCCACGAGTTCCAGAAATCTGCCAGCATCGTACTGATACTTCTTACCGAGCTTTCGTTAAATAGGCCCTCCAAGACCTGCATGTAATTCTCCATCTCTTCGTAGGAAAACATGCCCGACTTTTGCTGCATGAGTCGGTTTTCAATAAATTGGTCACTGAAACTCATCACCTGAGTCATGTCTACACCACGACCGAGGAGTACCCCGCCGTAAGCTGCAGGATGTTTCGCCGTGAACACAGGGCTCTGTCTTGAGTAGCCGGGTGTGTTCACGTTGGCAATATTGTGGCCGGTCACATCCATGCTGGACGCCTGGGCTGCCAGGGCGACCTTGGCAATACTCAATACCAATCCTATACCGGACATGGTTACACCTCTTTGTGCAGTAACAGGTTCGCGTGACGTTTGCCGCAGGTTAAAGATCGACCATTATTGTAAACAGGCTTTGGTTTATCGGCGGCGCCCACTATAACCCCGATGAGTTCATCCAAAAAATCAAGGCTTTCTTCAATAAAAAGTCTATTTTCCCGGCTGCGCTGGTGGATTTCGTCTTTCAAGGCCACCAGAGACAGGTAAGTCTTCTTGAACCGGCGGGCACGATGCCCCTGTGGAATAAGTGCCAACACGTCGGCAAGGCTAAACGAAGAGACATTCATGCCATGGTCTATCGAGGCCTCTGAAAGGGCCGCCAGAATCTTTTCGCGCACGGTTGCTATGCGAGATACGATCGACTGTTTTTCGTCTGCGATCTCCCATAGCACGTCCATATCCGTCTTAATAAGAGCGTCGCGTTCCCGTTTCAGGCATGCTACAAGTTCTTGATATAATAGAATTTTTTCATAGAAGAGGGCTTCAAGGGTCTGAATGGCTGTTTGCATACAAGTTCTCCTGTCTTATAAATTTCTTATCGGATGAAATGCTGATTCGCTAAAGCGGGATGCTATTTAGTGCTCCTTTTCAATTGATTGTAAAGCAATTCTCCAAGGCCCATCCCTCTCCCCCTTGCAATATGGTCAGACATGGCCTGATCCGTCATCGACTTATAAATCTCACTCCCGTGGGTGTTGCCAAAAACCCCATTTTGGGGAGTGGACTTTCGCATGGATTTAAACATATAGTAGATAAAAATCGATTCAAAATCAGCACAGGACTTCTTGAGCCGGGCGTTTTGTGCGGCACTGGTCGGCGAAATCCCGGACTCCGTATGTATGTTGGTTATTGTATCCATATATTAGTCATTGGTCACTGGTCATTAAAAAACGTGTCCGTGATTCGTGTCCGTGTCCGTGCCCCTATCCTTCCGTTTCCAGAAAAACAACCCAAAATCCACATTCCGACACGAAGTGAAGCTTGCGCTAAATCCGCCTTCCCCGTTCTTTATTCCACATTCCGCAATCCGCATTTAAATAATTTCCAACTCTGCCTGAAGCGCCCCGGCGGCCTTTATGGTTTGAAAAATGGTAATCAGGTCTCTTGGTGAAACCCCGATTGCATTAAGGGCACGTACCAGTTCGCCGATCGTGCTGCCGCTGGGGACTATGAGGAGCCTGTTCTTTTCCTCCTCGACCGTTACGTCCGTATCCGGCGACACAACGGTCTGTCCGCCCGGGGCCACAACAGGACCTTTCTCAAGTTCAAACTGAGCGGCATCGGTACCGGCCGGCGGAGACGGCGCAAAAGGTAAAGGTTGCGTCACTGTTGTGCGCTCTTTTATCTGGATACTCAAATTGCCGTGGGCCACCGCCACCGTGGAAATCCTCACGTTTTCACCAATGACCACTGTGCCTGTCTTTTCGTTCAAAATGACCTTGGCAACAATATCCGGCGTGACCTCAAGATTTTCAACAATCGCAATCATCTGTACAACACGATCTTGAAAATCTTCGGGGATGTTAAGCTTAAGGGTCCCCGAGTCCGTCGTGGCAGCAAGCGCCCGGCCAAACTTTTCATTGATTGCATTGCAGGTCCTTACGGCCGTTGTAAAATCAGGATTATTCAAAGTAATAATGAGGTTCTGTTTATCTTGCATTGAAACCCGGATTTCCCGCTCAATGGTCGCACCCCTTGAAATCCTGCCCACAGTCGGATGGTTCTTGGTCACACCGCCCCCTGCGGCCCCGCCGGCGGCAAACCCGCCCACGGAGATCGGGCCCTGGGCCAAGGCATAAACCTTACGGTCCACACCGCGTAAGGGTGTCAAAAGGAGCGTTCCCCCCTGTAAACTCTTGGCGTCTCCAACAGAAGATATTAATACATCTATCTTGTTCCCTATCCTTGAAAATGGAGGGATGTTGGCTGTCACCATGACAGCTGCAACATTCTTGACCGTTACATCGTTCTTGTCCACGTGAATACCCATCTGCTCGACCATATTGACAAGCGACTGAACAGTAAAATCGGTTCCTGCCTTATCTCCCGTACCGTCCAGTCCCACGACAAGGCCGTATCCGATAAGCTGGTTATGCCTTATCCCTTTAATGGAGGATAGGTCCTTGATTCTGACGGCAGGGGCTTCAGCAGAAAGAGACAGCAGCAGGGTTAAGATAATTGAAGTAACCGCCATCGACCTGCATATTATTTTCATCATTCTCACTCCTGATTGATCATTTGTCATTGGTCACTGGTCATTGGTTATTTTGCACTTTGCATTGATAAATCATTTCTTACCACTGACTAATGACCATTGACCAATGACTAAAACGGCCACACATGGTCAAGGATTCGCATAAGCCAACCCGGCTTCTGTTTATCCGCGATTACGCCCCTGCCCGTATATTCTATCCTGGCATCGGCAATATAGGTAGACTGAATTACATTGTCTTCAGCAATATCTTCCGGGCGTATGGTTCCTGAAATAGTAATGTATTGGGTCTCGTTATTTACCTTGATCTCACGTTTGCCCAATATGCGAAGATTTGCATTGGGCAATACCTGAACAACTCGCGCTGTAATCGAGGCAATCACGTTTCCGCTTCGATCACTCGACCCCTTGCCGTCAAAGCTCGGTTTGAGACTCGCCTTGAACATGCTTGTCCGGTCCAATTTGCCTGAGGGGCTACTCCAAACCCCCTGGTTCTTTTCCTCCAGTGCCTTCATATAACCCAAAAGGTCCGTGATACCGGCTTCAATACTTGAATCGCGGCTGGTCTTGGTATTTGCGTCCAGCTTGGCGCTTGGAGTCTCGGAAATCGTCACAGTGACAAGATCGCCAACCTCTCTGGCCCTCATATCCACAAACAGCTTGGTGCTGCCACTATCCGCCCATAATGAGCCTTCGCTCGGTTCAGGGATCGGGATCGGGTAACTCTCCGGCTGTGGGACCCGGATATCGCCGCCGGGAGCCCGAGCAGAGGCTTTATGCATAATGGTGGAACACCCTGACAAATTCGCCATCCCTAAAATCATAAGACAAACTATAGCATTTTGAATTTTGAATTTTGAATTTTGAATTTGACCCAAAAGGGCATTTTTTACGAAAATGAGATAGTTCATAAAATCAATCCACCTTCATTCTTATTCTTGACAACGGACAACTGACATCATTTAAAATTCGACCATTACTGTTGATCCATTAACTACGCGTGCGATTATTTCTTTTCGGTTTATACAGTTTTCGACACGGATCTGATCCCCCAGGCCCCCTTTACCCCGTGCGATACCCAAGGCTGTTACCAGAAGGGTGGGTGATTCGGCCACAATGGTAACCTTGTCGCCCCTTTTTATCAGCGGTGGATCCTCAACCATATTGGCCAACATCACTGTATTGGATTTTAGGTTGTGCTTGACCCTCTTGCCGACGACCTCCTCCTTGCTTGTCAGGACATTGTACGGCAACCTGGAAATATTTCTCCGCTTTATACAAATATCCTCTTCGGTTATAATGCTGTTGCGCTTAAGCGAATGCCTTATGCAAAGGACATTCTCAAATCTGTCTACCCACCCTGACAGCACAACCCGCCGCTCGACCTTGCCGTCCACCCGGACGATAGCGGTCAGGCTAATATATCCAAATAGCTTTCCATCAGTATGGCGCACAAGTTCAATGCTTATCTCACCATCAGGAAGCGGGCCGTTACCAACTACTTTAAAACGGCCGACCCTGAAATCCCCCTCGTGTCCCTTGAGCTGCTTGGCCATATAGTCATTGAAAAGATCTGAAAATCTTTCCTCCTGGATAGATTGCCAGGTCCGGCTGACCCTGACGGACTCCGGTATGCTCACGGCAATATCTGCCGGCAACCATCTTTTTGAACGGATCTTGGATTCAATCCATGAACCTTTCAAAATCTTGTGACCGGCCGGTCTCGGGGCATAGCCAAGATAAATCGCACCTAATCGCTCCTGCAAACGAGTCGTGCCCTCTATGCCGGCGACATCTTTTAAATAGACCTTTTCGCCTTTGACCCAGGCCTCCTCCTTCACGGCAACGCAAGTCCGCGCATCCGCCCAGGCCTCACAAAAGCCGAATGCCGCCGCTATAGCAATAATTACGGCAAGTAGTATGGCATTGAGATTTCTCATTTTACCTCTTAATATTGTTGGCCATCTGGA
This sequence comes from Desulfobacterales bacterium, assembly GCA_013375375.1. GTDB lineage: Bacteria > Desulfobacterota > Desulfobacteria > Desulfobacterales. The sequence continues at coordinate 20,587 of JABXJX010000001.1, read as the reverse complement.
GCATATTATCGGCAGTCTGAATCGCCTTGGAGTTTACCTCGTATGCCCGCTGACCAACGATCATCGAGACCATCTCCTCGACCACATTCACATTCGACATTTCCAAATACCCCTGGGCAATAGTGCCGAGGCCGTCTAAGCCGGGTGCGCCTTCGGTAGCCTCCCCGGAGGCTTCAGTAGGCCGATAAAGGTTCCGCCCCATGCTGTAGAGGCCGGCAGGATTGGGAAATGAATACAAGTTGATATCCTCCTCATTCAGGGGCGCATCTGCGTCCTGGCCATAGACCACAAGTTTCCCACCGGAATCGATAGAAATAGAAACGGCCTCGGGGTCAATTGTGATCTCGGGCTGCAGCCTTTCGCCGGCAGAGGTACAAATATATCCCTCACTGTCTATCTTGAAATTACCGGCCCGGGTATAGACCTCTTCATCATTGCTCACTACCTTGAAAAAGCCTTTCCCCTCAATTGCCAGATCAAGTTCATTATCCGTCTGGTTATAGTCCCCCTGCGAGAATATCTTGTGCACCCCGGCCGGTTTTGTACCCATTCCAACCTGGATACCGGTTGGAAGCTGGGTGCCTGCGGCTGTCGTGGCACCCGCAATACGAAGTGTCTGGTACATAAGATCCTGAAAGTCGGAACGACTTTTCTTGAATCCCACGGTGTTTACGTTGGCCAGGTTGTGTGAAATAACATCAATATTTAATTGCTGGGCGGCCATTCCTGAAGCAGCTGTCCATAATCCCCTTAACATCTTGTCACCTCCATGGCTTGTTGTTGGTACGTCTCGGAATTTCTATCCGCCTGTGGCGGAAAATCATAAAGCTTTTAGTAAAGGTTAATTTGTACCGGCATACGTTATTCGTTATTCGTTATTAGTTATTCGAATAACAATTATGTATATCTTTCCTGTACTCCATCACTCCATTACTCCAATCTGGGCGAAGCCCGATTACTGCACTCTCCCCACATCATTGACCGATTTGTAGGTTGTCTCATCAAATGTCTGAAGGACCTTCTGGTAAGATTCATAAGTCCTGAGGGCTTCGATCATCCTGGTCATCTCCTCCACAACTACTACATTCGACTCCTCAAGATATCCCTGCTTGACAAAGACCTCTTCCGGCTTCACAATTTCTCTTTGATCACCATTGTAGACTGAATAGGATAAGCCTTCTTTCCGGAGCAGCTCAGGGCGAACAAATGAGACAATCGACAAGGTATCCGCCGCTGATTCGTCTACCGTTATCTGCCCTTTGGTATCGATGTTGATATTGTCGCCTTCTACACGAATGACCCCGTTTTCACCCAAGACCGGATCACCGTTTTGTGTGACAAGCGCACTATCGGCATTCAGAGAAAAGCTTCCGTTTCGCGTATATCGAACGCCGTCGGGAGTTCTGATCTCAAAAAACCCGTCACCATGTAATGCAATATCGAGAGAGTTGCCTGTAAGCCTTAGGTTCCCTTGTCGCAGGTCGGTTCTGACGGATCCCTGAAGAGTCTGGTCAAAAGTGAGCATGTCCTTTTTGAACCCGGCAGTACCCACGTTGGCAAGATTGTTGGAGATAATATCAAACCTGCGCCCTTGAACGCGGCTGCCCCTGACAGCATTTAAAACACCTATGTCCAATCCTCTCGATCCTCCTTTTTGAGAGCTTTGAACACTACCAATGCAACGAAGATGCCAAGGCTTCCTGGGGATTTTGGGTTGCGGATTGCGGATTGCAGGTTTGTTCTCCAATCACGGCTATTAAGTCGCAACTATCTGAAATATAAGTAACTATCTGAAACCTCAATCTGCAATCTCCAGGCACGACAAACACCGCGAAAGGCATATTTTTGAAATGCTCTAATTACCGCGAGACTAAATAAAAATAATGGCAGGTTTGGGTTGCGGGATTAGGGAAAAATCTTCCTAGTTTGAGCCTTTTTTCCGGTTCAGGCTGTAGATGAAGGCAAGCAGCTCCGCCACGATGACATAGAGTTCGGGAGGGATCTCTTCATCAAGATCAAGCCTCGATAACACCTCAACAAGGTCAGGATCATCCTTAACAGGGACGCCGTGTTTACGCGCGATATCGATGATCTTCTCCGCAATCAGTCCGGTGCCCTTTGCGGTGATTTTTGGGGCGCTATCCTGTTCCGGTCTGTATTTGAGAGCAGCAGCCTTTTTTCGTTTCGAGGGCATCTTCAAGTCCTATTAAACCCGTTAGAATAATTTATCCGGTTCTTTTATATAACCAGATTGATCTGGTGATCTTCAGAATCAAAAAGATCTTCAACTAAAGAGGTCTGAGTCAACACATTTGCTTCCTGCAAGCGGCATGTGACCTCCTGCAGATAAAAACCGTGCCTTTCAAGTTGGTGTTTCAGCAAATCTGCGTAATTATTAAAAAGAGATTGTATTTCCTCTTCGGACACCAAAAAAGCAACCCTGATAGCTTTTTGCAAGACTGAAACATCCGCACGGACCGGCCCAAGACGGGACATCTGCAAAAAAAGGGACACCCTAAGCACCTTGTTCCCATCTCTGCCGGCCCCTTCATCTTTTCTCTCTCGGGGAAGCTTGATTAAGAATTCCCCAAAACCAAACTGATTGTGGAATTGCAGAGGAATCGTAAAAAAAAGCTCCCTTTGCCCTTCTAATCTGGAGACATTCAACAATTGAAACTGTTCAAGGCTATCAATGAATCTGCTAATAGCTTCAGTAGTAACCGACTTATATGTCACACCATCTGCCAAAATCTTTAATGCCAGGCCTTTCAAGTCCTGTTCTATCAGGATCTCCGGGCTATTCATGGATTGAAACTCAGAAAGCAGGAAGGACTTGAGTTTATTTTCCCAGATCATTCCGGACCCATCTATGAATGATTTAAGAAATGGCCCGTGATGCACTTGTTCGGGTGGAAACGAAATACGATTGATCAAGCCCCATAACTTCACCAGCATGTTCGGAACTTTAGACACGGACGACTCTTCTCTGGGTTGCATGAATGGAGCCAATATTTTAATTAAGCTCTTGTAAGGAGATTCACGCAAAGCATTACTTGTCAACAAACCGGCTATACCGCCTAAATCACCAATTCGCGGTTCGATCAATTTCAGGACATACTGCGGCGAAACCTGCTCAACCTTGAAAAAGGCGATCTGACCTTCTTGCAGGGGCACTGATGTCCGAGCAGTGACTTCTTCGTTTCCAAATAGAAGTAAGGTGTGATGCGGGGAAATCGGCCTGATGACTCTTCCCTGAATGACCTCGCCTTTATTAAATGGCAGGACCTTGCTTTGGCCGGACTTGCTCTGAAGGATAAGCTTGGTTGGGTTTATTGGGTTTGTCGGGTCCATTGGGGTTGTTTGGAGCGACGTTTAGTTACTTCTCTCCATTTCCTCGAACTTTTTTTTCAATTCCAGAACGAGCGTCACCTCTCCTTTTGAAATCCCCATATGCTTTGCTATCTCCTGAGGACCGAACCCCTTTTCTCCAAGTGTTATGATCTCCTGCTGTACGTCGTAAACGTGTCTGTGGGGGTTGCTTTCTCCCCGTGACTCCTTATCATGAGAAGCAAGGCAAACCTCAGTCCGGCTAAGTAACAGGTTCAAGCTGATGATTCGGCTGTCGAGGTGATCGTTCAATCTTCTTATAATACGCTGTTTCTCTTTTATCTGGGTCTCGAATTGCCCGGCCACTTTTTTAGCCTCTTTCAGCAAGGGTTCCAGCACCCGGTGCAACGGCTCTAAGCCGGATGATGATCGCTTGTCCTTGGTAGCCCTGAACTGCCTAATAAAGATAATAAAAAAGATGATCAAAAGCAGGTCAACTACAACCTGCATGACCACCCAAAACCCTACGGCTTCTGACAAGATCATATAATAAGTCCCGATTTCGGATTTGGGATTGCGGATCTCCACAATTCGCAATCAAATGACCACATCCACCAGACCACCACGAACCTTTTTTTTCTTCTTCTTGTTCCCGGAATCTTGGAGTTGTTCTTCACTTTCTGAATCAGCTTTTGTCCCATCGTCGCGAACTCTGCCTTTGTCGGAATCGGCAAATTCCTCCGCCAATGCCTCTTTCTCTTTTTTCTTCTCCTCCTTTTGATCCCGAACCGCTGGAAACTTCTTTCGCCTAAAGGTCTGATGTTTTACGTTTTGTACCTTTTTGACCAAATTGCCTTGCCCCAGCGCGACTTTTATGTCGACTGCGCTTGCCATGGCATTCTTTCTCCTTGACTAAAGAGTATAATGTCGTTGCAATACATTCATATTAAACCACTAAAAATTCGGTAAAATAAACGTCATCTATAGTCCCGGTTACCAGCAAGTCATTAAGCGCGCTAATAATATCCCGCTTCATTTGTTCCTTTGTCATCATTTGGGGACTGACAGCCTTAACCGCCTTGTCTAAAACCTCGTAAATGGCTCCTCTTAAAAGGGTCTTTTTCTCCTCTATCTCTTTAGATATATTACTGTTCGACAGCTTGAGTGAAATATTTAACGACAAATAAGTCCGATCCTGATCCTCGGAAAATAGTATAACAAAAGTGGCAAGATCCAAAATGCCGCCCGAATCCTCCATCGTGCCGCCCGAATCCCCCATCGTAATAGGAGCCCGGTAGATACGCGCGGTAGCGATCTTTTTATGGTCTATTCCCGGATGCATACGCCAATATTCCAGCCCGTACACTACAAGGGGTATACACAACACAAGGACAAGACCTGCGACAAGCTTCTTGTGTTCCCGCGCAAAAGCAAGACCTGCAGCGACCTTTTTATGTTCCCGTACAAAAACAAGACCTGCAACGACCTTCTTGTATGTCTGTAGATACCGGCTCTTTCCTGATCGGCTGCTTGCCTCACCAGCCGCATCCGCAGGCGAATCGTCAGGACCTGCTTCAGTATCTTTTGTCTCTGAAGGCACAGCGGCCTCCGCCACAGCATCATCTGCATCAGCCGACTCGCTCGATTCGCCAACATCCTCTTCACCGGCCGCATCCGCAGGCGAATCGTCAGGACCTGCTTCAGTATCTTTTGTCTCTGAAGGCACAGCGGCCTCCGCCACAGC
>JABXJX010000001.1:0-15416 GCA_013375375.1 Desulfobacterales bacterium | reverse complement strand
ATCATCTGCATCAGCCGGCTCGCTCGATTCGCCAATATCCTCTCCTTCCTCTCCGGTGCCGGCCACCCCGGCAACATCAGCAGTAGATGCCGCCGATGGAACCTCGGTCTTTACATCTTCTTCGCCGGTCTCGGGCTCTGCTTCTGTTCGGCCTTCGACCTCGGGCGTTTCTTTGGAATTATTCTCATCTATTTGATCTTTTGTCATGGCCTTGTGTCCCGGCGGACTCAAATGCTCCGCTAAATTCTTACTAAAAGATACATTAACTACCCGACATCATTAGCCCAAACCAATGTCAGGTACATAAGTTTCTCCTTACTATGTTTCAAAATACGATCTGATTTTTGTGCGCAATCTTATAACGGCCTTGGTGTGAATCTGGGAGATTCTCGATTCAGTGAGGCCCATAACCTCTCCGATCTCCTTCAACGTTAAGCCGTTATAATAGTATAGCGAAAGCACCAACTGTTCCTTTTCAGCCAACTCTCTGATCCCGTTGGCAATGACCTCGTTGAGTTCCCTGGTCATAACGTGGTCACCAGGGTCATAATCTCCTCTGATCAAGTTTTTGTAAGACCTTTTTGATTCGGGATTGTCTTTATGACTGTCTATATTCCTGTCAAGACTCAAAAGATCAATACCCCTGGCCTTATCAAGCGTGTCGTAGTAAGCCTCCAAATCAATGCCCATCTGTTCAGCTATCTCTGAATCTTCGGCCGGCCGGCTCAGTCTTTGTTCAACTGCGTTTATGGCCCTTTCCATCTCTCGAACCTTTTTCCTGATTGAGCGAGGAATCCAGTCCATACTCCTGAGTTCGTCTAAGATTGCGCCCTTAATCCTGAATTCTGCATATGTCTTGAATTTAACCTCCCTGCCGGGATCAAACTTTTCAATAGCATCCAATAGCCCCATGATCCCCGCGCTTATTAAATCGTCCACTGATACGCTTGGAGGAAGGCGTATGGCCATGCGGTTTGCCAAAAATTTTACCAAGGGGGCATACCTTGTAACCAAGGCGTCACGCTCCGATTCATCCTTCGGGCTCGGCCTTGGCCGCTTGGAATCAGAAGGCCCGCCTCTAACATGATTGGCCTTGTCGTAGTTCTTTTTTGATTGTATTTTGCGCATCGGATTAATTGGACACGTAGTGAAGCTTTGCGCTAAATCGTTTGTCGGTTGCGCAGCTCGTGTCGGTAAACGTAAAACGTTACGAGCAGCGCAGGCCGCACGACGAATAACGATTAATGGATTCAGTGATAACTCATGAGCTTTCTCCAGAAAAATTTGATATTTCCATCAGGGGGTACGTTTGTCGAGTTGGATAACAAACGCTGAGCCAACTCACAAAAGCCCTTGCTTGATTTACTTTCCGGATAGCGCTGCAACACGGCACGTTGTTGCCTTACCGCCCTTTGGAAATTATCATCTTTGGGTATAAACCCAACATATTCTAAGGATATATCTTTCAAAAAGCGTACAACAGCATTACTCAAGCTCTCAAAAACCGATCTTGCTTCCTCTGCATCGTTGACCATGTTGACAAGTAGCTTGAAACTCTTGGTACCATGTTGGGTAAACATAACCTTCATCAAGGCATAGGCATCTGTAATAGAACTCGGCTCGCATGTGGCCACCACAATTCGTTCCTGTGCGGCTATGTTAAAATAGATGATATTCGAAGAAATGCCCGCTCCTGTGTCGATCAGCAAGATATCAAAGTTTTCATTTAATGTGTCGAACTCGTTGAGCAGGTTAAGCTTCTGGCCGTCCGTCAAATGAACCAACTCGTGTACTCCGGAACCGGCAGGAATGATACAAATTTCCTCGGGGCCTTTAACGATAATATCCGCGAGATCCTTTTCACCATTGATCACGTGCTTGATATTATAGACAGGGTTAAGACCAAAAATAATATCAATATTTGCCAGCCCCAAATCGCCGTCTAATATCAGCACACGTTTTCCTAATCTGCTCAAAGATATAGCCAGATTTCCAACGATATTGGTCTTCCCTACACCCCCTTTGCCGCTCGTAACAGCAATAACACGGGGGGATGACGATCCTGCGGAGCATGTTTTGACCACTTTAAGCTCATTTATATTATAGGCCTTTTTCTTCACCATCTCCCTTAAACCGTTTGCCTGATCCATTTTAAGGTTCTCCCTAATTAAGTTTTGGAATTTCTGCAATTTGAATAACAAATAACGATTAACAAATAACAATGTGGGCCAACCGGGGCGAAGCCATTAGTTAAAATAACAGGCGCAATATGTCCTTTTTAGTTGCCTTGAGAATATCCTCCGGAACCCTTTGGCCTGTGGTAATAAACGAAATCGGCATCTTTAATCTGAAAAGCTGATTTATAATCACCCCGCGAGCCTGTGTTTCGTCGGTCTTTGTAAAAATATAACTATTAAACTTTAATCGTCCAAAATTTTTGGCCGCACGTTTCATCTCCAACTCATTGGTGACGACACTAAGCACCAAATGACTACGAATCGTAAGGTAACTACCGAATAGTCCCCTCAAAGCTTCTATCCGTTGCACATCGTAGTGGCCGTGCCCGGCCGTATCTATAAGTATGACATCCTTTTCTTTCATGCGTTTCAGGGCAAATTCCAACTCAGCGTGGCTGAAGGCTGCAAAGAATGGAATACCCAGGATTCCGGCATAGGTCTTAAGCTGATCTACGGCTGCTATTCTGAAGTTATCTATAGAAATCAATCCTACACTTTTTTTCTGTTTCAGACTCAAGTTGGCTGCTAGTTTGGCAATAGTGGTCGTCTTGCCGACTCCTGTCGGCCCTATTAGAGCCGAAACAACCTGTCCCTTATCATCATGCTTAAAAGGATCTGTTACCTCAATCACCTTCGCAACCTCTTTGAAGACCCGTCTATAGAGGTCCTTAGAGGATGCCCCTCCGTTTTCCTTGAATGCGCCCCCCTTTTCCAGAAAAAGCTGTGTATAAGGTTGGGCAATACCGCTTCGAATCAGGCTGCCGTAAACCTCTATGGCTCCTGGATTCTGCCTAAATCCCTCCTCAAGCCCACCAGAGCCGTTCAAAAGGAGGATCATTTCTTTGATGCTCATCAGCTCCGACTTAAGCGAGCCAAAAAGACCGGCGTCCGTTTTATCCATCAGGGCTCGACTCTTTGAAGAATATGGCCTTTCAGCCTTGCGGCCCCCACCTGGCATAGCAGTTATTTCAAAGAGTTCTTGAGTATTATATGATGGAGTTATCGCCCCTGCACTCATTTTGCGGGTAGACAAAATTAACGCTCCCGGGCCAAGCTCCTCCTTGACCAGGTTGACTGCATTATGAATGGTATCAGCTTTGTATTTTCTAACCTGCATAAGCTATAGAATCCGAGTCTGTGTCCGTATATTCTCGGCTCTGCCGAAGCCGGGCTAATCCCCAAATCCTCATTCTTACAAGCTCACTTTCCCTAAGGACTTAAACCGGATGTTGCCTGGAAGTTCACTATGTGAAAACACCATTATTGACGGTGCAAATTGTTCTACCATCCTTCTAAAATGTCTTCGAAGCGCTGGTGAGCACAGCAGAACAGGCTGAAAACCCGTAGCCACGACTTTTTCTATCTCCTTGCTTGCTGAGTCCGCGATCGAGGTAGCCATATTCGGTTCCACAGACAGATATGATCCATGCTCGGTATGTTTGATGCTATTTACAAGTATATCCTCAACACCCTGTTCGAGGGTGAGTACCGGCAGCGTGCCGTCCTCTGCGATATAAGGAGCTACAATAGCCCTTGCAAGCCTTTGTCTTACATACTCTGTCAAAACGTCCGGATCCTTGGTAACCGGCGCATAATCAGCCAGGGTCTCGACAATGGTGAGCATATCCCTGATCGATACCCCTTCCCTCAGAAGATTTTGCAATACCTTTTGAATAGCGCCCAAAGAGAGCAGCGATGGTACCAGCTCCTCAACGGCTTTGGGATTGGTTTTAGCAAGATTGTCCAGAAGGTTCTGAACCTCCTGGCGACCCAACAACTGATCGGCATTGCTGCGGATAATCTCGGTTAGGTGCGTCGCTGTGATCGCCGCGTTATCCACCACGGTATATCCTGCAAACTTCGCTTCTTCCTGCCTGTTTTTAGGGATCCAGACAGCGGACAAATCAAAGGCGGGTTCTCTGGTCGGAACCCCGTCAATCTTATCGGTAACATCGCCCGGATCCATGGCCATAAGATGATTGGGCATCAATTCATACTTGCCTACCTCCACACCCTTTATCAAAATTCGGTATTCGGCCGGTTTCAGGTTCAGATTGTCTCTTATGTGGATAGGTGGAATGATCATCCCCTGCTCCAAGGCAAACTGCCGCCTGATCGATCTGATACGGTTTAAGAGTTCCCCGTTCTGTTCCCTGTCCACAAGCGGAATAATAGCGTAACCTACCTCTAGCTCCATTGGATCAAGCGCAAGAAGATGTTCTACTGGTTCGGCTCTCTCTTCCGGTCTCTCTCTCTCGGTCTCCTTGACGGCTTCCGTAGCCGCCAGGGCCTGAATTCTCCTGCTAAAGAGATAGACGCTTCCACCCAAAATCATACCAAGCACCATAAACGGAATATGGGGAAGCCCGGGAATGAGTCCGAATGAGAAAATCACCAGCGAGCCTATATAACTGGCACGGGGATTACTGAAAAGCTGTCTGCCGAACTCAACACCCATGCTCGCTTCAGAAGCCGATCGACTAACCAGGATACCTGCGGCGGTCGAAATGATAAGGGCCGGAATCTGGGTGACCAATCCGTCGCCCACCGTAAGCAGGGTGTAGTTCTGCGCCGCGGCTGCAATCGGCATCTTCTTTTGAAGCACCCCGATCACAAAACCACCAATGATATTGATAAACGTGATAACAATTCCCGCAATGGCATCTCCGCGAACAAACTTACTCGCACCGTCCATGGCACCATGAAACTCGGCCTCTTTTGTAATGATGGCCCGACGCTCACGGGCCTCGTTCTCATCTATGAGCCCGGCATTCAGGTCGGCATCGATACTCATCTGTTTCCCGGGCATGGCATCAAGGGTAAAGCGTGCAGCCACCTCAGCAATACGCACGGCACCCTTGGTTATCACGACAAAGTTGATGAGGACCAGGATCATAAAGACAACCATGCCCACAACGTAATTACCGCCCACCACAAAACTGCCGAACGACTTAATAACCTTGCCCGCAGCAAGGGAACCTTCGTTGCCGTGCAGCAATATCAACCTTGTTGAGGCGACATTCAAAGAAAGCCTGAACAACGTGGCTACCAAAAGAAGGGACGGAAATATAGAAAACTCCAAAGGCCTGACCGTGTACATGACCATAAGAACAACAATAATGGAAAGTGTAATATTCAGGGCCAACAGAAAGTCGAGCAGAAATGGAGGCAAGGGTATTACCATAACCGTCAGAATAACCATCACGCCCGCAACCATCATAAAATCGCTGCTGTTTGTATAAAAGGTATTCTTTAAGGTCCCTTGCGTTGTTGTGGCCATAATAAAACCTCGGTTATTAGTTATCAGTTATTAGTTATTGGTTGCTCGTTTCTCGTTGCTTGTTGCCGGTTGCTCGTTACCAGCAGATACCCGATCCATGATGCCTGATGCCTGATAGCTTGTGCCGATTTTAAAAAAGTTTCTTCAAGTCCTCAAACTTTAGCTCACTTTAGGCATTTTAGGCACTTTAGCTCACTTCTTCACCGTCATTTGTCATTGGCAAATGATAAATGGCTACTTTCCTATGCAACTTTATTCTTCAGCCGGTACACATAGGCCAAAACCTCTGCAACCGCCTGATATAATATGAATGGAATCTCATCTCCGATCTCAACCATCTTGTAAAGATTCTGTGCCAACTCCTTGTTCTCAACGATCGGGATGTCATGCTCCCCGGCCAACACTTTTATCCTCTCGGCCGTCTCGCCCGCCCCCTTGGCCAAAAGCTTTGGGGCGGTCATTTCAGCACTGTCATACTGGAGTGCTATGGCAAGATGGACAGGGTTGGTCACGACGACATCCGCCTTGGGGACTTCTTGCATCATACGCCTTTTGGCTATCTCGTATTGAATACGCTTGATCCTTGACTTTACCAGCGGGTCCCCTTCTGTCCGCTTAAACTCATCCTTGACCTCCTGTTTTGTCATCTTCAACTGCTGTTCAAACTGCCATTTTTGAAACCCGTAATCGATGATAGCCAACAAGATCATGGCCATCGACACCCTGATAAAAATTTTAAATCCGATTTTCAAAATGTATAATAGAATACCCTGTGGGGCCATATCGGCAAGTAAAGGTAAACGGTCCATCTCCCCCTTGATAGTCAGATAAGCGATCCCTCCAACCAGGGCAATCTTTGCCAGGGACTTGAACAACTCCATCAGCGTCTGCTTTGAAAAGAGCTTTTGCACACCTTTGATGGGACTTATTTTTGAAAGATCCGGAGTGAGTTTCTCCCATGAAAGTACCCAGCCCACTTGTAAGACATTCGACAGGATTGCCGTTACAAACACCGCAATCATAACCGGCAAAACCACAGAAATGAAGCGCTCTATAGTAATATTGCTAAATGCCAAAAACTTCGTTACGCTGAGATTTGGGGCTGCTATCATGGAAAAAGTGTCCTGCATAATGAATTTTATGTGGCTATACATATGGCTGCCGAACAAATACAGAGTTGAGAGGGCGGCCAGGAGCACGGCTACCGATGGCACCTCGCGGCTGCTGGCAACTTGACCCTTTTTTCTTGCCTCGGTCCGTTTCCTGGGAGTTGCCTGTTCAGTTTTGTCTTGAAGATTACCTTCACCTTCAGCCAAGGTCTCAACTCCTTATCAAGTTAGCGTCTACCGTCTATCGGTTACGCTGCTCGTTACGTCTGACTATTCGTTTATCGCTGTTCGGTTGCGCTGCTCGAAACGTCTGACGGTTGACGGTTACCGACACGAAGTGAAGCTTTGCGCTAAACGAGCTGCGCAGCCGCAACCGTTTGACGAATACTAATTCTACATCATCAAACCCATTATGCCCTTCAACATGCCCTCAAACCCCGCAACATAGTGTCTCATAAAGTAGAGAAGTCCCTCTAAACATAAACCAAAGAAGAATAGGCCAACCACTATCTTTACGGGAAAGGCCGCAATAAGAATATTCATCTGTGGAACTACCTTTGCGACGATTCCAAAGGCCGTGCTTACCATGAGAAGAGCTGCAACGGCCGGCGCCCCGATTTTGATTGCCATCACAAACATATCCCCGGAGAGTTCCAACATCTTATGAAAGAGTCCTTCGCTAAGTCCCAGGGACCCCACCCTGACCACGGTAAAACTCTCGGCCAATGTATTAAGCAAAACGTGGTGGCCGTTGAGGAGGAGAAAAATCACAGCAGCGGCCCAGTAGCCCATCTGAGCAAGAATGGGACCCTGTCTACCCGACTCGGGATCGAGAACATTAGCAATGGCAAAACCCATTTGAAACCCCACAAGCTGTCCAGCTAACTGAATAGCAGTCAAGAACAGGCGAAATGTAAGCCCAATAATCAGACCTAAGATTAATTCAGAAATTATCAGACATGCACTTTCCACAACGGTCTCCGGAAACAATGCGGGATCAGGCCGGACAACCGGCAAGAGCATGATACTGATCATCAATGCCAATCCCACTTTAACCAGGCTTGGCCATATGCGCGATCCGAAAATTGGAAACATAAAAACGATGATACTAATCCTGATAAAAATCAGAACAAACGATTTAAACTGTTCAGGCGAAAGACTAATAAAGTCCATATTCGTTATTGGTTATTCGTTATCGGTTATTCGTTTCTTTGAAACCTTATCTTTTTCGTGCTTTCATACTTTCGTGTTTTCGTGATTAATTACCCTCCGGTTTGCCTTCATCCCGCTCAGGGTGTTATCGTATATAAATCGGTATCTGTGTAATAACGTTTTGTGTAAAGTCAATCAGCGTCTGCAACATCCAGCTTAAAAAGAACAGGAGTCCCATCAAAACGGCCAGTATCTTTGGAACAAAGGTCAGCGTCATTTCATGAATCTGGGTGGTCGCCATAAAAATACTAACAGCCAAACCTACAACAAGCCCGAGTCCAAGCATCGGCATCGCAACAAGAATGGTAACTTTAATTGCTTCTTGGGCAAACCCGACTACAAATTCCGGCGTCATATATCATCCTGTCGTAAAACTTTTGAGCAAAGAACCAACGATCAGATACCAACCGTCCACCAGCACGAAAAGCATTAGCTTGAACGGCAGGGATATCATAATCGGCGGAAGCATCATCATCCCCATAGAAAGAAGCACGCTTGCCACCACCATATCTATAATCAAGAACGGCACATATATAACAAATCCTATAATGAAGGCTGTTTTTAACTCGCTTATAACGAACGCAGGTATCAGAACGGATGTGGGGACATCCCGCGGTGCACTGGGCTTGTTTAGCCTGGCCATTTTCAAGAACATGGCCAGATCCTTCTCTCGTGTCTGCCTGAACATGAACTGGCGAACAGGATGCATCGCCGCTTCAAGGGCCTCGGTCCCGGATATTTCTTCAGCCAAGTATGGCCTAAGGGCCTTATTGTTAACCTGCTGCCATACCGGCATCATGATAAAAACGGTAAGAAACAAAGCCAGGCCTACTATGATTTGAGCCGGTGGCACCTGGTGGGTGCCCATTGCCTGTTTTAGAAGCGAGAAGACCACGGCCAACCTGGTAAAAGATGTCATTAGAATCAAGATAGCCGGTGCAAGAGAGAGAACAGTTAATATAGCGACAATCTGAAGCAAAACCGAAACGTGTTCAGGGTTGTCGGCTTGCCCGAGACCGATCTGGAGCGAGGGAAGCGGTATGGTTCCCGAGAAAGCCGCTCGAGGAAGAAAAAAGAATAATGCAACGAGCAAAATGCAAAACGCAAAATGCAAAGTTGCTTTTCTCTTTATGATATCTCTTCCTTTATTTTTCATTACGTATATGCTCTCTGCCCTATCTCTCACCTGATCTGCCTTTACCTTTTAGAGACGACTTGAGAAAATTTGCAAAAGGACCGTGTGTTGCTCCGGCGGATTCTGAACTTTCGATTCTGTTCAGGGCCTCGGTTTTTTCAATCTTGGTCAAGAATGTTATGTTCCCCGGAGTAATTCCAATAACGATTTTTTCACCCACTACATCAATCAGCGCGATACGCTCCTTGGGCGTCACATGGTGTGATGACAAAATCTTGATAAATTGTCCGCGGCCAAAACCATTTTTGAAATAAGAAAATCGCTTCACAAGGAAAAGAACCAGAATCAAAACCGCTACAACAATACACAACATGGCAAATGTCTTAAATCCAGCCCCCCAAAGATCCGGCTGAGATATCACCTGAGATGTTTCTGCCAAATCACCCATAGCACTGTTCCTCGTGTTTCTTGTGTCTGTTGGGTTGAAACACAATAAACTCTACAAACCCGATAAACCCACCAATAAACCGCCTTTTCCTGGCCTAAACCAAGGACTTGACCCTTTCGCTGGGGCTTATAATGTCTGTAAGCCTCACGCCAAACTTTTCGTTAACTACTACAGCCTCGCCGCGTGCAAATAACTTTCCGTTAACGAAAATTTCCATTGGTTCACCGGCAAGCTTTGCCAGTTCAACAACCGAACCCTGCCCCAGTTGAAGCAAATCATTGATAAGCATGCGAGTCCGGCCCAGCTCAACTGAAATTTCCAGCGGTATATCGAGCACAAAATCCAAATCTCGACTACCCCCCGGCTGTTCAGCAACCCCAGGAACCTCAACATTCTCCGGTGAAGCGGCTTCGGCCGGCTCATTCTTTTGTTCTTGCTCTGCCATCGTCATATCCTTTCCATGTTATTTTGTCTGATATTATTAATCACTCTCCATGTACCTCTCTTCGATCTTAATGGCTTTATTGCCCCTTATAACTCCCACATGCCCTTTGAGTTTCGGCACGCCTTCAACTTTTGTAATTAAAACGTCGTTTACGTCCTGCTGAAGCTGAATCACGTCGTCAACCTTAAGACTAAGAAGTCGACCCCCGGTTATCTGTGCGGTGCCAAGTTCTGCGCTCAATTCTACCATGACATCCCCAATCCGCTCATACAGGCGTCTCTTCCAGCTTACATCAACCTCCAATTGATCGCCCTGGAACCCAGCACGCAATTTATGTCGGATTGGTTCGAGGGTTGAGTAAGGAATGCACAGATTCATGAGACACTGTATCCCATCCAGTTCCACGTTGTAGCCAATCACGGTAACTATATCATTGGGGAGCGCAATGCCGGCAAATTGTGGATTCGCCTCTGACCGTGCATAGCTCATTGAAACCTCGTGAACCGGTCTCCAGGCATGTGCAAGGTCCTCCAAACACACTTTAACGACATTTTGTAACATCCTGTTCTCTATTCCGGTATATTCTCGCCCCTCAACCCTCACGTCTTCCGCGGCCACACCGCCGAAATAACATTCAATAAGATTAAACGCTAATTTGCCGTCCAACACCAGCATTGCATGTCCTTTCAGGGGTTCCATCCGAAATATATGCAGACTGGTAGGAACGGGAAGCGATCGGTGGAATTTTTCAAACCTGACCATTCCCACCGACTCAACGCTGACGTCCACCATCTTGCGGACGACGGAACTAAGGCTCATCCTGAAACGCACACAAAAACGCCCATTAATCATATCAAGGGTAGGCATGCGGGCATCAACGACTCGCTCATGACCGGTGAAATCATAAGGTGTGATTTCATCCGGACTCGCCGGAGCGTCGGTTTCGGCATCGACCTCTCCGTCTGATAACCCCTTGAGTAGGCTGTCGACTTCGTCTTGTGATAATACATTACTCATGATTCAACACCCTGGTTTTTCTGTAGTAGTTAGATTTACTGCACAACAAACTCCGTAAAATAAAGCGCCCTGACGCCGGAGCCCGGCAGGATCTGATTAATCCGTAAAATCAACTCGTTTTTGAGTCGAAGTTTTCCATCCGGCCTGCTGATATCTTCAAATGATTTGCTTGTAAGAAGCATCAGAACCGCATCCCTCAATTGTGGGGTGCGTTGAGTCAATTGCTTCTTGATATAGTCACTCTCAACTTCAAGCTCAATGGTTGCCTTAAGGTATCGTCTGCCTTCCTTGCCGAACAAATTAACGATAAAGGGTGACATTTGATAAAGAGTTCCGAATTCTTCAGCCTTGGTTTTTACTGCATCCTTGGCTTTTGCCGCCTTGGGCTCTATTTCTTCCGTCTGCGGCTCACTCTTACCGGTGAATTTTCCGGCCAAAAGGAACTTCCATACCGCATAACTTCCACCAACCAAAAACAGGACGCCAACCCCAATGATTATCCATTTTTTGATAGATATTTTGGGGCCGGTTTTAGCGTCGTCTGGTTCTGATTTCTTTTTTGTCTTTGGTTCCTCGTCTTCTTTTGTCTCTTTTTCTTCCTCTTCTACCATCTCTTCCTCCTAACTGTTGTGGTCATTGGGCTTGTTGTGTTTTTTTGATTATAATCTCCACGCGCCTGTTTTTTCGGCGACCCTCCTTCGTGTCATTTGGAAACCGTGGCCTTAAGTCGCCATACCCCCCAACGGCAAAACGCTCGGGAGAAAAGCCCTTCTTCTCAATAAAATAATCGTGTACATTTAAAGCGCGATAGAGAGAAAGCTCCCAGTTCGAACGATAACGGCCCTTTCTTATGGGTATATTGTCTGTATGTCCCATTATGAGCACGTTGCCTGAAACAGGCCCAAGGACTTCAGCAAGCCAGTCAAGTAGCGGGACAACATCATCCTTGATCTCAGCCCCCCCTGAATCGAACATAATCATTTCTTGAAGGGTTATAATAAGCCCTCTTTCATCTTCTGATACGTCAATAAGCTCTTTCAAATCTTTCGAGATCTCATCGTGTTCGGTATCATCTTCCATGGTCAGGACATCTTTTAATATTTCAAGGTTGGTCATGTGGATATCCTTTTTCTCTTCAACTATCTTACGATAACGATCTCTTAAAACGTTTATCATATTCAAACCGGGAAGCTCCATGGCACCACCGGCACCTTGCTGCATTATATCGCGTGGAGTAATTATCCGCTCCATATCAGACGAGACCCCGGTCGTACTGAAAATACTGAAGACGCCTTTTAGTGCCTTCACATCTATTGACGACATGGAAAAAAGGAGGACAAAAAACGTCAAAAGGAGCATGAGTAGGTCCCCGAATGTCACCATCCATCCGGTGTGATCTAGTTTAGGTCCATCATCTTTTTTATCGATTTTTCCCATCGGCGCAACGTTAATCAACCATACGAAATAAAAATCTCTTAAACACAAAAAACCGGGATGGTTCTTTCCGGTAAATCTGTGAAAGTCCTCCCTCGGACCTTCGATCCAGGATAATGTCGACCCGGCGGTTCTGAGCCCTTGTCTCTTTTGTTTCGTTGCTCGCAACGGGCTTATACTCTCCGCAGCCGTAGGCCGTCAGGCGCGCGGGATCGACCTTGCCTATGGACACAAAAAACTTTAACACCTCCTGAGCCTTTAGGGCGGAAAGCTCCCAGTTAGAGTGCAACAAGTCCTGATCCGGCGGCCTGTTGTCTGTGTTGCCTACGATCTCAACGGAATAACTGTCCTGATTAATCACATCGCATAGTCTTTTAAGAAAATCATAACTCGGCCGTCTAATCGTGAGGCTGCCTTCATCAAAAATCATCCGGTCTTGTATGCTGACTACCTTTCCTTCTTGAGATGTCTGGAGGGAAAGCGGCTCGGATTTTGTTTCAGTTTCACTAATCTTGCTTTCATCGGACAGCACCGGGGGTTGGGACGGCGAAATCTCTTCTAATTCACCCTTCAAGGGCGAAAGCCCTCCCGGCAGAACCCCAAAACTTCCTGTCAAGGATCCCATTGCCTCAAACTTGCGCCTTTCATCAATGATGGCAATCGAATTGATCACAACGAAAAACGCCAAAAGTATAATAAAGAGTGAGATAATCAGAAGACGTATCCCGCTCTGCTGACCACCACCCTCAAATTGGTCCTGCCTTGGTTTCATATAACGACAATCCCTACCTATACCGTTGTTTTCGTTCGCTTGGCGGCAAGAACGCCTGGAGTTTCTGCTCCACAATACGGGGGTTCTCTCCGTTTGAAAGACATATGACCCCCTCAATGACCATCTCCTTTATCAGGACCTCTTCGCCGCTACGGGTACGGAGCTTTCCGGCTATGGGCAAACACATAATGTTGGCTATAATAGAGCCGTAAAAGGTTGTTAAAAGTGCTACTGCCATAGCCGGCCCGATTGAACTTGGATCATCCATACTTTGTAACATCTGTACCAACCCGATGAGGGTGCCTATCATGCCGAGGGCGGGAGAAAAAGTACCCATGGTTGTGAAGATCTCTGCCCCCTTTCGGTGCCGACTCTGTACGAACGTAATCTCGGTTTCAAGAATCTCCCGAATCGCCTGTGGCTCCAGGCCATCGATAGAAAGCTGAACACCTTTTTTTAGAAATTCTTCTTCAACACTCTTGAGTTCAGCCTCCAACGACAGGATCCCCTCCCGGCGTGCCTTTGTAGAAAAATCCATGAATTGTTTAATAACATCTTCGCTTAACGTCCGCTTCTTAAGAAAGACGTTTCTCACAATCTGGAACACAGCCAGTACTTCCTTCAAAGGATAGTTAACCATGGTGGCGCCCATGGTCCCGCCTACCACAATCATCAGGGAGGGGACATTGACAAAAAGGCTGAGTCCGCCGCCCATCATGATAGCCATGATCACAAGACCAAAGGCCGAAATAATCCCGAAAACAGTTGCAATATCCATAGATACTTCCCCTCAACAGTAATGTCAGTGGTCATTTGTCACTGATCACTGGTCACTGATACAGTTAGAGCAACCTTTGTGCCATGTCGGCGGGATAGTCAGTGGTCAGTGGTCAGTGGTCAGTGGTTGGTGGTAATATGGGGTAGTCGGTGACTGATAGTTTGGAGCAAATAGATAGTAATTTCAGGTGGTTTAATGATTCAGGAGCAAGCGAATTCACATGTTTTGAAAGGATAGAATTTTTGCGTGAGGTGAGTCCCGCACTGTTCGGCCGGACAGGCTATGTCAAAGTCGAGCGGGCCTGTCAATCTGTTGACGTGTTGGGGGGTAGTGGTCACTGGTCATTAAACTTTTGGGCAGGCTTTTCCGATAAATGAAGAGGTATGGGTATATCTTAGAGTATCGTACCTTTAGCTCTTTTAAACCTTGAATAGTTCGACAAAGGCAAACCTCTCGAAAGGGTGGGACGCAAAGTTACAGGCCTACATCCCGAGGCATCGGGATATGGCGGCTGAATTGCCGAAACGTTTGGATTAAGCCCACTCTTCTTTGTGAAGGGTGGGCTTTTTTCGTGATTTGAAATTTGAAAATGGAGAGGTGGATAAAATGAAGACCCACAAACTATTATTAAGCGTCGTACTCCTCCTGATAGGGGTATTCGCTTTGCAAAGCTCAGCCCTTGCACAGGAGGAGTATGAATTTGTATGGAAGATTCCTGCTGGACGTTATCCTATGGATGTAGCCGTTGATTCATCCGGAAACGTCTATGTTGCAGACACAGTTAACTCCCGCATACAGAAATTCACATCAGATGGCGCTTTTATCTCAAAATGGGGAAGCCGGGGCGATAAAGATGGCCAGTTCTATCGTCCCTATGGAATAGCTGTGAACTCATCCGGAAATGTCTACGTCACGGATACATATAATCACCGCATACAGAAATTCACATCAGATGGCACATTTATCTCAAAATGGGGAAGCCGGGGCAGGGGTAATGGTCGGTTCCGATATCCCGAGGGCATAGCTGTTGATTCACACGGAAATGTCTATGTAGTAGACGCAAGAAACCACCGCATACAGAAATTCACATCAGATGGCGCTTTTATCTCAAAATGGGGAAGCTGGGGCTCCGGTGATGGCCAGTTCAAGTATCCCTTGGGTGTAGCTGTTGATTCATCTGGAAATGTCTATGTAGTAGATGGAGGAAACGATCGCATACAGAAATTCACATCAGATGGCGCTTTTATCTCAAAATGGGGAAGCCATGGCACAGGTGATGGCCGGTTCCGGTCTCCCTTTGGCATCGCTGTTGATTCACACGGAAATGTCTATGTATCAGATACGTATAACCACCGCATACAGAAATTTGCTCCAAAGACTCCGCCTGTTCCAGGACCTCCGGTACAGTTTGGCGCAGACAGTTATGTATTCAGCGTTGAGAGAGGAACCACAGCTCAGGTCAATATCCCGGTGACTAATTATGATAATATCTCACATGAGATAACGCTTGAGGCATCAAATCCGCTGTATGACATAACAGCCAAATTTT